>NZ_JBHXTE010000035.1:0-109809 GCF_042677545.1 Streptomyces sp. NPDC127108 | reverse complement strand
GATCTCGGCAGACGCGACTGCGGCTTTTCGCGCGCTGAGCGCGCAGTTCCCCGCGCCCCTTACGGGGCTGAGCCACTCGTCAAGGCGCCCCCGCCTATGAAAAGCACCCCGCCGTCGATCCCCCCACGGGTCGACGGTCGGGGCGCTTTCCTGTGCCCCGGTGCGGATTCCCCCCACGGGATCCGGCCGGGAGTTTGTGGTGCGGTCTGCCGGGACGCGTACGGGATCGGGAGGGCCGCTCAAAGCTCCCCGGTGCACGTGCCCCGGCCAACGCTCCCCCAAGCTCTGAAGGAGCAGGGGGGTACCCCCATCAGGGACATCCCCCAAGATGTCCCCCGACGCCCGATGGATCCCCCAAGATCCCTCTGGTGTCGCCCTCTTAGACTCGCGAGCCCCCCTGATGGTTACGTTGCGATCGCTGTGATCTACGTCTCTTGCATATGCCATCGAACGCACGCAAGAGGGCCCATATGCGGATGTCTCGCCTGAGGTGAGAGTCCCGCGAAGACAGTGTGAAGGATCGCGAGGCTATGTGAAAGACCGCAAGCGGAGGCTGTTGGTGACGACGAACACGGAGGAGAACGCCATGGCCGCTCCGGCGATCATCGGGTTGAGCAGCCCGGCCGCCGCCAGGGGCAGCGCGGCGACGTTGTAGCCGAAGGCCCAGCAGAGGTTGCCCTTGATGGTGGCGAGGGTGCGGCGGGCGAGCCGGATCGCGTCGGCGGCCACCCGCAAGTCACCCCGGACGAGGGTGAGATCACCCGCCTCGATGGCCGCGTCCGTACCCGTGCCCATGGCGAGCCCCAGGTCGGCCGTCGCCAGGGCCGCCGCGTCGTTCACGCCGTCGCCGACCATGGCCACGACCCGCCCCTCGTCCTGGAGGCGGCGCACCACGTCGGCCTTGTCCTCGGGCAGCACCTCGGCGTGCACGGCGTCGGGGGCGATGCCCACGGCCGCCGCGACCGCCTCGGCCACGCTCCGGTTGTCGCCGGTCAGAAGGACCGGTTCGAGGCCCAGTTCCCGCAATCGGCGTACGGCCTCGGGGCTGGTGTCCTTGACCGTGTCGGCGACCGCGAGCAGCCCGCAGGCCACCCCGTCCAGGGCGACGAGCACGGCGGTGCGGCCCCCGGCCTCGGCCCGCTCCCGGGCGGCGGTCAGCCCGGCCAGGCCGGTGACGCCCGCCCCGGCGAGCAGCCGTTCGCGCCCGGCGAGCACCTCGCGCCCGTCCACGGTGCCGCGCACCCCGGCCCCCGGGACGTTCTCGAAGCGTGTCGGCACCGGCAGGGCGCCCGCGTCGAGGCCGAGCCGCTGGGCGGCGCCCGCCGCGACGGCCCGCGCCACGGGGTGCTCGGAGGCGTGCTCCAGGGCGCCCGCGAGCCGCAGCAACTCCTTCTCGTCGGTCGATTCGGCCGCGTACACGTCCTGAAGGGCCATGCGGCCCGTCGTCACCGTGCCGGTCTTGTCGAGGACGATCGTGTCGACGCGGCGGGTGGACTCCAGGACTTCGGGGCCCTTGATGAGGATGCCGAGCTGGGCGCCGCGGCCGGTGCCGACGAGCAGGGCGGTGGGCGTGGCGAGGCCGAGCGCGCAGGGGCAGGCGATGATCAGTACGGCGACGGCGGCCGTGAACGCGGCGGCCGCGCCCACGCCGTTGCCCAGCCAGAAGCCGAGCGTCGCCACGGCGAGCGCGATGACGACGGGCACGAAGACGGCGGCGACCCGGTCGGCGAGGCGCTGCACCTCGGCCTTGCCGCTCTGCGCGTCCTCGACGAGCCGGGCCATGCGGGCCAGTTGGGTGTCGGCGCCGACGCGCGTCGCCGCGACGACCAGGCGCCCGCCCGCGTTCACGGTCGCGCCGGTCACCGCGTCCCCGACCGTGACGTCGGCGGGCACGGACTCGCCGGTCAGCATCGACACGTCGACGGCGGACGCGCCCTCGACGACGGTGCCGTCGGTGGCGACGGTCTCCCCGGGCCGGACGACGAAGCGGTCCCCGACGGCGAGCCGCCCCACCGGGATCCGGGTCTCGGTGCCGTCGGGGCCGAGCACGGACACGTCCTTGGCGCCGAGTTCGAGCAGGGCCCGCAGCGCCGCGCCCGCCTTGCGCTTGGAGCGGGCCTCCAGATAGCGGCCGAGCAGGATGAACGTGACGACGCCCGCGGCCACTTCGAGGTAGAGCGCCGACGAGCTGTCGCCGCGCCGAATCGTGAACTCGAAGCCGTGCCGCATGCCCGGCTCGCCCGCCGTGCCGAGGAACAGCGCCCACACCGACCAGCCGAACGCGGCGAGCGTGCCGAGCGACACCAGGGTGTCCATGGTCGCCGCGCCGTGCCGGGCGTTGGTGAGCGCCGCCTTGTGGAAGGGAAGGCCGCCCCACACGACGACCGGCGCGGCAAGGGTCAGAGACAGCCACTGCCAGTACTCGAACTGCAGCGAGGGCACCATCGCGAGCACCACGACGGGCAGCGCGAGGGCGGCGGACACGAGCAGGCGCTGCAGGAGCCGGTCGGCCTCGGTGAGGTCGGTGCTGACGGGCCGGTCGGCGGCGTCGTCGCCCGGCCCCGCGTCCGGCGGTGGCGGGACGATCTCGCGCGCCGTATAGCCGAGCTTCTCGACGGTGGCGACGAGTTGGCCGACCTCCACCCCGTCCGCGTAGGCGACCTTGGCCTTCTCGGTGGCGAGGTTGACCGAAGCGGTCACGCCCTCGATCCGGTTCAGCTTCTTCTCGATGCGGGCCGAGCAGGAGGCGCAGGTCATTCCGCCGATGGCGAGTTCGACCTCGGAGGTGTTCATGACGGCTCTTTCGGGGAAAGGCGCCGGGCCCCGCGGCCGTGGGTGGCGTGCCGCGGGGCCCGGAGGAGGGGCGGGGCGGCGGTCAGGCCTTGCCGACGAGCTCGTAGCCGGCCTCGTCGACGGCGGCGCGGACCGCTTCCTCGTCCAGCGGGGCGGCGGAGACCACGGTCACCTTGCCGCTGGCGGCCTCGGCCTTGACTGAGCTGACGCCCGCGAGCCCGCCGATCTCCTCGGCCACGGCGCCCTCGCAGTGGCCGCACGTCATACCCGTCACGGCGAACACCGTGGTGACGGAGTCGGTCTGCGAGGTCTGGGCGTTGGCGGTCATGTCGTTCTCCTCGGTGAAAGGTGTGGACGTACGGGACGTCTGCGCACGCGTGGGGTCCCGTTGGTTCCAGGGAACCCCTGACGTGCTTCACACTATACCCCTAGGGGGTACCAATCCAAGAGGGGGAGCCGGTCCGTCTCAGCCATCCCTGCGGGCGCGGTTGCCGGGCCGGGACGCGACCCAGGCGCGGATGGTGTCGGCGTACCAATACGGTTTGCCGCCCTCGACGTGGTCGGGCTCGGGCAGCAGGCCGTGCTTGCGGTAGGAGCGCACGGTGTCGGGCTGGACCCGGATGTGCGCCGCGATGTCCTTGTACGACCAGAGCCTGCGGTCGGTCATGGTGGCTCCTCCCTGTGCGTGCCCAGGGCGGCCGGTACGGCCGACGGGGGAGCTGGGCACGGCACTGGCGATCACTCAGCCTGTGCCCCGTGAACGACGCAGAGTGACCGCGCGGAGGCGTCTGTCGACTGGCTGTGACGCAAGACCCGCGTACACGGGACATGTGTGACGAGAAGAGGGCGTTTGTGACGGAAGTGTCGCCCGTGGAGGGCGTGGACGTGGGGCGTGCCCGGGGCGCGTGATTACCCGTGGTGGCCTCGGCGGCCTTGACGTCCGGGGGCGGTGCCCCCGGTCCTCGGCGTGCGGGTGCCCCGGCCTCGGCGCGTGATGCCGTCGGCGCCGGTGCGTTCCCCGGCCGGTCGGCTCCCGGCGGCGGTCGGCCTTCGTGAACACCGGCCGGTCGGCTCTCAGCGGCGGCGGCCGGCCTTCGCGAACACCGCCCGCTGCTCCGGCGATCCTGGCGTGAGGACCAGGCTCGTCTGCTCGCCCGCGAGCCGCGCGGCGGACGGCGGCCCGCTGTGCGCCGGGAGCGGGGCGGCCCCGGCGAGCGCGAACCGGCGCGGGGTGCAGCCCGTCATCGCCTTGAACTCGCCGCTGAGGTGCGCCTGGTCGTAGAAGCCGCAGAGCGCCGCGGTCTCCGCCTGGCTGCGGCCCGCGGCGAGCAGTCGGCGGGCGTGCTGGAGGCGCAGGATCCGGCACGCCGCCTTCGGGCCGACGCCGATCTGTTCGCGGAACCGGTTCTCCAACTGCCGTACGCTCCAGCCGACCTCCGCCGCGATCCCGGCCACGGACGCCCGGCCGCGGCTGCGCACCAGCTCCTCCCAGGCCCGCACGATCCGCGCCGAGCACGGCGGCCCGTCCTCGGACCAGCGGATGAGGACGTCGTCGAGAAGGCCGAAGCGGTCGCTCCAGCGGGGCAGCGCGCCGAGCGCCGCCGCGAGGTCCCCGACCCGGTCCCGGCGGCCCGGTCCGGGCAGGACGCCGAGCACGTCCGGGTCCAGGGTGCGCTCGGCCAGCTCGTGCTGCTCCGTGGCGAGGAGCGTGAACGAGGCCCACGGCGTGAGCAGCACCTCGACACCCGCGAGCCGCCCGTCGTGCTCGCCGAGCACCGGCCGCGTGGTGAGCCCGGAGACCACCGAGACCAGGGACACCGGCGGGCGCGCGGGGCCCGTGAGGCCCAGGATGCGCAGCCGGTCACCGAAGCCGAGCATCAACGTGACGGCTCCGATGGGGACTTCGAGCCGCCGCCGGGGCGCCGCGAGCGCGAGCCGGAAGCCCCGGTAGCTGATGACGCCGGGGCGCAGCCGGGGGTGCGGCCGGGCCACGGCGACCTCCCAGAGGCCGTCGGGGCCGTGCAGGGAGCGCACCGCGGCGCGCGTGCGTGCGTCGTGCCAGCGGCCCGCGTTCATCCGGCCTCCCGCTCGTCGTCGGCCCGGCCTCGCCCGTCGTGCGACAAGGGTGCCGTACGCAAGCGCAGCGCAGGAGGCCCGGGGCGGCACCGGATGCCAGGTCCGCCGACCGGGCCTAGGCCCCGCAGGAGCGCAGGAACGACCGCGTCCGGCGGGCGATGGGCAGCGGCTTGTCCGGCTCGCACGGGTACATGTCCTGCTCGACGATGGCGAACAGGTCGACGTCCAGCTTCTGGGCGGCTTCGAGGACGGGGCCGAGCGCGGGCACCCCGGTCGGCGGCTCACACATCACGCCGCGTGCCACCGCGGGGCCGAACGGCATGTCCTGCGCCCGGACTTCGGCGAGCACGGCCGGGTCGACCTGCTTCAGGTGCAGATAGCCGAGGCGTTCGCCGTAGGTCTCGATGAGCTTGACGCTGTCGCCGCCGCAGTAGGCGTAGTGCCCGGTGTCCAGGCACAGCGAGACCAGGTCGGGGTCCGTCCCGTCCAGGAAGCGGGTGACGTTCTCCTCGGTGTCGATGTGGGTGTCGGCGTGCGGGTGGACGACGATCGTGAGGCCGTAGCGCTCGCGCACCTCGCGGCCCAGGCGCTCGGTCTGGGTGGTCAGCTGCCGCCACTGCTCGGCGGTGAGGGTGGAGTCCTCCAGGACCTCGCCGGTCTTGTCGTCGCGCCAGAAGGACGGGATGACGACCAGATGGCGCGCGCCCATCGCCCGGGTCAGCTCCGCGATGGCGGAGACGTGGTCCCAGGTCTTGTCCCAGACGTCCGGGCCGTGGTGCAGGCCCGTGAAGACCGTCCCCGCGGACACCTTGAGGCCGCGGCGGTCCGTCTCGGCGGTCAGCCGCGCCGGGTCGGTCGGCAGATAGCCGTACGGGCCCAGCTCGATCCACTCGTAACCGGAGTCGGCGACCTCGTCCAGGAAGCGCGTCCAGGGGACCTGCTGGGGATCCTCGGGGAACCACACGCCCCACGAGTCGGGGGCCGAGCCGACACGGATGCGGGACAAAGCCGACGATGGGGTCAAGGAGGTCGTGGTCGCCATGGGCGTCAGCCTCCACGGCGGCCGAGAAGAGTGTCAAGGAGTAGTCCGAATGTAAGGACAAAATGTTGACAGGGTTCCTGGGACGGGATTAGACCTGGGGGAGGCGACAGGCTGCCTCCAGGAAGGGATGTGCAGGGTGAGCGATCCGAACACCGATCCGTACGACCCGTACGACGTCATCACGATGGGCCGGATCGGGGTGGACCTCTACCCCCTGCAGACCGGGGTGCCGCTCTCGAAGGTCACGACCTTCGGGAAGTTCCTCGGCGGCTCGGCCACGAACGTGGCGGTCGCGGCGGCCCGGCTCGGGCGGCGCGTGGGCGTTGTCACGCGGACGGGACAGGACCCCTTCGGCACGTATCTGCGGGAGCAGTTGCGGGAGTTCGGGGTCGACGACCGGTGGGTCGGCGAGGTCCCTGGCCTGCCCACGCCCGTGACGTTCTGCGAGGTCTTCCCGCCCGACGACTTCCCGCTGTACTTCTACCGGCAGCCCAAGGCGCCCGACCTGGAGCTCGCCGCGGCCGACCTCGACCTCGACGCGATCGCCGAGGCCAGCATCTTCTGGATGACCGGGACCGGCCTTTGCGCGGAGCCCAGCCGGACGGCGACCATCGCCGCGCTCGGCGCGCGCTCCGGCGGCATCACCGTCTTCGACCTCGACTGGCGGCCCGCGTTCTGGAAGGGCACAGCCCGGAGCGATCCGGACGAGGCACGGCTGCACTACGCCGCAGCGCTGCGGCACGCCACCGTCGCCGTGGGCAATCTGGACGAGGTGGAGATCGCCACCGGGGTGCGGGAGCCGCGGGCCGCCGCGGGGGCCCTCCTCGCGGCCGGGGTCGAGCTGGCCGTGGTCAAGCAGGGGCCCAAGGGGGTGCTCGCGATGAACCGCGAGGGGGACGTCGTCGAGGTGCCGCCGCTGCCCGTGACCGTCCTGAACGGGCTCGGGGCGGGGGACGCGTTCGGCGGGGCGCTGTGCCACGGGCTGCTCGCCGGGTGGGAGTTGGAGCGGGTGATCCGGTACGCGAACGCGGCGGGGGCGATCGTCGCCTCCCGGCTGGAGTGTTCCTCGGCGATGCCGTACGCCGGTGAGGTCGAAGCCGCGCTGCGGGCGGGGGCCGTCACGTGACCGCCGTGGACGTTGCTCAGCTCGTACGGACCCGGGTGCGGGAGCCCGAGGCCATCGCCGAGGCCGCCGCCCGGCGGAAGCGGCGGGAGCTGGTCGGGGAATCCGGACGGCTCATGATCATCGCGGCGGATCATCCGGCCCGGGGCGCCCTGGGCGTCGGGAAGGACCCGATGGCGATGGCCGACCGCGCCGACCTCCTGGAGCGGCTCTGCCTCGCCCTCTCGCGCCCCGGCGTGGACGGCGTGCTCGCCACCGCCGACATCCTCGACGACCTGCTGCTGCTCGGGGCCCTGGAGGGCAAGGTCGTCATGGGCTCCATGAACCGGGGCGGCCTCGCGGGCGCCGCGTTCGAGCTGGACGACCGGTTCACCGGGTACCGCCCCCGGGATCTGCGGCGCCTCGGCTTCGACGCGGGCAAGCTGCTCCTTCGCGTCGACTACGCCGACCCGGGCTCCCTCACCACCCTGGAGACCACCGCCCGCGCCGTCGACGCCATGGCCGCGCGCCGCCTGCCCGTGTTCGTGGAGCCGTTCCTGTGCCGCAGGTCCGACGACGGCGTGCTGCGCAACGACCTGAGCGCGGCGGCCGTCACCCGGTCCATCGCCATCGCGGCGGGACTCGGCGGCACCTCGGCGTACACCTGGCTGAAGGTCCCCGTCACCGAGAACCCCGACGACATGGCCCGCGTCATGGAGACCTCGACGCTGCCCGCCGTGCTCCTCGGCGGCGACATCGCGGGCGACGCGGACGCCGCGTACGAGAAGTGGCGCGGCGCCCTGCGGCTGCCCACCGTGCAGGGCCTGGTCGCGGGCCGGACGCTGCTGTACCCGGCGGACGGCGATGTCGCGGGCGCCGTCGACACCGCGGTGGGCCTGCTGTAGCCGTGACGTACGCAATCAGGAGGAGCCACGCATGACGTACGTACCAAAAGGAAGTGCGGCCGACGGCGGCTACGCCGTCGCCATCGACCCCAAAACCGCAGCGTGGACGTATGCCGGGCTGCGTGTCGTCGAGATCCCGGCCGGTGGACTGCACTCCTTCGCCACCGGTGAGAGTGAATGGATCGTGCTCCCGCTGACCGGCGGCTGTACGGTGCACGCGGAGGGCGAGATCATCGAACTCCTGGGCCGCGAGAGCGTGTTCAGCGGAGTCACCGACTTCGCTTACGTTCCCCGTGACGCCCACATCCAGATCGCCTCCGGCGTGGGAGGCCGCTTCGCCCTGGCAGGAGCGAAGTGCGAGCGCCGACTCCCCGCCCGCTACGGCCCCGCGCCGGAGGTCCCCGTCGAAGCGCGCGGCAGCGGAAGCTGCGCGCGCCAGGTCCGCAACTTCGCGTCCGCGGACGCCTTCGACTGCGACCGGCTGATCGCCGTGGAGGTGATCACGCCGGGCGGCAACTGGTCCTCGTACCCGCCGCACAAGCACGACGAGCACCGGCCCGGCGTCGAGTCGGTCCTCGAGGAGATCTACTACTTCGAGATCGAGGGCGAGCACGGCTTCGGCTACCAGCGGGTCTTCCCCTCGCGGGAGGGCGGCACCGACGTGCTCGCCGAGGTGCGCTCCGGCGACGCGGTGCTCGTGCCCGACGGCTGGCACGGCCCGTCCATCGCCCAGCCGGGGCACACCATGTACTACCTGAACGTCATGGCGGGACCGGGCGACGAGCGGGAGTGGAAGATCTGCTTCCACCCCGACCACACGGAGGGTTACCGATGAGCGAGACACAGGGGGGCACGCGCGGCGCGCCCGGCACGATCCGGCTCACGACGGCCCAGGCCCTGGTGCGCTTCCTGGCCCGGCAGTTCACCGAGCGGGACGGCGAGCGGCGCCGCCTCATCGGCGCGACCTGGGGCATCTTCGGGCACGGCAACGTGGCGGGACTCGGCCAGGCGCTCGTGGAGTACGGCGAGCAGATGCCGTTCCACCAGGGGCGCAACGAACAGTCCATGGTGCATGCCGCCGTGGGGTACGCGCGCCAGTGCGGGCGGCTCTCCACCCACGCCGTGACGACGTCCATCGGGCCCGGCGCCACCAACCTCGTCACGGGCGCGGCCCTCGCGACCGTCAACCACCTGCCGGTGCTCCTGCTGCCCGGCGACACCTTCGCGACCCGCCCCGCCGACCCGGTCCTCCAGCAGCTCGAAGTGCCCTACGCGGGCGACGTGTCCGTGAACGACTGCCTGCGGCCCGTCTCGAAGTACTTCGACCGGATCACCCGCCCCGAGGCCCTGATCCCGGCCGCGCTCCAGGCGATGCGGGTGCTCACCGACCCCGTCGACACGGGCGCGGTGACCCTCGCGCTGCCGCAGGACGTGCAGGCGGAAGCCCACGACTGGCCCGAGGAGTTCTTCGTCGAGCGGGTCTGGAAGGTGCGCCGTCAGGCCCCCGACCCCGCCGAACTGGCCGCCGCCGCCCGTCTGGTGCGGGGCGGCGACCGGCCGCTGATCATCGCGGGCGGCGGCGTCCACCACAGCGCCGCCGAGCAGGCCCTCGCCGCCCTCGCCGACGCCACCGGCATCCCCGTCGCCGCCACCCAGGCGGGGAAGGGCTCCCTGCGCCACGACCACCCCGCCGACGTCGGCGGCATCGGCCACACCGGCACCGCGACCGCCGACGAACTGGCCCGCACCGCCGACCTCGTGATCGGCGTCGGCACCCGCTACACCGACTTCACCACCGCGTCCGGCACCCTCTTCGGCGCGCCCGGCGTGCGCTTCCTCAACATCAACGTGGCCGCGTTCGACGCGCACAAGATGGCGGGCGCCACCGTCGTCGCCGACGCGCGCGCCGCCCTCGAAGGGCTGCGGGACGCGCTCGCGGGCCATCGCGTCGACCCCGCGTACGCGGCGGAGTACACCGACGACAAGGCACGCTGGGAGCACCGCGTCGACGCCGCCTATGAAGCGGACGAGCCGGACGTGCGGCCCACCCAGGCGCAGGTGCTCGGCCTCCTCGACGAGCTGGTCACCGACGCCGACGTGCTCATCAACGCGGCCGGCTCGCTCCCCGGCGACCTGCACAAGCTGTGGCGGGCGCGCTCGCCGAGGCAGTACCACGTGGAGTACGGCTACTCCTGCATGGGCTACGAGATCCCGGCCGCGATCGGGGTCTCGATGGCCTCGCCGGAGCGGCCCGTGTGGGCGCTCGTCGGCGACGGGACGTATCTGATGATGCCCACCGAGATCGTCACGGCCGTCCAGGAGAACATCCCGATCAAGGTCGTGATCCTGCAGAACCACGGGTACGCCTCCATCGGGGGCCTGTCGGAGTCCGTCGGCGGCGAGCGGTTCGGCACCGCCTACCGCCACCGGGCGCCCGACGGCACCTACACGGGTGCCCCGCTGCCCGTCGACCTCGCCGCCAACGCGGCCTCGCTCGGACTGCCGGTGCGGCGCGCCAAGACCGTCCGCGACCTGCGCGAGGCACTGCGCGAAGCACGCGAAGCGGACGGCCCCACATGTGTCTACGTGGAGACGGAAACGGCAGACACAGTGTCGGGCCCGCCCCCCGCACAGGCGTGGTGGGATGTGCCCGTGGCCGAGACCGCGACCCGGGCGTCGGCGGTCAAGGCACGCGAGGAGTACGACCGGCACGTGTCCGCCCGGCGCCGCCAGCTGTGAAGGGAAACTTGGCATGAGCAGCATGACGAGCATGACGAAGACCGTCGACCACTGGATCGGCGGCAAGACCGTCGAGGGCGCGTCCGGTACGTACGGCCCCGTCACCGACCCGGCGACCGGCGCCGTGACGACCCGCGTCGCCTTCGCGTCGGTGGACGAGGTGGACGCGGCCGTGGCCGCCGCGAAGGCCGCGTACACGACCTGGGGCCAGTCCTCGCTCGCCCAGCGCACCTCGGTCCTCTTCAAGTTCCGGGCGCTGCTCGACGCGCACCGCGACGAGATCGCCGAGCTGATCACCGCCGAGCACGGCAAGGTGCACTCCGACGCCCTCGGCGAGGTCGCCCGCGGCCTGGAGGTCGTCGACCTGGCCTGCGGCATCAACGTGCAGCTCAAGGGCGAGCTGTCCACGCAGGTCGCGAGCCGCGTGGACGTCTCCTCGATCCGCCAGCCGCTCGGCGTCGTCGCGGGCATCACGCCCTTCAACTTCCCGGCCATGGTGCCGATGTGGATGTTCCCGCTCGCCATCGCGTGCGGCAACACCTTCGTGCTCAAGCCCAGCGAGAAGGACCCGTCGGCGTCGATGCGCGTCGCGGAGCTGCTCGCCGAGGCGGGCCTGCCGGACGGCGTGTTCAACGTCGTGCACGGCGACAAGGTGGCCGTGGACCGCCTCCTGGAGCACCCGGACGTGGCGGCCGTGTCCTTCGTGGGCTCGACCCCGATCGCCCGCTACATCCACACCACGGCCTCCGCCAACGGCAAGCGCGTCCAGGCGCTCGGCGGCGCCAAGAACCACATGCTGGTCCTGCCGGACGCCGACCTGGACGCGGCCGCCGACGCCGCCGTCTCGGCCGCGTACGGCTCGGCGGGCGAGCGCTGCATGGCCATCTCGGCGGTCGTGGCGGTCGGCGCGGTCGGCGACGAGCTGGTGGCGAAGATCAAGGAGCGGGCCGAGAAGATCAAGATCGGCCCCGGCACCGACCCGTCCTCGGAGATGGGCCCGCTCATCACGGCCGCCCACCGCGACAAGGTGGCGTCGTACGTGACGGGCGCGGCGGCCCAGGGCAGCGAGGTCGTCCTGGACGGCACCGGCTACACCGTCGAGGGCCACCCCGACGGCCACTGGATCGGCCTCTCGCTGCTCGACCGGGTGCCGGTGACGGCGGACGCCTACAAGGACGAGATCTTCGGCCCGGTCCTGTGCGTGCTGCGTGTGGAGACGTACGAGGAGGGCCTCGCCCTCATCAACGCCTCGCCGTTCGGCAACGGCACGGCGATCTTCACCCGGGACGGCGGCGCGGCGCGCCGCTTCCAGCTGGAGGTCGAGGCGGGCATGGTCGGCGTGAACGTGCCGATCCCGGTGCCGGTGGGCTACCACTCCTTCGGCGGCTGGAAGGACTCGCTCTTCGGCGACCACCACATCTACGGCAACGACGGCACGCACTTCTACACCCGCGGCAAGGTCGTCACGACCCGCTGGCCGGACCCGTCGGACGCCCCGGCGGGCGTGGACCTGGGGTTCCCGCGCAACCACTGAGCACCTGAGCGCACCGAGCGAGACCGTCCGCACTGCGGACGGTCTCGTTTATTTTTCGGTGCGCGGCTGCGGTTCCCGCACTGATCGCTTAAATCGGGCGAGGAAGGCGATCTGTGTATTTGACCTTGCTATCGAAGGTCTGGTGGTGAAGTGGCTGACTAGTGTCATCTACTTGTCGCCAATGTCTGGGATTCAATGGTGAGTTGATGATCCCCCGAGCTGCGGATTCCGTAGGTAATCGGCCATTGACGTTCTCCTTACGCCGGGGTTTCCATGACGGCTCCGCCTCCTCCTTGGTACGAGCCGATCGGAAACGCCGTATGACCGAAACGCTTCACACGCCGCCGCCCGAGTCCGCGGTCATCGGGCCGGTCACCGCGCCCGCGCAGGAACCGGACGAGGCGCCGCGCAAGCTGAAGCGTTCCATCGGCGTCGTCGGCGGCACCCTGCTCACGCTGTCCTGTGTCACGCCCGCCTCCACGCTCTTCGTGGTCGTGCCCGACCTGTTCTCCACGCTCGGCACCGCCACCGCCCTCACCATCGCCATCGGCGCGCTGCTGTGCGTGGGCGTCGCGTTCTGCTACTCGGAGCTGGGGACCCTCATCCCCAGCGCGGGCGGCGAGTACGCGATGGTGTCGACCATGGCCGGACGGCTCGCGGGCTGGCTCGTCTTCGTCCTCTCCCTGCTCGTCGTGATGATCGTGCCGCCCGTCATCGCCATGGGCACGGCCGACTACCTCGCGCCCGTCGTCCACCTCGACCCGTCCTACGCTGGCGCCGCCGTGATGCTCCTCGCCACCCTCGCCGGCCTGCTCGACCTGCGCGCCAACGCGTGGATCACCGGGATCTTCCTCGTCCTCGAAGTGATCGCCGCGGGCGTGGTGGCCGTGCTCGGGTTCGCGCACGCCGAGCGGGGCGCGGGCAGCCTCGTCGACTTCGGCGTGGCCGCGGGGTCCGGCTCCGGCGACGGCACGAAGACCGTCACCGCCATGCTGATCGTCTCCGGGCTCGCCATCGCCCTCTTCGTCACCCAGGGCTTCTCCACGGCCGTGTACCTCTCCGAGGAGATGGAGAACCCGCGCAGGAACGTCGCCCGCACCGTCCTGCTCACCCTCGGCATCTCCGCCGTCGTCCTGCTCGTGCCCGTCGCCGCCATCACCATGGGCGCGCCCGACCTCGCCGCGCTCACCAACGGGGACATCGGCGCCATGGTCGCCGCCTGGTCCAGCTCCGGCGTCGGCACCTTCATCAGCCTGTGCGTGGCCCTCGCCATCATCAACGCGGGCATCGTGATGGTCATCCAGAACTCGCGGGTCCTCTTCGCCTCCGCCCGGGACCAGGCGTGGCCCGCGCCGGTGAACAAGGTCCTCTCGCGGCTCGGCGGGCGCTTCGGCTCGCCCTGGGTCGCCACGCTCCTGGTGGGTGTGCCGGGCGCCGCGCTGTGCTTCGTGAACCTCGACACCCTCTACGGAGTGACCGGGGTTTCCGTGACGGGCATGTACCTGCTGGTCGCCGTGGCGGCGCTGCTCGCCCGGCGCGGGTCGCGCAGGCACGCGCCCGCCTGGCGGATGCCGCTGTGGCCCGCGGTGCCGGTGGTGCTCGTCGCGGTGCTCGCGTACGTGCTGAGCCAGCAGGAGGCGTCGTACCTGCTGTGGACCGGCGGGATCGTGGGCGGGGCGACGCTGTACTGGCTGTTCTATCTGCGTCCGCGCAGGGACAGCCGGTGGCTGGTGACGATTCCGGAGGACACCAGGGAGTAGGTCCGGCCGGGCCCGCTACGGCTGGGGCGCGCCGCCGGTCCCGGCGTCGAGGCGGGCCTGGAGGCCGTCGAGGATGATCCCGACGCCGAAGGCGATCTTCGTGGATGCCTGTGTGATGCGTGCCTGCGCCCCCGCGTCGATGCGGGCGCGCAGCCGCGGGAACTCCCTCGCGATGCCGTTCGCCCACTCCAGGACCTCCTTGACCCCCTCCTCCTCGTCGCCGCCCTCGCGGCGGATCCGCGCCCGCGTGGTGGCCGCGGCCGCGTCCTCAAGGGCGGTGCCGGTCACGAAGGTCAGGAGCGTGGCCACGGCCGCGTCGAGCTCCTCGTCGGCGAAGCCCGCGGTCTCGAAGATGCGGTAGCAGTGGTCCTGGCGGCGCGCCGTCTCCGTGCCGTAGATGATGTGGGCGCTGCTGGCGGGCATCAGCCACTGGTGCCGGGTGAGCATCGCGTACCACTCCTGCGCGAAGGCGGCGGCCGCGTCCCGCCAGCCGATCGCGTCCGGGTCGGGCAGGCCGACCTCGCCCCACACGTGGTCGCCCGCCAGCGCGATGAGCTTGTCCTTGCTGCCGACGTGCCAGTACATCGCCGTGGCGGCCGAGCCCAGATGGCGGCCGAGGCGCCGCATGCTCAGACCGTCGACCCCTTCCGCGTCGAGCAGTTCGATCGCGGCCCGGACGATCTGGTCACGGTTCAAGGTCTCGCGTGGCATGCCGCCAGGATAGCCCACCACTTGCACAGTGTTCAGGAAGTTCGGAGAAGCTCTTGCACGGTGTGCAAGTGGTCTTTTACAGTGTTCGAGCGCGGCGCTTGAACGCCGTAAAAGTCTGACTTGAACGCCGTACGAGCATGGAGTGATCGGGCATGACCAGGAGCAGGAACATCCCGCGGGACGCCATGGGCGCGTCGGCGATCGAGGCCTCCGGGCTCGCCAAGTCGTACGGCGACAAGGTGGTGCTCGACGGGATCGACCTCGACATCCCCCGGGGCGCGGTCTTCTCGCTGCTCGGGCCGAACGGCGCGGGCAAGACCACCACCGTGCAGATCCTGTCGACGCTGATCGCCGCGGACGCCGGGCAGGCACGCGTGGCGGGCCACGACCTCGTCGCCGACCCCGACGCCGTACGCCGCGCGATCGGCGTCACCGGTCAGTACGCGGCGGTGGACGCGCTCCTCACCGCCGAGGAGAACATGCTGATGATGGCCGACCTGCTGCACCTGCCCCGGAGCGAGGGCAGGCGGCGCGCGGCCGAACTGCTCGACCGCTTCGGCCTCGCGGACGCCGCGAAGCAGCTGCCCGGCACCTTCTCCGGCGGCATGCGGCGCAAGCTCGACCTCGCGATGACGCTGGTCGGCGACCCGAGCGTCATCTTCCTCGACGAGCCGACGACGGGCCTCGACCCGCGCAGCCGCCGCACCATGTGGGACAGCGTCCGCGAACTCGTCGCGAACGGCACCACCATCTTCCTCACCACGCAGTACCTGGAGGAGGCCGACCAGCTCGCCGACCGCGTCGCCGTCCTCGACGGCGGCCGGATCGTCGCCCAGGGCACGCCGGACGAGCTGAAGCGGCGCATCCCCGGCGGCCACATCCGCCTGGCGTTCGCCGACGCGGCGAGCATGGACGCCACCGCCGACCGGCTCGCCCTGGACACGGTCGTCCGCGACGCGGAGGCGCTGACCCTCCAGATCCCCAGCGACGGCAGCATCCCCGCCCTGCGCTCCGTGCTCGACGTCCTCGAGGCCGCAGGCGTCCCCGCCGAGCACCTGACCGTGCACACACCCGACCTCGACGACGTGTTCCTGACGCTGACGGGCGGCGCGGCCACCGGATCGGCCACGCGCTCCCTGAGCGCGACCACCAACTCCCCGAAGGAGAGCGCCCGATGAGCGCCACCTCGTACACCGCCGGCACCACTGGCCCCACCCGCTCGCACGCCCTGCGCGACTCCCTGACGATGCTGCGCCGCAATCTCAAGCGCGCCCAGCGCTATCCGTCCATGACGCTCTCGATCGTCGCCATGCCGATCCTGATGCTGCTGCTCTTCGTGTACGTCTTCGGCGGCGCGATCGGCGACGGCATGGGGCTGCCGGGCGGCGGCGCGGACGGCCGGGGCGAGTACACCAATTACGTCACCCCGGGGATCATCCTCATGGCGGTGACCGCCGGGGCGATCTCGACGGCCGTGTCGGTGTGCGGCGACATGACCGAGGGCATCGTCAACCGCTTCCGCACGATGGCCATTTCCCGTGGTTCCGTCCTGACCGGGCACGTCGTCGGCAACGTCGTCCAGACCCTGGTCAGCCTGGTCCTCGTGATCGGTGTGGCGCTCGCGGTGGGGTTCCGGCCGAACGCGGGACCGGTGGAGTGGGCCGCCGCCCTCGGCATCCTGGTGCTGCTCGCCTTCGCCCTGAGCTGGGTGTCGGCCGCCATGGGCCTGGGCGCCAAGACCGTGGAGGCGGCGAGCAACGCGCCCGCGCCGCTGACCTTCCTGCCCTTCCTCGGCTCCGCCGTGGTCACCCCCGAGTCGATGCCGACGGGCCTGCGCTGGTTCGCCGAGTACCAGCCCTTCACGCCGATCAACGAGACGCTGCGCGGTCTGCTTCTCGGCACCGGGATCGGCACCAGCGGCGTCCAGGCCCTGGCCTGGATCGCGGGCCTGACCCTGGTCGGCTTCCTCTGGGCCCGCTCGGTCTTCGGCCGGGCGGTCAAGCGCTGAGGGCCTGCTCCTGCCCTCCGCCCGCGCCCGGCCGCGGACCGTCACACCTGGCGCAGCCGCCGCTCCACCGCGTCCCAGTCCTCCGGGTCGACCACCGGGGAAGGACCGGCGGCCAGGAGGTCCTGGTCCTTGAAGCCGCTGGAGGTGGACACGCACACCACAGGGCCGTCGTCCGGGGCGCCGAGCTGCCGCAGCCCGGCGAGGCCCGCGGCGGCGGAGAGCTCCGCCCACACCCCGTTCCGGGCCAGCTCCGAGCGGGCCGCGGCCATCTCCTCGTCCGTGACGAGCAGGGCGGCCCCGGCGCTCTCCCGGAGGGCGACGACCCCGCGATACCCGCCGACGGGACAGGCGATGGCGTACGCGGCGGTGGGCCCGAGCGGGACGTGCGCCGCGGGCACCCCGCCCCGCACGGCCGCGGCGAGCGGCCCCCCGGCGGCGGGCTCGCACCCGTAGAGGCGGGGCACCCGCTCCGCGTGCCCGAGTCGCACCAGCTCGGCGAAGCCCTTCCAGATGCCGAACAGCATCTCTCCGTAGCCGGTGGGCACGAACACCGCGCGCGGGACGACGCCGAGGTCGGTGAAGATCTCGTAGGCGAGCGTCTTGTAGCCCTCGGGCCCGAAGCCGTGCCCGGTGTGCGCGGCGGGCGTGAGGTTGCTGACGGGGTGGTAGCCGGTCCGCTCGACGATCCGGCGCAGGAGCGGCCACCGCGCCTCGGTGGGCACGCGCAGGACGGCGGCTCCGTAGCCGCGCAGGAACGCGTCGACGGCCGCCGGCACCTCGTCGGAGGTGAGGACGGCGCACCGCAGCCCGGCCCGCGCCGCGTACGCCGCCGCGGAGGCTCCGTGGTTGCCGGAGGAGGCGACGACGACCCCCTCCGCGCCGACCCCGGCGGCCGCGCCGACGGCGACCCGGTTGAGGCGGTCCTTGTGGCTCCACGTCGGATTGCGGGACTCGTCCTTGATCCACACGCCGTCGCCGAGCGGCAGCAGCGGAGTGCCGCCCTCCGCGAGCCCCGGGCCGTGCAGCGGCGGCAGCAGCGGCGCCCACCGCTCGTGCCCGCGCGGCCGCGCCGAGGCGGTCGCGAAGAAGTCGGCGGGCACCTTGTCGTAGGCGTAGTCGACCTCTACGGGGTACGCGACGGACTCGGTGCTCGTGACCGGGCAGCCCTCGGTGAGCGGCGGCCACAGCGGGTACCGGACGTCGGGGTCGCCGAGCGAGCGCTGGCCGACGGCTAGGGAGTCCGAGGGGGCGGCGGGCGTCCCGAGGTTCGCGAGCGGAGATGTCATGGGTCAACAGGGTAGGCGCCCCTGACAGTTGGACGGCAGGGGCCGCGCCCTACCGCGTCGGTGGTACGCGGCCGCCTCCGCGTACTTCCCGGGGAGGCACCCGGGTTCCGACCGGCGGGGGCATTGGTTGTCGGCGGGCCCCCGTACGGTTGACGCCATGGATCTACGACGGCCCAAGGCCGGAGCCTGGAAGGCCGCGCTGCGCGGGCCGCGGCGGCTGTTCGCCGCCGCGGCCGCTGTTGTCGTGCTGGCTGGGGCGGGTACGTGGACGGCGCTGGCGTCCGACGAGGGCCCCGGCGTGCGGCGCTCGGACCGGATGCTCACCATGGGCAGGGCGGCCGACGGCCAGGAGGTGCGGATCGACACGTCGTACTTCACGGCGGGCGACCCCGGCACCAAGCGGCCCGCCGTGCTCATCGGGCACGGCTTCGGCGGCAGCAAGAACGACGTGCGCGACCAGGCCGAGAAGCTGGCCCGCAAGGGCTACGCGGTCATGACGTGGTCCGCGCGCGGCTTCGGCAGGTCCACCGGACGGATCGGCCTGAACGACCCCAAGGGCGAGGTCGCCGACGTCTCCCGGCTCGTCGACTGGCTGGCGACCCGCCCCGAGGTGCGGCTCGACAAGGCGGGCGACCCGCGCGTGGGCGTCACCGGCGCGTCGTACGGCGGCGCGGCCGCCCTCCTCGCCGCCGGGTACGACCAGCGGGTCGACGCCATCGCCCCGGTCATCACGTACTGGAACCTGGCGGACGCGCTGTTCCCCCAGGGCGTGTTCAAGAAGCTGTGGGCCGGGATGTTCCTCAGCGCGGGCGGCGGCTGCGACCGGTTCGAGAAGCGGCTGTGCGAGATGTACGACCGCGTGGCGGTGGCCGGGAAGCCGGACGCGAAGGCGCGTGAGCTGCTCTCCGAGCGCAGCCCCTCCGCCGTCGGCGACCGCATCAAGGTGCCCGCCCTGATCGTGCAGGGCCAGACCGACTCCCTGTTCACCCTGAACCAGTCCGACGCCATGGCCCGGGCGATCCGCGGCAACCACGCCCCCGTCTCGGTCGACTGGATCGCGGGCGGGCACGACGGCGGCGACATGGAGACCGACCGGGTCGCGGGCCGGGTCGGGACCTGGTTCGACCGCTACCTGAAGGACGACAAGGGCGTCGACACCGGGCCCGCCTTCCGCGTCACGCGCACCGGCGGCATCGACTCCACGGACGGCGCGGCCACCCTGCGCGGCGCGAGCGGCGACCGCTATCCGGGCCTGGCCGGCGGCGTGCGCGAAGTGCCGCTCGCCGGGCGCCCGCAGACCTTCGACAACCCCGCGGGCGCCTCGCCGCCCGCCGTGTCCTCGCTGCCGGGCATCGGCTCGGCGGCCGGTGGCGGCGGCCGGGGCGGCGGCGGACTCGCCCAGCTCTCCTCGCTCGGCATCGGCGTCTCCCTCGACTTCCCCGGCCAGTACGCGGCGTTCGAGTCCAAGCCGGTCTCCTCGGACCTGCGCGTCACCGGCACGCCGACCGTGCGGGCACATGTGAAGTCCGACAGCGAGGACACGGTCCTCTTCGGGAAGGTGTACGACGTCGGCCCCGGCGGCGACCAGCGCGTCCTGCCCGCCCAACTCGTCGCCCCCGTGCGGGTGGAGGGCGCCGTGGACGGCGTCGACGTCGACCTGACGCTGCCCGCCGTCGACCACGAGCTGAAGAAGGGCCACCGGCTGCGCCTCGTGCTCGCCTCGACCGACCTCGGCTACGCCTCACCGGCCCGCCCGGCCGCGTACACGGTGTCGTTGAAGAGCGGCCTGAAGGTCCCGACGGCTCCCGGCGTGGAGACCGCAGCCGCGCCGCTGCCCGCCTGGGTGTGGTGGCTGCCGATCACCGGCGCCGCGCTCGCGGTGGCCCTGCTCGTCCTCGGCCGCAGGCGCACCACGGCGCCCGCGCCCGACCCGGCGCTCGCCGAAGTCCCCCTGCAGATCACGGACCTGAGCAAGCGGTACGCGAAGTCCACCGACCGGTACGCGGTCAAGGACCTGTCCTTCCGCGTCGAGAAGGGCCAGGTCCTCGGCCTCCTCGGGCCGAACGGCGCGGGCAAGACGACGACCCTGCGCATGCTCATGGGCCTCATCCGCCCCGACGAGGGCGAGATCCGCGTCTTCGGCCGCGCGATCCGGCCCGGCGCGCCCGTCCTGTCCCGGGTCGGCGCGTTCGTCGAGGGCGCGGGCTTCCTGCCGCACCTCTCCGGCCGGGAGAACCTGGAGCTGTACTGGGCGGCCACCGGCCGCCCCGCCGCCGACGCCCACCTC
This sequence comes from Streptomyces sp. NPDC127108, assembly GCF_042677545.1. Classification (NCBI taxonomy): domain Bacteria; kingdom Bacillati; phylum Actinomycetota; class Actinomycetes; order Kitasatosporales; family Streptomycetaceae; genus Streptomyces; species Streptomyces sp. NPDC127108. The sequence goes on along the minus strand of NZ_JBHXTE010000035.1, from coordinate 89,566 downwards.
GACGAGGCCCTGGAGATCGCCGGGCTCGGCGACGCCCTCGCCCGCGCCGTGCGCACGTACTCCCAGGGCATGCGCCAGCGCCTCGCCATCGCCCAGGCCATGCTCGGCCTGCCGGACCTGCTCATCCTCGACGAGCCGACCAACGGCCTCGACCCGCCCCAGATCCGCGAGATGCGCGAGGTGATGATCCGGTACGCCGACGGCGGGCGCACCGTCATCGTCTCCAGCCACCTCCTCGCCGAGGTCGAGCAGTCCTGCACGCACCTGGTCGTCATGGACCGCGGCCGCCTCGTCCAGGCGGGCCCCGTCGACGAGATCGTCGGCTCCGGGGACACCCTCCTGGTCGGCCTCGCCGCCGACATCGCGGACCCGCTGGTGGAGAAGGTGGCGTCGCTGCCGGGCGTGGCGTCGGCGACGCGCGCCGAGGGCGGGCTCCTGGTGCGCCTCGAAGGACCGGGCACCGGGGACGGCTCCCCGGCGTCCCGGCTGCTCGTCGAACTCGTCCGGCTCGAAGTCCCCGTCGAGTCCGTCGGACCGCACCGCCGCCTGGAGGACGCGTTCCTGACCCTGATCGGAGGCACCGCATGACGGCGACCGAGAGCACCCCGGACGCGCCGGACGCGGACGTGGCGGACATGGGCGTGGGGGACGTGGCGACCGCGCCGGCCCCGGCGGCAGCGGCCCCCGGGGACGGCCCCGCCGAGCGCGCCACCGCACCCGGATACCGCGCCGGGCGCACCCTGCCCCTGCGCGTCGAGGCGATCCGCCAGCTGAAGCGGCGGCGCACCCTGGTGATGGGCGGCATCCTCGCCCTGCTGCCGTTCGTGCTGTGGATCGCCTTCACCGTCGCAGGATCACCGGGCGGGCGGAACGACCAGGTCACCCTCATGGACACGGCCACGGCGTCCGGCGTGAACTTCGCCGCGACCTGCCTGTTCGTGTCGGCCGGGTTCCTTCTCGTCATCCCCGTCGCGCTGTTCTGCGGGGACACCGTCGCCTCCGAGGCGGGCTGGTCGAGCCTGCGCTATCTGCTCGCGGCGCCCGTGCCGCGCGCCCGGCTGCTGTGGTCCAAGCTCGCCGTGGCGCTCGGCCTGAGCGCCGCCGCGATGCTGCTGCTCCCGGTGGTCGCGCTCGCGGTCGGCGCGGCGGCGTACGGCTGGGGGCCGCTGGAGATCCCGACCGGCGGCACGCTCGACGCGGGCACGGCCGCCCGGCGTCTCGCGATCGTCGTGGCGTACGTCTTCGTGTCCCAACTGGTCACCGCGGGGCTCGCCTTCTGGCTGTCGACGAAGACCGACGCCCCGCTGGGCGCGGTCGGCGGCGCCGTCGGCCTCACCATCGCCGGGAACGTCCTGGACGCCGTGACGGCCCTCGGCAGCTGGCGCGACTTCCTGCCCGCGCACTGGCAGTTCGCCTGGGCGGACGTGTTCCAGCCGACACCGGAGTGGGGCGGCATGATCCAGGGCTCGGCGATCTCGGTGACGTACGCCCTGATGCTCTTCGCGCTCGCGTTCCGGGGGTTCTCGCGGAAGGACGTGGTGTCGTGAGGGCGTGGTGCCGTGAGGACATGGTGCCGTAAGGGCGTGGTGCCGTAGAGGGACGGTCCAGCCGCGGTGGCGGAGCCTCGACTTCCGCTCGCCGTGGCCGACTTGAGACCCTTCCGCAACGTACGGGACCGATCGTCCTGGGCCCCTCGGCCGTCACAGTCACGAACGCCGACGAGACGAACCGGGGGGCCGACCCATGCGACACACCCTGTCCACCCGCAACGCCGACCGCACCCTCACCCGGGCCCGCGACCGCACCCGGGCCCGCACCCGCCCACGTGACCGCCGCACCGCCCTGGCCGCCGCCCTCCTCGCGGGCGGCCTGCTCCTCGCGGGCTGCAGCGGCGGCGGGGACGACGGCGGCGACAAGCGCGCGTCGAGCAAGGAACGCGGGTCGAACGCCCTCCCCGCGCCCGCCCCGCCGCCCGACGGGACGCAGGACTCGCGGCAGCGGGAGAGCGGCCAGAGCCGCGACATCGCCCCGAGCCCCGGCCCCGGCCCCGCTGACATGCGCTCCACCTTCGCCCTGGACGTGGACACCGCCTCGTACGGCTTCGCGCGCCGCACCCTGGACCAGGGGATCCTGCCCGACCCGGCGACCGTGCGCCCCGAGGAGTTCGTCAACAGCTTCCGGCAGGACTACCCGAAGCCCTCGGGCGACGGCTTCTCCGTGAGCGTGGACGGCGCCCGCACCGGCGCCGACGGCTGGTCCCTGATGCGCGTCGGCCTCGCGACCCGCCCGGACGACGAGGAGCGCCGACGCCCGCCCGCCGCGCTCACCTTCGTGATCGACATCTCCGGCTCCATGGCCGAGCCGGGCCGCCTGGACCTGGTCAGGAAGTCCCTCGGCGTGATGACCGACCGGCTCCGCGACGACGACTCGGTCGCCCTCGTGACCTTCAGCGACCGCGCCGAGACCGTACTGCCCATGACCCGTCTCGGCGACAGCCGCGACCGGGTGCACGCCGCCGTCGACGACCTGCGCCCCACCGCGTCCACGAACGTGGAGGCGGGCATCACCACCGGCTACGAGACCGCGTCCCGAGGCCTGCGCGAGGGCGCCACCAACCGCGTCGTGCTGCTCTCCGACGCCCTCGCCAACACGGGCGACACCAGCGCCGACGGCATCCTGCGACGCGTCGAGGACGCCCGCCGCGCGCACGGCATCACGCTGTTCGGCGTCGGCGTCGGCAGCGACTACGGGGACGCCCTGATGGAACGGCTCGCCGACCGGGGCGACGGCCACACCACGTACGTGGCGGACGAGGACGACGCCCGCGAGGTGTTCTGCGAGCGGCTGCCCGCGAACATCGACCTGCGCGCCCGCGACGCCAAGTCCCAGGTGTCCTTCGACCCGGAGACGGTCGAGCGGTTCCGGCTCATCGGGTACGACAACCGGCGCGTCGCCGACGACGACTTCCGCGACGACCGCGTGGACGGCGGGGAGGTCGGGCCCGGGCACACGGTGACGGCCCTGTACGCGGTGCGCACCCGGCCCGGCGCGAGCGGCCCCGTGGCCACGGCGCGCGTGCGCTGGCTCGACCCCGAGAGCCGCGCCCCGCGCGAGGAGTCGGCGGACCTGCGCACCGGCGACCTGGACGGCACGCTGGACAAGGCGGAGCCGGGCTTCCAAGTGGCCGCCACCGCCGCGTACTTCGCCGACGGCCTGCGCGCGTACGACCGCTTCGCCGACGCCGAACCGCCCAGGGAGGGCGCCCCGGACGGCTACGGCGGTCAGGACGGTCAGGGCAGCCAGGGCAGCCAGGGCAGCCAGGGCGGCCAGGACGGCCAGGACGGCCAGGGTGAGGACCACAGCACGGCCCCGCTGCCGGGCGCCCCGGCGCCGGACCGCCTGGAGGAGTGGGCGCGCGGCCTCGCGTACACGACGGGCGACAAGGACGTGAGCGAACTGGCGGAGAGCATCAGCGAGGCGAACGACCTGCGGGGCAGCGCCCGGTAGGGGACGCGGGGAACTGTGCGGGGCAGCGCCCCGCAGGGGACGCGGGGAACTGTGCCGGGCAGCGCCTCGCAGGGGACGCGGGGAACTGTGCCGGGCAGCGCCCCGTAGGGGACGCGGGGAACTGTGCCGGGCAGCGCCCCGTAGGGGCGCGGGGAACTGCGCGACCAGCCACGACAAAGCCGCAGACGCGTCTGCCGGATCACCGAGCAGACGCGTCCGCGGCTTTCCCCTTTTCCCGCTTTCCCGTTCCCGCTTTCCCGCCCTGGCAGCCCCCACGCGGCGGAGCCGCACGCCGAAACAACCCCCGCGCCCCCTAGGGGGCGCGGGTACCGCACAACTCCCGCTCCGCCCGCACCGGGTCGTTCGGGAAGCGGAAGGACGTCCGCTCCAGGGCCCCGGCGGCGTTGCGCAGGAAGCGCCCCGGCGTGAGGGGGGCGCGCGTGGCGGCGCGAAGTTCGGCGAGCGGCCCGCAGGCGAGCGCGCGGCGGGCGGCGGCCACCCGGGCCGGGTCGAGCCCGGACGGCAGGTCGGCGGTGCCGCGGTCGGCGACGACCCACTCGTCGGGCAGCCACTTGTCGTGACCCACGCGCGCGTGGGCGATGCGCTGGGAGTGGGCGGCCAGGGGGTAGGCGAGGCCGATGGGGTCGAGGGCGGCGCCGTCGAGGGGCACGACGGTGCCGTTGAGGCCGAGGGTGGCGTAGAAGGCGGTCACGGCGGGGGTGGCGGCGGCCACGCGGGTGCGGGAGAGGAACAGCGCCGCCCCGTCGCCGCGCCCGGCCTCGCGCACCTCGCGCGCGTACGCGGCGTTCTCGCGGTAGCCGCCGAACGTGTGGTGGACGGGGTGGGCGGCGGCGTTCTGCCGGACGTACACACCGCGTTCGTCCGCGATGCCGCCGGGGCCGATCCGCCCCTCGTACCCGATCCGCAGCACCGCGGCGCACACCACGGCCCAGGCACAGACTCCCGCGGCGGCCAGTGCCCACGCGCGCGTGGCGGGCACCAGGAACACCGGCAGGACCATCAGGAACAGCCCCGGCAGGAACATCCGCGCGTGCATGAAGTCCCCGCCGACCTTGATGACGTACGCCCAGCAGAGCGCCCCGGCGATGACGGGCGCGAGCGCCGGGGCGAGGGGCACGCGCGCTCCGGCGCCCCCGGACAGCCGCGCGCGCCCCGACGGCAGTACGGCCGCGACCACGAACAGGGCGGGCACCCACAGCAGATAGGGCCCGGCGAAGTCGCCGAGGTAGCCCAGACCACGCCCCCACAGGCTCTGCGAGGCCTCCTTGGTGACGCCGGGCAGCGGCACCAGATGCCCGTAGTACCCGATCCGGAAGATCTCGTACGCGACGGGCAGCGCCCCCGCCACCCCCGCACCGGCGAGCGCGGCGCGCCGGGAGGGGCGCGCGCTCAGCCACTGCGCGCCCAGGAACACGGCGGAGACCAGCGCCAGATCGGGCCGTACGAGCGGGCCGAGCCCGAGGACGAAGGCGGTGGCGAGGGAGCGGGGCCGTGCGACGAGCAGCAGCCAGGCACCGCCGAGCCAGCAGGTGGCGAGCCCCGTCTCCAGGCCGGAGGTGGCGAAGTCCCAGACGGGCGGCAGGGCGAGCGGCACCAGGGCGCCGAGGGGGAGCAGCACCCGGCCGCCGCGCCCGCCGTCCCGCGCGCTGCCCGTACCGCCCGCGCCGCCCCGCGCGCCGCCCCGGCCGCCCCCGTCGTACAGCCGGACCGCCCCCCACGCGGCGAGCGCGAACCCCGCCGCGGTGAGCAGCAGCCCGCCGTACACGGCGGCCGTGGCGATGTCCGCGCCCGGCAGCCCCGCGAGCACGAGCAGCCACTGCCACAGCGTCCCCGTGGACGACTCGGCGCGCTCGCCCGCGTTGAACACGGGCCCGTGCCCGGCGAGGATCTGCCGGACCGTGCGGACGTAGATGTGGCCGTCGTCGGACATCCAGCGCCGCTGGTACCCGGCGACGAGGATCACCAGGGCGGGCGCCAGACAGAGCGCGGCCCGCAGATACGGCCGGGCGGCGGCGAGTTGGCCGTCGCCCGGCCGCGCGGTGGCCGTCCCGGTCAGGGCGATGAGGGCGCCCAGCGTGCCGCGGCCGCGGACTGGGGTGCGTGTAGAGGTCATGCAGCGTACTTCGGCGCAGGTCAGCCGGGTCTTGAGGCGCGGGGACCGGTGCGGCGGCCGCTCGCGCGGGTCGGCGGGCCCTCGGGGACGGCGTCCGGAGTTCTTCTGCGCGAACCATTGAATTTCCCTTACGCGTCGGTAAGTTGACGCTCAAGTAAGCGCAGGGATCCGCCGCACCGGCGCCACGTCGCGCCCTCACCGCACCCCCGCACAGCCGTCCCCTCTCGGGGGCACCCCGCACAGCCGCCCCCCGGGCACCTCGCACCTCGCACAGCCCTCACCCCCCGCACCGCACCGCCGCACAGCCGCACCCCGCACCCGCGCCGAGCGAACCAACGGGAGCCGTCATGGGCGTACGCAAGGACCTGAAACAGGCCCGCCGCCGCACCGATCTGGCAGATCGCGCCAAGGTCGAGACCGTCAGGGACGAGCACGGTGTCGTACGGGAGGCCCGCACCCCCGCCCTCGCGGCGGCCGCCACCCGGGGCAGCGCCGCCGACATCCCCTTCACCAACGCCGCCGAGGCCCCCGGCGCCGTCGTCCTGCGCCGCAAGGAGGCGGGCCAGTGGCGCCCCGTCACGGCCGCCGCCTTCGCCCGCGAGGTCACCGCGGCCGCCAAGGGCCTGATCGCGTCCGGCCTCGAACCGGGCGGCCGGGTCGCCCTGATGTCCCGTACGCGCTACGAGTGGGCCGTCCTCGACTTCGCGATCTGGGCGGCCGGCGGCCAGAGCGTGCCCGTCTACCCGACGTCGTCCGCCGACCAGATCGAGTGGATCGTGCGCGACTCCGGCGCCACGCTCCTCATCGCCGAGACCGCGGAGAACGCGGAGACGGCGCGCCGCGCGGTCGCCGGACACCCCGCGCCCCCGGCCGTCTCGGTCCTCGACGACGGCGCGGTCCTCGAACTGGCCGAGCGCGGCCACGCGGTGGGCGACGACGAGGTCACCGCGCGCCGCACGGCCCTCACACCCGACTCCGTCGCGACCCTCTGCTACACCTCGGGCACCACCGGCAGACCCAAGGGCTGCGTCCTCACGCACGGCAATCTGCACGCCGAGGCCGCGAACACCGTCGAGCTCATGCACCCGGTCTTCAAGGAGGTCACCGGCCAGACCGCGTCGACCCTCCTCTTCCTGCCGCTCGCCCACATCCTGGGCCGCTCCCTCCAGATTGCCTGCATGCTCGCCCGCATCGAACTGGGCCACTTCCCGAGCGTCAAACCGGACGAGCTCCGCCCCGAACTGCGCGCCTTCAGGCCGACGTTCGTCGTCGGCGTCCCGTACCTCTTCGAGCGGATCCACGACACCGGGCGCGCGACCGCCGAACGGATGGGCCGCGGCGCCTCCTTCGACCGCGCCGACCGCATCGCGGTGCGGTTCGCCGAGACGTACCTGGCCAAGTTCCAGGGCCGCGGCCGCGGCCCGTCCCCGGGCCTCTACCTCGGCTGGGCGCTGTACGAACTCCTCGTCTACCGCCGCGTCCGCAAGGAGGTCGGCGGCCGCCTCCGGTACGCGATCAGCGGCGGCTCCCCGCTCGACAAGCGCCTCAACCTCTTCTTCTACGCCGCCGGAATCCTCATCTACGAGGGGTACGGCCTGACGGAGACCACCGCGGCCGCGACCATCGTGCCGCCGCTCGGCCCGCGCCCGGGCACCGTCGGCACGCCCGTGCCCGGCACGGCGATCCGCATCGCGGACGACGGCGAGGTCCTCATCAAGGGCGGCATCGTCTTCGACGCGTACTGGAACAACAAGGAAGCCACCGACGCCGTCCTCGCGGACGGCTGGCTGGCGACCGGCGACCTCGGGTCCCTCGACGACGACGGCTACCTCACCATCACCGGCCGCAAGAAGGATCTCATCGTCACCTCCGGCGGCAAGAACGTCTCACCCGCCGTCCTGGAGGACCGCCTGCGCGGCCGCCCCCTGGTCGGCCAGTGCCTCGTCGTCGGCGACAACCGCCCCTACGTGGCCGCGCTCATCACCCTCGAACCGGAAGCCGTCGCCCACTGGCTGTCCGTGCGCAAGCGCCCCAAGGACACGCCCCTGTCCGAGCTGTGCCACGACCCGCAACTGCTCGCGGACCTGCAGAAGGCGGTGGACTACACCAACGAGGCGGTGTCGCGCGCGGAGGCCATCCGCCGCTTCGTGGTCGCCGAGGGCGAGTTCACCGAGGCGAACGGCCTGCTCACACCGTCCCTGAAGATCAAGCGGTCGGCGGTGGCGGCGGCGTACGCGAAGGAGATCGAGAAGCTGTACGACTAGCCGTACGGCTGGTCGCGGTAGCGTGCCGCCGCCTCCGACTCCTGGGCGAGGCGGCGGAGCGCCAGCAGGGCCGGTTCGAGGAGGTAGGTGAGCAGGACGGCGCGCTCGGCCTTCTCCAGCGGGTCCTCCGGGCCCTCGATCTGGTCGAGGTCGAGGACGGCGGTGCGTTCGGCGAGGCGGGCGTAGGGGAGCAGGGTGCGCCAGTCGTACGGGACGCCGAGGCCGCGCAGGGTGTCCAGGGTCCGGGTGAGGGTCTCGCGGGCGGGGCTGAACTCGGTGATGTCCCAGCCGAGTTCGGCGATGAGCGCGTCGACGTCGGGGTCGGGGGCGACTTCGGCGCCGCCGCCCGCGCCGGGCCACACCCCGAAGACGAGCCCGAGCAGCTCGTACGTGTCGCCCTCCACCTCGCCCAGGCTGCCCACGATCTCCTTGGTGGCGCTGACGCTCAGCCCCCGCGCGCTGATGAGCGCCCGGACGAGCCGCAGCCGCCGCAGATGCGTCTCGTCGTACTCGGCCTGCGTGGCGGAGGTGGCCCGCCCGGGCGGCACGAGCCCCTCCCGCAGATAGAACTTGATCGTCGCGGTGGGCACCCCACTGCGCCGACTCAACTCCGAGATGCGCACTGCCGCCGCCCTTCTCCGCACTGGCCCTTGGGGGCTTCCCCTATGGCATTAGAGAGCGCCACTACCTAATATAGATAGCGCCACTCTCTAACTAGGGATCGAGAATACCGTGCCGATCATTCCCTGGGTGACCCCGCACGAGGCGCCCCCCGACACCACCGCGTTCGTCATGGCCTCCCGCCTGGAGACGAAGTCCCTCAAGCACGTCCCGCGCTTCTTCTGGCAGTCCTACAAGGCCTGGAAACAGGTCCGCACCGCCCCGGGCGCCCTCGGCGCCTCCCTGGAGGCCCAGCTCACCAAGGGCGTCTTCTACACCCTCTCCGCCTGGCAGGACCGCGCCGCCCTGTACGCGTACGCCCGCACGGAACCCCACAAGAGCATCATGACGGGCCTGCGCCCGGCGACGCGGGACTCGGTGTTCACGTTCTGGGAGGTGCCGGCGGGGGAACTCCCGATCGACTGGGCGGACGCGAAGCGACGCCTGACGGAGGAGGCGTCGACGCCACACGGCCACCCCTGACGAGGCCCCCGGGCTTACCTCACAGGTAATTGCCGCACCCCACCCGCCGAACGAGTCTGGAGTCGCCCGGAACGGGGCGGGAAGACGAGCGGGAGGAACCGAAAGATGACGTCGGCGAACTACTCCGGACCCTTCACGACAACTGACGCGGCGCAGGCGGGACATGACGCCGTACACGCGGGACACGACGCCGTACACGCGGGACGCGAGGACTCCCTGGCCCGCCTGACCCTGAAACTGGACGCGGCCGTCACCGGCTCCAACGGCCTCGCCTACCTGGCCCTGGCCCAGCTCCTCGACTCCTTCCTCGGCCTCGAACCGGCGCTCCTCTACCCCATGGGTGCCTTCCTCCTGCTCTACGCGGCAGCAGTCCAGTTCACGGCAACCCGCCCCCGCGTGCCCCGCCCCGTCCTGGCGGCGATCATCACCGCGAACCTCCTCTGGACCGTCCTCAGCCTCACCCTCGCGGCCACGGACGCACTGTCCGCCACGACGGCGGGGACGGTGTGGGTCGTCCTGCAGGCGGTGGTGGTGGGGGGATTCGCGGGGGTGCAGTGGGTGGCTCTGGGGCGGCTGCGCTCCAGGGGCTGAGGGCGCGCGGCCGTGACGCCCAACGGGACCCGACGGGCGTCGTGTTCAGGCCGACGGAGCCCGGGTCCGGATCAGGCGGCAAGTACGCTTTCGCCACGTGACGAGACGGAAGCGGACGGGATTACGCGAACTTCTCTGTGCGGTCCTCGCGGTGGCGACGCTGATCGTGGCCACCGCCACGACCCGGTCGGTCGGGCCGCTCATCAGCGGGTCCGGCTCGGTTTCGGTTGCTGCCGTGCTGATGCTGACCGCATGGAGATCGAGGCGGTCGGCCGTGCTGCTGCCCACCATGCTGATCGCCGCGGGGACGTCCCTGATCGTCACTTTCACCTATCAGGGCCCGGCCAGGACCGCGGCGGCGAACTGGTGGACGACCGAGACGCTGGCGCTGATGGCGCTGGTGATCTTCAGCGTCCGCCGGGCGACGGTGAGCACGGCGTTGGGGCTCAGCACCTTGCTGGCCACGTCGATCGTTCTGTCGCCCCTGCGCATCACCATGAACGTCGTACCTCGAGCGAGCGGCGCGGAGACCCTGCAACTCTGTCTGCTGTGGGCCATCTTTGCGATGGCCGCCGCAGGCATCGGTGTCTACCTGCGCAGCCTGGACACCCGCAGCCTCGCCAGGGCCGCCGCCGAGCGCCGAGCCGAACGGATCAACCTGGCCCGGGACTTGCACGACTACGCGGCCCACGACATCTCGGCGGTCGTCGTCCTCGTCGAAGCCGCCCAGGTCCTGGCCGCCGAGGACCCCCAGCAGGCGTTGGACCTGCTTCCTGAGATCGGCGCCGCCGGGGTGCAGGCACTGCAGGCGATGGATCACACGGTCCAGCTGCTCTCCGAAGCTCCGTCGGAAACGGAACGAGAGGGTTCCCCGGGGGTGGCGGGCGACCGCGCGTCTCCCGCCACGGAGGACGCGGAGGGGGGCGCGGTGCGAGCGGGCAAGGGCACGGGGACGCGGCGTGACCTCCGCGAACTTCCCTCTCTGATCGCCCGGTTCAATCGCACGGGCACCCCCGAAGCGGTGCTGGAGATGGCCGAGGGAGTGTTGGAGCGCCTGTCGGCGGAAGTGAGCGCGCTGGGATACCGCGCGATCGTGGAGGCCCTCACCAATGTGCGTCGCCACGCCGCCGCGGCCTCGCGGGTGGACATAGCGCTCAAGGCCGGCACCTGGCGAGACGGCGACGCACTGCGCATTTCGGTCACGGATGACGCGGAGCACGCGCAGCCCGTGCCCGGCCTGGCGGACCGTGCCACAGGCGTGGGCGGCACGGGCATCAGCGGCCTCACCGACCGAGTCGAGGCGCTCGGCGGCGAGTTGACGGCCGGGCCGCGCCGACCGCACGGGTGGAGCGTGAGCATCGTGGTGCCCCTGCCGGGCGAGATGGCCTCCTGACCCGATTTGCATCTGCCAAACGGCCGATACCGGGACGGGGCTTGTCCTGACAGCATGATCCCCATGTCTGAGCGAACGGGGGCGAAGATCGTTCTGGCGTTGGCGCTGATCACGCTTGTGGCGCTGACCGGGTTGAGCACAGGTGCGCTGGACGACCTGGACGCCAGCCCTCGTGACGGACGACGCCGGTTCGACTTCGATGGGGCGCGTCTTTCCGTCGTCGTGAACGGTGACGGCCGCGCAAGGCTGAGGTACGGAAAGAAGAGAGAGGTCACCGTTACCCGGAAGCTGACCGGCGCTGCGGCAAAGGAAGGGAATTCTTCCTGGAGTTTGGACGGTGATGTCCTGCGTCTCTTCGCGAGATGCACCGGCATCCCGATAAATTGCAGCGTTCAGTACGTCGTTCACATTCCCCCGGATGTTGATGTATCCGTCTCTACGTCACCCGGTGTCACGATCATGGACCTGAATGGTGAGCGGCGCACGTGTGACGCGGAAGTGTGAAGTGGATCGCCGCCGACCCAGGTCGGCTGTTTGTGCTGCCCATCTAAAAATGCCCTCATGGGAGCTTCGCCGTGTATCGAATCATTCTGTCTGCCGACGACATCATGAGCATCAGGGTAAGCGAGACCAGCAATCCGATCATGGAGGCCGTGTTCGCGCTGCAGACGCTTCACGGAAGTGGCCATGATGGATTCGGGGAATGGCGTCTGCGCGTGGGGAGACATTTGATGCGCCCGGGCGCACGGATACAACGTATGGCGAACCTGGTCCGTACCGTCAGCGATCCGGACAGGCTGCTGGCGCTGTGCGCCGGCGAAGGGCCTTCGGATTCCGGGAAACGTGGTGGTGGCAACGCGTCGCAGATCCAGTCGACAGCAGCGATCCAGGACTTCTTCCGGCTTGCTGTCGCGCCGCACTGGGGGCCCCTCTCCGCCCACTTGACCCTGGCCGGCAACATGCGCAGAGAGGTGATGTCCCGCGAAGGGGTGCGCGTGCTCCTCGACGCCTTGGGCCCGGACATCCGCTGGAATGCTCCGGCATTGGAGATCCACAATGTCGAAGCGGGCGAGCTGGAACTGAACGGGACCGGACTCGTATTGGCGCCTTCGATCTTCTTGACGAGCACCGGGCACGTGGTCCGATGTACCGGCAAGAGGGCGCGCGAAGCGCCTGTCCTTTTCTTCCCCGACCGCCCGGCCCCGGAAGAGCTCGGGCGGCTGCTGAGCGACACCACCTCTGCCGATGAGGAACGCGGAACGGAATCGGACGGCCTCGCGGCACTGCTGGGCAGAACGAGAGCGGCCGCGCTCCGTGTGCTCAGAGAGCGCGAGGGCTGGAAGAACGCCGAACTCGCCGAGCGCCTCGGGGTGTCCGCTGCCGCGGTGAGCCAGCACACGACCGTACTTCGGGCGGCCGGCCTCATCGCCACGCGCCGCAACCGCAGCCATGTGGTGCATACCGTCACGCACCTCGGCCGTCTTCTGCTGCAAGTGGGTTCATTTGATTCATGGCCCACCGCTTCGGGTTCACCCGTGTCCGCACCGCGACCGACCTTCGCGTGACGTTTTTGGGACAGTGCCTTGTCGATGCCGACCGTGGAAATCCTCCGCACACCGCTCATGATGTCGGAAGCCGATGTGCCGGGCTATCGGCCGTTCGGCAGATTGTGCCGTGTGCGGGGGACCGGGGCTAAGGTTCTTCCATCAGGCCGGAACCCCAGACCCATGCGGCGATACCCACACGGTTCTGGACCTTCAGTTTCCTCTGGAGGTGGGCGAGATGCGTCTTGACCGTTCCCGCGGAGATGAACAACTCGGCCCCGATATCGGCGTTGGTCATTCCTTCCGCCACCAGCCTGGCGACTTCCTGTTCACGTTTGGTCAGGGGCTCGCCGGATTGATGACCCGTGAGGGGCCTGCTTCGAAAACGCCTCAGCAGCCGGGTGGTGATCTCCGGGCTGATCATGGAATCACCCGCGGCCGCTGCCCGGACCGCTTCGACGAGCACTGCGGACCGGGAACGCTTGAGGAGGAATCCACAGGCCCCCGCGTCCAACGCGGCGTGAACGTATTCGTCGAGATCGAAGGTGGTGACGATCACCACATGCACGGAAGGCGTGGACCGCATGACTTCCCGAGTCAGTTCCAGCCCGTTCATCTCCGGCATGCGGACATCCGCGAGCAGCACATCGGGCACGAGGGAACGGGTGGCCGCAAGGGCCGCGACCCCGTTCTCGGCCTCACCGACGACCTGCATGTCGTGCTGGGCTTCCAGGATCCTGCGAAAACCTGTCCGGATGCTGACTTGGTCGTCCGCCAGGAGGACACGCGTCTTCATGTGGTTCATGGTGCCACGCGAGATGATCTCCTGCAGGTGGAGAGTTCTGGCCACAGCCGAAGAATTCCGGCCAGCGTGACGCCCGTTGTGTGGGGGCGCGGTCCGTGACCCATTCTGAATCGGAGGAGGCTGCTCCGATTAAGGGTGAACTTAACGAGGTTGCTGTCGTAAAGCGGCACGTCAAAGATTAGATGCATCGGGCAGCGAAGCTCCTTGATTCCCGGGATTCGCTGTGCAGCTTTCGGTCCGGTGGGGGAGTGGATGAATCCGAGATACGAGGCGTATGCGATCGCAGACGCCACTTGGTACGAACCGTTGGAGCGCTGCAAGGATTCCGACTCCCTGTTCACCCTGGGTTCCTCGGAACCGCCTCAGGGCTGGCGCCGGGAAGAGCACGGGGTCTGGCGGTTCCTCACCCCGGACGACGCCGCTGAACTGCCGGAGCAGGGCTGGAAGATCCATGTGACGGCGACGCCGGACAGCGCCGCGGAAACCATCGAGGCGGCGTGGGACGTATGCCGTCGTCTGGCGCTGCCCTGGAAGTTCCTGCGCAGCAAGTACATCGTCACGATGATGAACTCCAAGTACGCGAACCGGGCCACGAGCGGCAAGGCGATAACGGTCTACCCGCGGAACGCGGAGGAACTGCACACCGCACTGGAGGAACTGGATGCCGCCCTCGGCGGAGAACCGGGCCCTTACGTGCTGTCCGACCGCCGGTGGAACAAAGGGCCCGTGTTCGTGCGGTACGGCGCCTTCGCGCTGATGTGGTGCGAGCAGCCCGACGGTTCCCGCGTGCCCGCATTGCGCGACCCCCAAGGCCGGCTCGTCCCTGATCACCGCCGCCCCGTGTTCAGCGTTCCCGACTGGGCCGACACCCCGCGTTTCCTTGCCGACGGTCTGGCGTCCGGTGAAACACCCGACAGCGAAGGCCCGCTGGCGGAGTATCAAGTGAAGAAGGCACTGCACTTCTCCAACGGCGGCGGTGTCTATCAAGCCCAGGATTCCCAAGGCCGACAGGTCGTGCTCAAAGAGGCCCGGCGGTACGCCGGTCTCGACGCGAACGGTGTCGACGCGGTCGACCGGCTGCGCATCGAGGACCAGATGCTCCAGAAGCTCGAGCAACTGCCCTTCGTTCCCCGGCGATTCGATTCCTTCACCTCCTGGGAACACTCCTTCCTCGCCATGGAACACGTGGAGGGAGAGACCGTCACCTCATGGCTGGGGCGCGAGTATCCCCTCACGCGGCACCACCCCACAGAAGCCGCCCGCGAGGCATTCGCCGCACTCGCCGTCGACCGCCTGGAGCAGGTCGAAAGGTGCGTCAAGGCACTGCACGACGCGGGAGTCGCGTTCGGCGATCTGCATCACCGCAACATCCTGATCCGCCCCGACAACACCGTCGCGCTCATCGACTTCGAACTCGCCACGCCCGTGGACACCGTCCGCAGGGCCGCGTTGGGAGCACCGGGATTCACGGATCCGACCATCACCGATCCGCGTGACGCGGATCTGTTCGCACTGGGATGCTGCCAGCTCGCCGTTCTCGCCCCGCTGACCGTACTGACGTTGCGGAATCCGGCCGTCGTCGCATCCCTGATCGACATGGCCACCAGGTCCTTTCCGACGGTGCCGGCGGAGTTCGTCCAACGGATGACCGAGCGCCTGGCGCTGTCCCCGGCGCTCCGCCCCCACCTGCCCTCTCCCGAGGCCACGGCGGTGGCCCCCTTGCCCCCGCCGGACCCCGCGGCCCTGCTGGACGGAATCTCTCGTGCGGCGGACCCCGGACGTACGGACCGGCTGTTCCCCGGAGATGTCCACGGGCACCAGCCAGGAGCGTCCCTCGGCCTCGCGTACGGCACCCCCGGAGTGCTCCTTGCCCAGCACGTGGCGGGAGCGATACCGGCCGACGAGCACGTCGCATGGCTGGTGCGCACCGCGCGCCAGGCTCCTCCCGGCGGGCCCCGAGGGCTCTACGACGGCCTTGCGGGCACCGCGTGGCTCTTGCACCGGCTCGGCCACCCGGAAGCGCCGAACCTGATCGATCGCCTCGTCGACGGCCCCATGCCCGCCTCTCCCGGGCTGTTCGGCGGGATCACCGGCATCGCCCATCTGTTCATGGACGTCGGCCTCAAGGAGGAGGGGCTCGAGCTGGCCCTGCTGGCACGCGAACGCATCGGGGCGGAGGGCCTGTTGGACCGGCCCGGGCTGATGTTCGGCTGGTCCGGCCCCGCGGTCCTGTTCGCCCGCTGCGCCGAGTCGACCGGGGACCTGGAGTGGGCCCAGGCCGCCGAGCGCGCGGTGCGCTGCGATCTGCGCCATGCCCGGGAACTGGACGGCATGTTGGAGATGCACAGCTCGGACCGGCTGCTGCCCTATCTCGGCGAGGGATCCGCCGGTGTGGCGCTCGCCGCCCTGGCGCTGCCCGCCGCGCAGGCCGAATCCCTCGGCGCCGAAGGCCTCGTGGACGGTGCCGTCCGCGCCGGTGCCGTCGAAGTCGTCATCCAGGGCGGCCTCTTCAACGGGAGGAGCGGGCTCGCCTATCTGCTCTGCCACGCCGTCGCCCGTGCACCCCGGTGGCAGGAAGCGCTGGACGACCACCTGCGCGCCCTCGCCCTGCATCTGGCACCGTTCAAGGACGCCCAGGTCCTGCACGGTGACCAGCTCATCCGGCTGTCGACGGATCTGGCCACGGGCTCCGCCGGCGCGGTGCTCACCCAGGTGGCCGCCCAAAGCCCCGGTAGTTGTCTGCTTCCCGGCGCCCACCCGGTCTGCGACGTGGGCCTCGGTCGAAGCGGTCACACCGGAACCCTGCCGTCCGACACATGAGAGGAGGTGACTTCTTGTGCTGAACGTTCTCGCGCTGCAAGAGCTGGCTGAGGAGACCGGCGCAGATGCTCTCGTCAGCAGCATCAGCATTGGTGCCTGCCACTGAGCCCCGGCCGCGGCCGGACCCGATCGACCATGACGCGATGTGAGAGAAGGCCACTCCCCATGCTCGAAGTCCTTGAGCTCCAGGAGCTCGATGAGGAGACAGGCGTCGACGCTCTGCTCAGCACTCTCAGCCTCACCGGCTGCCACCCCGTTACCACGATCAGCGTGGGCTCTTGCCACTGACGTGCGGGGGCCGTCGATCGGTGACGTGCCACGAAGGGAGGTGATCGCCCATGCAGGACGTCCTGGCTCTTCAGGAGCTCGACGAGGAGACCGTCACTGACGCTCCGATCAGTACGTTCAGCGCCGCCGGCTGCCACTGAGGTGTTGCCGTGGAGGTCGTCGGTCGGTGATTCGCGGTGATTCACAGCGAAGGGAGGTGATTGCCATGCAGAACGTTCTGGCTCTTCAGGAGCTCGACGAGGAGACCGTCACTGACGCTCCGATCAGCACGCTCAGCGGCGCTGCCTGCCACTGAGGTGCGGAGGCCGTCGATCGGTGACTTGTGATGAAGGGAGGTGATTGCCATGCAGAACGTTCTGGCTCTTCAGGAGCTCGACGAGGAGACCGTCACTGACGCTCCGATCAGCACCCTCAGCGGCGCTGCCTGCCACTGAGACGGGAGCACGCCCGTCCCGTTCTAGCCGATGAGTACGGGGGGCCACGATTCGGGTGGCCCCCCGTACTTCGCCCAGCATATGTGCCCCCGGTGGAGGACAGAAAGCCGATGTCCGCGGCGTCACGCACCTCTCGTTCCCTTGCTGGCTCGACCAGCATGCGACGTCTCTTCGTCTCCGAAGCCAGGGCCTACCCCGGTCGAGTCGCCGGCACAGCCCTGGCCTGCGCCGCGACCGCGGCCGGTGTGGGGGCGAGCGCGCTGCTGCTGATAGCCGCGAGTCTCCCGGACTACGCGGAGAACTCGGTTGAGGCCGCCGCCGCCCAGGACGCCCAGGACCTGCTCGCCCTGCTCCTGTCCCTGCTCGTGATGTCCGCGGTCCTCGTCGTCGGCTCCACCGTCTCGCTCTGGACGGGCCAGCGGCTGCACCAGTTCGCCGTGCTGCGCGCCCTCGGAGTCACTGCCGGGCGGTTGCGCCGCATGGTCGCCGGTGACGTGCTGACGCTGGCGCTCGCCTCCGCCGCGGTGGGAGCGGCGCTCGGCATGGTGCCCCTCGCACGGCTGGGACGCCAACTGCTCGTGGACCGTGAGCTCTTCCCCGGGACGGCTTCGCTGCCGTCCGCCGGCCAAGCCTGGTCGACCGGGGCCGGGGTCTGCCTCATCACCGGAGCCGTCGCGGTCCTTGCGGCTCTTGCCAGTGTGCTCGCGGCGGGGCGGGTCAGCCCCGGGATGCTCCTGAAGGACCCGGGGTCGGCCACGGCGAACTCCCGTCGCCGGGCCCGCCTGGTGACCGGTCTCCTCATGATCCTGATGCTGTGCGTTCCGCTGCTGTGCGTCATGGCCTTCATGGATCTGCCGGTGACCGTGCGGGCCGCGATGACCCCCGGCCTGGCACTGACCCTGATCCCCAGCCTCGCCGTGCTCGCTCCCTGGGTCGTGCCGCCCCTGATCCGTCCGGTGTGCGCCGTCCTGCGGATCGTCGACCGCCGTGTCGGGCGGGTGGCCGCGGCCGGGTTGAGCGCGGCAGCCTCGCGTACGACAGCGATGGCGGTGCCGGTCATGCTGGCCGTCGGGGTCGCCGTGTCCCTGCTCGGCGCCGGAGCCACCATCGGGCAGGCAGTGCATCGCCAGACCGAGGACGGACTCCTCGCCACCGGCGTGGTGACCGCGGAGCCCGGGCACCGCCTTCCCGTCGTCCCCCACTCTCCCGGAGGGCCCGCCACGGCGCTCGTGCACACCGAAGTGACCGCCGCGCCGACGGCGTTGGACGACCAGCCGGCACCGGTCGACACCTGGGGCGTGGACGGCCCACGACTGGCGAAGGTGCTCGATCTCGGAGTACGCGAAGGCCGGATGTCCGCCGTACGCGGAGGAACCTTCGCCGCGGGCGCCATGCAGGCCGACGCGCATCACTGGCGGCTCGGCCAGAAGGTCCGGCTGACCCTGGCGGACGGATCACGGCAGGCGCTGACTCTGGTCGCCGTCTACGAACGCGACCTGGCCTTCCCGGAGTTCGTGATCCCGCGCACCACGGCCCTGGAGCACACCAAAGCCCCCTACGCCGACAGGATCCTGCTCACGGGCGCCCCGCGCCCAGGGCTCGCCGACAAGGGCCAGAAGCTGGAGACACGCGCCCACTACCTCGACCACCTCACCCCGAGGAACCCGGCGGACGACCTGGCGTCCCGTCTGATCGTCTCCGTGATCTCGGGCTACGCGCTGCTGGCCGCCGCCAACACGTGTTCGCTCGCCCAACGCGACCGGCGCGCCCAGCACGCCCACCTCCGCGCACTCGGACTGGGCCGCATGCAGATGCTGCGTTGCGTCCTCTATGAATCGGTCGGCGCCGCCGCCATCGGCGTCGCCCTGGCCGCGATCACCGCGTTGGCCTGCCTGATCCCGCTGGCCATGGTGCTCGGCGTCGGCGCGGCCCCGGCCCTCGACCTGCCGTGGACCGTCGGTGTGCTGTTGGCCGCCGTGCTTGCCGTCGCGGTCCCTTCGGCGATGACGGCCCACCCCCTGCACGACGTCCAGGCGCAGTTCGCCAGGAGGCGTGCATGAGACCGCGGTTGGGAGGAGTGTTCTGGCTGCTGTTCTGCGGCGAGTCCGCCTCCGCGGTGGGAACGGGAGCCTCGGCGGTCGCGCTGCCCCTGGTCTCCTTCCAGGACAGCGGTGACGTCCGGGCCGCGGGGCTCATCAGTACCGCCCTGTCCCTCGGCATCGTCGCGGCGAGGCTTCCGGCGGGGCTGCTCGCGGACCGGCACGAACGCAGGACGATCCTCCTGTGGTGCAACGCCGTGGGCGCGCTGGTCCTGGGTGCGCTCGCGGCCCTGCAGGCCTCACACGCCGCGCACTTGGCCCTGCTCCTCGTCGCCGCCTTCCTCCTGGGAGCCGTCGGCAGCACCCTGGCACCCGCCGAGAACGTCGCCGTACGCAACGTCGTCGACGCGGACCTGCTCCCGAGAGCGCTGGCCCTGCTGCAGGGCCGTTCGGCGTTCGCCATGATCGCCGGACCCCTGGCGGGCGGTGCGCTCCTCAAGGCCGACGCCGCCTGGGTGTTCGGCGCCGACGCCATGACGTACCTCACCGCCGCCTGCTGTGCCTTCCTCCTGCCCTCGAACATGGGCCCCGTCAGCGAGGAGAAGACACCACTCGGAGCCACTGTCGAGGGCCTGCGTTTCCTCTGGCGGTCCCCCCTGCTGCGCTACGGGGCCCTCAACGCCACCGTGCTCAACCTCGTCTTCAACGGGCTCTTGATCGTCATCATCGCCTCCACCCAGAGCGCGGGTGCCGGGGAAGTGAGCGTCGGCGTGCAGACCGCCGCACTCGGAGCCGGCGCTCTCGTCGGCGCTCTCGTCGCAGCACCCGTGGCACGCCGCCTTCCCGTACGCCACGCCATCGTCGGGGCCACCGCCGTGATCGCCGCCGCGCTGCTGGGCTTCGCGGTGGTACGGACCACCTGGGGCTCGGCGCTCATGCTCGCGCTCGCGGCTGCCGCGGGACCGGTCATCACGGTGGTCGTCTCCGCCGCGCAGATGCGCATCACCCCCCTGCGCCTGCAGGGGCGGGTCCACAGCGGCAGCGGCTTCCTCGCCCAAGCCATCGCGCCGCTCGGCCCCGTGCTGGCCGGAGCGAGCGCCCATCAGTTCGGCATGACCTCGACGGTGTTCGGGGCAGCCGGTCTGGTGCTCCTTCTCGCCGTCGTCGGTGCTTTCATCACCACCCACCACGCGGGACATTCCGACGACCTCTCCCACCCTGAAGCACGCTCCCTGGAGGTTCGTCGTGGGTGACGCCGTGCCAGTTGCACCCGAAGCGTCCCTGGACGGCCGCGCCGACCCGTACCGCTGGCTGGAGGAGGAGGGCTCCCCGCGTACGCGTTCGTGGCTCCGTCTCCAACACGGCCTGCTCGCACGGCACGTACGACACCACGAGGAACGCACCTGGGAGAAGCAGCTCGAAGAGATCGATGCCGCCGCGGTCGGCCGTGAGCTGAGCCCGCGCGCGGAAGCCGGTGGCAGACTCTTCAGCCATCACCTCACCGCGGACGACGGTGAGGTGATCGCCGTGTCCGAAGCGGACGGCCGTCGGCGCGTACTCCTCGACACCGGCGACCACTCCTCTCACGGCCGTGTGCCTTTCTGGCTCCCGGACGCCACCGGGAACGCCGTCGTGATGCAACTCCACCTCGACGGCCACGAGAACGGTGGCCTCCACGTCGTCCCCGCCGCTCAGGGGCCACCGGCGTGGCACCTGTCCGACGCGTCCCCGCACCCCGCCGTCGCGTTCGTCGGCGATCTGCTGGTGTACAGCTCCGGGAACCGCACCGAGCACGAGCTGCGTGTCCGCCGGCTCCAGGGCGGGCCCCCGCGCACGGTCGGGCTGCCCGTCCCGGGGCCCGTGCGCCTTTCGCTGCACACAGGTCACGGAAACCACCTGCTCCTGCGGACCCGGACGCCTGCTTCTCCGGCCGCACGCTGGTGGTGTACGCGATGGGACGGCTCGGGCACGCCGGACTGGCAGGAGCTGCCGATGGCCGGTGTTCACGTCACGGCGTTCGCCATCGGCCCGGACGACCTGTACATCGGTGGGAACGGGCTGTTCCGGCTCGACCTGACGTCAGTCTCCCGTGGACACCCGGCGCACTTCGTCCCCCTGGTCTCCCCTTCCTCCGAAGCGGCGGACGAGGGGCGAGAGGGGGCAGAGGGGAGGGAAGAGACGATCCGCGCACTGCGCGTACTCGATTCCGGCAGCGTCGGTGCCGCTGCGTCTCTCGCCGTGCTGAGGCAGTTGGGCACCACGAGGCGGCTGGACGTCCAGCGGGTGATCACGGAGCTTGGCGCGGAGTCCGATGCGTCGCTGCCCGAGGCACCGGAGTACGACGCGCCGCTGTCCGGAGGGTCGCTGTCCGACGCATCGGAGCGCGACGCACTGGAGCACGACGCGGTGGCGAGCGCGGATGAAGGCATCCGCGAACCCGCCGCATCCGGGTTCACCTGGCACGCGCGCCTTCGCGTCGGACCGACCGCTCGCCGTCCCGACGGCGGACTGGGCGACGCGGCCTGGGTCCTGGTGGACGACCCGCGGTTCGGCGCGGTCAGCTGTCGCGTCACCGCGCGTGCGCAGCGTGGCCCGCACGCGCGCGGTCCAGCCGCGCGCAACGCGGGCGCTTCAACTCTGCGCAACGTACGAGCGTCAGCCCCGCGCAACGTACGAGCTTCAACCCTGCGCACGGCAGCCGCCACCAGTGGTGACGGGGCCACCGTCCCCGTCACCATCTGCGACCCGCCGACCGTGCCCGCAGGCCGACCGGCCCCCACCCTGATCACCGTCTACGGCGGCTTCGGCGTCTCGCTCGAGCCTTCCTGGGATCCGGTCGTCGCGGCATGGCTCGCCGCAGGCGGTCGCGTCGCCTGGGTCCACGCCCGTGGCGGCGGCGAGCTCGGACCGCGCTGGGCCCGAGCCGGACGCGGTCCAGGAAAGTCCGGCACCGTCGACGACCTGTGCGCGGCCGCCCGGCATCTCCAGTCGGAAGGCGAGGCGGGACCCGGACAACTCGCCGCCCTCTCCGCCAGCAACGGAGGGTTGGTCCTTGCCGCGGCCCTGGTGCGCGCCCCGCACCTCTTCGCCGCCGCGGTGTGCGTGGCCCCGCTCACCGACATGGCGCGCTATCACATCGGCGGCCTGGGCAACCTCTGGCACGCCGAATACGGCCATCCCGCGGACCGGGACGCGCTGCGGGCGCTCCTGGGCTACTCCCCCTACCACCGGGTGCGCGACGGCACGCCGTACCCCGCCACCCTCTTCGTGTCCGGGGGCAATGACGCGCGGGTGCGCCCCTGGCACGCGTGGAAGCTGTGTGCGGCGCTGCAGGAGGCCACCTCCAGTGACGCGCCGGTTCTCCTCGACCATCAGGACAACAGCGGGCACGACGGACGGTCGGGAAGCGCCGCCCGGGCCCTGAACGCCCGCTTCCTCGCCCTGCTGGCCGGCCGAGCAGGGCTGCGTGCGCCCTCCCCGCCCGGGCACACCTTCACGAACCGCTAGGAGCGCCGTGTGACTTCAGCACATCTTCCCCACAGCAGCGGAGCCCGGACGGGGGCACTCTCCGCGGCGGCATCCGCATCGGAACTCACCAAGGTGCACGGTGACGCCGGACTGCGCGTCACTGCCCTGTCCGATGTCTCCGTCTCCTTCCACCAGGGACAGTTCACGGCGATCATGGGGCCGTCCGGTTCGGGGAAGTCCACCCTGATGCAGTGCCTGGCGGGACTCGACAGCCCCACGTCCGGCTCGGTGAGGCTCGGTGAGGTCGAGCTGTCAGGACTCTCCGACAGGGCGCTGACCCGGCTGCGCAGGGAGCGGATCGGTTTCGTCTTTCAGGACTTCCATCTCCTGCCGACCCTGACCGTGGCCGAGAACATCACGCTTCCCTTGGGCATCGCCGGCCGACGCCCGAACCCGCAGTGGCTCGAACAGATCGTCACGGCGCTGGGCCTGACGGACCGTCTCTCCCACCGCCCGCCACAGCTGTCCGGCGGCCAGCAGCAGCGGGTGGCCTGCGCGAGGGCCATGGCCGGGCGCCCCGACATCATCTTCGCCGACGAGCCGACGGGAAACCT
Source organism: Streptomyces sp. NPDC127108 (assembly GCF_042677545.1). NCBI lineage: Bacteria > Bacillati > Actinomycetota > Actinomycetes > Kitasatosporales > Streptomycetaceae > Streptomyces > Streptomyces sp. NPDC127108. The sequence continues at coordinate 66,522 of NZ_JBHXTE010000035.1, read as the reverse complement.
GGACACCCGGGCCGGGGCGGAAGTTCTCTCGCTGCTCGGCCGATTGGCCCGAGAGCTGGGACAGACGATCGTCATGGTGACGCACGACCCCGTGGCGGCCGCCCGCACGGATCGTGTCGTCTTCCTCGCGGACGGCCGGATCGTCGACGAGATCCGGCGGCCGGACGTCGCCCAGGTGCTGGAGCGCATGAACCGGTTCGACGGAAACCCGCAGCAGCGCCGTGCCCTGAAGTGACTGATCCGTCCGCTCCGGCTCATCCGTGACGCGTCAGCCGTCACGGGCGGGTCGCGCTGCCCTGCTGTGTGGCGCCCCCGGCAGGACTCGAACCTGCGGCCAAGTGCTTAGAAGGCACCTGCTCTATCCACTGAGCTACGGGGGCCGGGTGGTGGCCGGTGGCCTGGAGCCCGGTGTGGGGTGGTCCGTGGCCTTGCCGGGGGCCGTGGACCATGGACCGGGGACAAGGATAGGGCTCCTGGTGGCTTGTCCCTGGTGCTTCACCTCCGCCACGCGATGTGGAGGTTCGGTGAAGCGGTCCTGATAATCGCAGGCAGGTGCGAATCTCGCACCGCTTTTGGCGTCTGTCGCCCCGGGTGTTGTGCACTCGTTATGCCTGCGCCCCAGTCGTCCCTTCCGTCGCGGGTGTCCGATCGGCGCGCAGGGGTGCCCATATGCTTCAGAAAGGCGCCAAAATTGGGCATTCTTCGCATGTGGTGACCTTGGACGTACGGCCTCAACTGCTTGACGCACTCTCCGCCCTGCGTGAGCGTGTCGCCGCCGCACGCTTTCCGCTCCCTCTCGCGGGGGCGCCACGCGCGCGGGCCAACCGGGACGAGCTTCTCGCACAGCTCGACGACTATCTGGTGCCCCGGCTACGGGCCCCCGAAGCGCCCTTGCTGGCCGTTGTCGGCGGCTCCACCGGAGCGGGCAAGTCCACGCTCGTGAACTCTCTGGTGGGCCGTCAGGTCAGCGAAGCGGGTGTCCTGCGGCCCACGACCCGCACGCCCGTCCTGGTGTGCCACCCGGAGGACCAGCACTGGTTCGCCGGGATGCGCGTCCTGCCGCACCTCACGCGCGCGTGGGCGCCCCGACAGGGCCGCGCGGGCGACGACGGGGCCGGCCGGGGGAAGGGCGACGACGGGGCCGCCCGGGGCACGGGCGGCGAGAACGAGCGCGTCCTGCGCGTCGAGACCGCCGACACCTTGCCCTGCGGCCTCGCCCTCCTCGACGCCCCCGACATCGATTCCCTCGTCGCCGACAACCGCGTCCTCGCCGCCGAGCTGATCTGCGCGGCCGACGTGTGGGTCATGGTCACCACCGCCTCCCGGTACGCCGACGCCGTGCCCTGGCATCTGCTGCGCACCGCCAAGGAACAGGACGCCACCCTCGTCACCGTCCTCGACCGCGTCCCCCACCAGGTCGTCGGCGAGGTGTCACGGCAGTACGGCGCCCTCCTCGCCAAGGCCGGACTCGGTGACGTACCCCGCTTCACCGTCCCCGAACTGCCCGAGTCCGCCGGTGGCGGCGGCCTCCTCCCCGCCACCGCCGTGGAACCCCTGCGCACCTGGCTCGCCCACCGCGCGGAAGACCCCGCCTCCCGTGGACAGGCCATCGAACGCACCGCCTACGGAGTCCTCGGTTCGCTGAACTCCCGCATGCCGGAACTCGCCGGTGCCGTCGCCGCCCAGTACGCCGCCGCCCTGCGCCTCACGTCCGCCGTCGACGAGGCCTACGAAAGCGAGCACACGCGCGTACGTGCCCGCCTCCAGGCAGGCGCCGCGCTCGCCGGGGACGCCCTGAAGCGCTGGCGCGCCTACCCGCTCGACTGCGGCCCCGGAGAGCTCCTCGACGCCATCTCCGAGAGCCTCGAAGCGCTCCTGCTGTGCGCGGTCACCGCCGCCGACGAACACATCGACGACGCGTGGCGACGCGAGCCCGCCGCCCAGGCCCCCGCGCTCGTCCGCAGCGGCGGACGGTACGAAAGGGCCCCCTACGAAGACGGGGACAGCCCCGAACACCGCATCGGCATGGCCGTACGACGCTGGCGGCGCGAACTCGAGGAGTACGCCGAGGACGAGGTCCGCGCCCTCGACCGCGCCGACAGGAGCACCCTGCCCGACGCCGACGTCGTCGCCGCGCTGCTCGCCACCGCCCTGCTCGGCGGGCGGCGGGCCCGCACCGCCGGGGAGACGCTGGCCGAGCGCATCGGCGCCCACGGGGCGCTGCGGCTGCGCGACCGCGGCGGCCGCCTGCTCACCGACTACCTGGACAAGGTCCTCGGCGCGGAGCGCGAGCGGCGCCTGGCCCCCCTCGACGCACTCGACGTCAACCCGGAACCCCAGGCCGAACTCATCGCCGCGCTGTCCGTACTGCAGAAGGAGAGGTGACCGCGGTGACCGCCGTCACGGGACACACCGATCACACCGGCGACTTGGAACGCGCAGGCAGCGTAGGCAACGCAGACAGTGCGGACGGCGCAGACAGCGCGGACGGTACGCATGCCGCGGCAAGCGGTGCTGACGGCGGCGAGCGTGCGGAGGGCGGCGAGCGTGCGGAGGGCCGCGAGCGTGCTGACGGAGGCGAGAGCACCTCGGGCGCGGGGCTCGCTGATCACGCCGGTGCGGGTGACGAAAACGGCCACCCCGCGCGCGAGGGCGACGGCGCCTGGGACGACGGGCTCATCGCGCGGCGCGTGGTGCCCGGTGCGTCCCCGGGGAACGGCCGCTCCCGGACCGTGGCCGAGGTGCTCGCCGGATCGGTGGCAGCCGGTTCGCCGTCGGCCGTGTCCACGGGGAGGCCGTCCTCGTACGGGGACTCCACCGCGTACGACACCCGCACCCCGTACGAGAACAGTGCCCTCCCGCAGGACACGACCGTCGTCTACGAAGGGCCCCTCCGGGGGCGTCTCGACGCGCTGCGTGAGCTGATCGGGCTGTCCCGTACGCGGCTCGACAGCGAGACGCTCGCCGAGGCCGGGCGCGTGCTCGACGAGGCCGCGGCGCGGCGGCGGCTGTCCGACCGGCACACCGTCGTCGCCCTCGCGGGTGCCACGGGCAGCGGCAAGTCGACCCTCTTCAACGCCCTGGCGGGCGTGATGATCTCGGAGACGGGCGTCCGCAGACCGACCACAGCCGCGCCCATCGGGTGCAGCTGGACGGACGGCGCCGCGGGGCTGCTCGACCGGCTCGGCATCCCCGGAAGGCTGCGCCGACGGCCGCTCCAAGGGGCCGACGCGCAGACCCTTCAGGGGCTCGTTCTCGTCGACCTGCCCGACCACGACTCGGCCGCGGGGGACCACCGCGAGCACGTCGACCGGATCCTCGGGCTCGTCGACGCGGTCATCTGGGTCGTCGACCCGGAGAAGTACGCGGACGCGATGCTGCACGAGCGCTATCTGCGCCCGCTCGCCGGGCACGCCGAGGTCATGTTCGTCGTGCTCAACCAGGTGGACCGGCTCCCCGGAGACGCCGCCGACCAGGTGCTCGACGATCTGCGGCGGCTCCTCGACGAGGACGGCATCGCGCTCGGCGAGCACGGCGAACCGGGCGCCACGGTGCTCGCGCTGTCCGCCCTCACCGGGGAGGGCGTCGGCGATCTGCGCGAGGCCCTCGGCCAGTTCACCCGCGAGCGGGGGGCCGCGGCGCGGCGCATCGAGGCGGACCTGGACGCGGCGGCGGCACACCTGCGGCCCGTGTACGCGGCCGGAGCGGGGTCGGCGTCCGCGCGGGGCGCGATCGGGCTCAGCGAGGAGGCGCGCGAGGAGTTCTCCGAACGGCTCGGGGAGGCGGTCGGCGCGGCGGCGGCGGGCCAGGCCGCCGAGCGGGCCTGGCGCAGGCACGCGGGCCGGGCGTGCTCGTCGCCCTGGCTGCGGCTGTGGCGCTGGTACGAGGCGCAGCGCTTCCCGCACAGCACGGGCAGGCACGTCGTGGCGCCCTCCGTGGACGAGGAGGCGACGGCACGCGCGCGCGTGGAGCACGCCGTACGCACCGTCGCCGACGAGGCGGCCACCGGGCTGCCCACTCCGTGGGGGCAGGCCGTCCGGGAGGCGGCGGCGCGCGGCGCCCAGGGGCTGCCCGAGGCGCTCGACGAGCTGGCGCTGCGGGCGGCGCTGCCGGACGGACGGCCGCCGCGGCCCGGCTGGTGGCCGGTGGCGGTCCTCGCGCAGGCGGCCATGACGCTGCTTCAGGTCGTCGGCGGGCTCTGGCTCGTGGGGCAGATCGTCGGCGTCGCGGAGCCGAACCTGGGCGTGCCGGTGCTTCTGATGGCGCTGGGCATCGTCGGCGGGCCGTGCGTGGAGTGGGCCAGCGGGATGGCGGCGCGCGGGCCGGCGCGGCGGTACGGCTTCGAGGCCGAGCGGCGGCTGCGGGAGGCGGCCGCGGGGTGCGGGCGGGCGCGGGTGCTCGATCCGGTGGCGGCTGAGCTGTTGCGGTACCGGGAGGTTCGGGAGCAGTACGTGCGGGTGGCTCGGCGGGGGTGAGGGCAGGGGGGACGGGCCTGGGCCGAGGCGTGGGGCGCGAGGGAAGCGGAAGGGCTCCGTCGGGTGACGGAGTTGTCCACAACCGGCCGGTAGGACACAGGGCTCAGCGGGCTCGGCCCGGCCGGTGCAATCTGAGATCGCGGCAGCCCACCGACCGCCGACGCCGGAGCGCGAAGGCGGGGGCGAGCGGCCGCGGACTCAGACGTGGGCGTGCGGGAGGAGCCCGCACGTGTGTGGACGCAGGGGAGGGGTCGGCATGAACGACACGGTGGTGACGGTGGTGGGGAACGTGGCGACGACACCGGTGTTCAGGGAGCTTCCGTCCGGACCGGTGACACGCTTTCGGATCGCGGTCACGGCACGGCACTTCGACCGCTCGCGCAACGCGTGGGCGGACGGGCACACCAACTTCTTCACGGTGTGGGCCTGGCGGGCGCTGGGCGTCAATGTGCAGGGCTCGCTCGCGATCGGCGAACCGGTCATCGTGCAGGGCAGGTTGAGGGTGCGGGACGAGGAGCGGGGCGGGCAGCACTTCCGGTCCGTGGACATCGACGCCCAGTCCGTCGGGCACGACCTCGCCCGCGGGACGTCCGCGTTCCGGCGTGCGCGCAGGCCGGTGGACTCCGTGGCGAGGGAGCGAAGTGCCGTGCCGGGGGCGGAGGATGAGCCGGAGTTCGAGTTGCCCCCGCAGCCCGGGGCCCGGGACCGGGCGCACGCCCGGTCCCAGCAGGAGGCGCGGGCGTGGACGGGGCCCGGGGCGGAGCAACGGACCAAGTCGGGGACGGAGCCGGGCGGTGAACCGGAGGGCGCGGTGGAAGGCGTCCAGGAGGCGGAGTCGGAGCGGGATCCGACCCCCGTCGGCTGACCCGCGCCGCACGGCGGGACAACACCCGATCTGGCACCCGATCCCCTAACCGGAACCATGGATTTGTCGATATGCCCAGCTCAGAAGGGGCGTTGTCGATAACAATTCCGATTCGGATCGGTTGCCTGACGGCGCTACTGGGAACGGCGATGCGTCGCTTCCTTAGGATGCCGGGCGTGGCTCCGTAAGGCGGTTGAGGCCTGAGCGGGGCGGTCGGCAGGTGAGTCTGCTCGGTTGAATCTGCTGGCGGGGCCAGTCCCCCCATGTGAATTGGGTCCCGCTCGGAGGGGATTTCTGTGTTTTCTGCGTTGTCAGCGTGTCGGGCACTCAAGGCGTTCGCGATATCGCCCGCGCGCGGCCGCGGCGCGGCCCGCGTCGCCGCTACGACGGTCGCGTCCGGCCTGGTCGTGGCCGGAGTGACGGTCACCGCGCCCGCGGCGGCCGCGGTGGACGCCCCGCAGCACCATGGCGGGGCGAGCGCGACCCTCGGCGGCCTGAAGACGTACGGCCAGGCGGTCGTCCGTGAGGACGGCGAGAGCCAGAGAATCCCCGCGGGCCTCTTCGAGATGTCCGTGGACAACGGCGGCACGCTGCAGACGTACTGCATCGACCTGCACAACCCCACGCAGAAGGACGCGAAGTACCAGGAGACTCCCTGGAGCGGCACGTCCCTGAACGGCAACCCGCACGCGGGCAAGATCCGCTGGATCCTCCAGCACTCCTATCCCCGGGTGAACAACCTCGCCCAGCTCGCGCGGCAGTCGGGCGCGGGCACGCTCACCGAGAAGTCGGCCGCGGCCGGCACGCAGGTGGCGATCTGGCGGTATTCGGAGAACCTGGGCAAGTGGAAGTCCCCGAGCGCGTCGAGTACGCCCAGTGAGCCGGGCGGGGCCGGCGGGTCCGGCGGGCCGAGCAGGGCCGACGGTTCGCGGACGGCGAGCAAGTCGAGCAAGCCGGGCGGGCCCAGCGCGGAGAGCAAGGCGGCGAAGCCCCGCAGGACCACGGTCGAGGCCGCCGACCCCCGGGCCGAGAAGCTCGCGGACTATCTGGAGCGCAGCGCGCGCAACAGCCCCGAGCCGAAGGCGTCGCTGACGCTGGAGCCCTCGGCCGTCTCCGGGAACGCCGGGAAGCGCCTTGGCCCGGTGACCGTGCGGACCGACGCGGAGAGCGTGACCGTCACACCGCCCGCGGACTCGGCGAGCGGGGTGAAGGTCGTCGGCAAGAACGGCAAGCAGGTCAAGACGGCCCGTGACGGCAGCCGCCTGTTCTTCGACGTGCCGAAGGGCACGCCGGACGGCACGGCCGCCCTTGAGGTGCAGGCCGCGACGACGGTGCCGGTCGGCCGGGCCTTCACCTCCGAGACCCGCAGCCAGACACAGATACTCGCGGGCTCCAGCGAGTCCACGGTGTCCGCCGCGGCGACGGCGCACTGGGCGGAGAAGGGCGCGATACCCGCCCTGTCCGCGGAGAAGAACTGCGCCAAGAACGGCGTGGACATCACGGCGAGCAACAAGGGGGACGCGGCGTTCACCTTCAGCCTGATGCGGTTCAAGCACACCATCAAGGCCGGTGAGCGGCGGACGGTGACGATACCGCTGCAGGAGGACCAGCCCTACGACTTCACGATCATGGGGCCGGGCGGGTTCGAGAAGCGGTTCAAGGGAGTGCTCGACTGCCGGACCGAGGGCAGCGCGGTGGCCGTCGACGGCAAGGCGCAGCCCGTGTCGAACCCGAGCCCGGCGTCGGCGGGCGGTACGAGCGGCGGCGGTGACCTCGCGGAGACCGGCGGGTCGAACGCGACACCGCTGATAGCCGCCATCGCGGTCGTCCTGGTCGTCGTCGGCGGCGGCGCGGTCTTCTTCCTGCGCAGGAAGAAGGATCCGGTGGAGCCCGTGGAGAAGGCGGAGCCCGTGGAAAAGGCGGAGCCCGTGGAAAAGGCGGAGCCCGTGGAGAAGGCGGAGCCCGTGGAGAAGGCGGAGCGCGCGGAAAAGGCGGGGTCCGAGGAGAAGGCGGCGTCCGAGGAGTGAGCGGGGCGCGGGGGACGCACGGGTGGGCAGTGCCCACGGTGGGTGACTGATCAACTACGCAGGTGGGCGCGGAAGGGCCAGGTCACGGGGGCCTCGTGATACTGGTTTCTTCCGGGGGGTGGCTGTACGGCAAGATGGGGTGTATCTGCCCACACACTGATTGCCGGACGGTTTCTCTTGGCTGAGTACATCTACACCATGCGCAAGACGCGCAAGGCGCACGGCGACAAGGTGATCCTCGATGACGTCACCTTGAACTTCCTGCCCGGCGCGAAGATCGGTGTCGTGGGTCCGAACGGTGCCGGTAAGTCCACGGTGCTCAAGATCATGGCGGGGCTCGAGCAGCCGTCGAACGGTGACGCGTTCCTTTCGCCCGGCTACACGGTCGGCATGCTCCTGCAGGAGCCGCCGCTCGACGAGTCCAAGACGGTCCTGGAGAACGTCCAGGACGGCGCCGCCGAGGTCATGGGCAAGCTCAAGCGGTTCAACGAGGTCGCCGAGCTGATGGCGACCGACTACTCGGACGCGCTGATGGAGGAGATGGGCAAGCTCCAGGAGGACCTGGACCACGCCAACGCGTGGGACCTGGACACCCAGCTGGAGCAGGCCATGGACGCCCTCGGCTGTCCGCCCGGCGACTGGCCGGTCACCAACCTCTCCGGTGGTGAGCGCCGCCGCGTCGCGCTGTGCAAGCTCCTCCTCGAGGCGCCCGACCTGCTGCTGCTCGACGAGCCCACCAACCACCTGGACGCCGAGTCCGTGCAGTGGCTGGAGCAGCACCTCGCGAAGTACCCCGGCACCGTCGTCGCCGTCACCCACGACCGGTACTTCCTGGACAACGTCGCCGAGTGGATCCTCGAGCTGGACCGCGGCCGCGCGCACCCCTACGAGGGCAACTACTCGACGTACCTCGACAAGAAGGCCACCCGCCTCAAGGTCGAGGGCCAGAAGGACGCCAAGCGTGCGAAGCGTCTGAAGGAAGAGCTCGAGTGGGTGCGGTCGAACGCCAAGGGGCGCCAGGCCAAGTCCAAGGCGCGACTGTCGCGTTACGAGGAGATGGCCGCCGAGGCGGACAAGATGCGGAAGCTGGACTTCGAGGAGATCCAGATCCCGCCGGGCCCCCGTCTGGGCAACATCGTCGTCGAGGTCGAGAACCTGTCGAAGGCGTTCGGCGACAAGGTCCTCATCGACGACCTGTCGTTCACGCTCCCGCGCAACGGCATCGTGGGTGTGATCGGCCCGAACGGCGCCGGCAAGACCACGCTGTTCAAGATGATCCAGGGCCTGGAGACGCCGGACTCGGGCAACATCAAGGTCGGCGACACCGTCAAGATCTCCTACGTCGACCAGGGCCGCGCCAACATCGACCCGAAGAAGACGCTGTGGGCGGTCGTCTCGGACGAGCTGGACTACATCAACGTGGGCCAGGTCGAGATGCCCTCGCGCGCGTACGTCTCCGCGTTCGGCTTCAAGGGCCCGGACCAGCAGAAGCCCGCGGGTGTGCTCTCCGGTGGTGAGCGCAACCGGCTGAACCTGGCGCTGACCCTCAAGCAGGGCGGCAACCTGCTGCTCCTCGACGAGCCCACCAACGACCTCGACGTCGAGACCCTGTCGTCGCTGGAGAACGCGCTCCTGGAGTTCCCGGGCTGCGCCGTGGTCGTCTCCCACGACCGCTGGTTCCTGGACCGGGTCGCCACGCACATCCTCGCCTACGAGGGCGAGTCCAAGTGGTTCTGGTTCGAGGGCAACTTCGAGTCGTACGAGAAGAACAAGATCGAGCGGCTCGGCCCGGACGCGGCCCGTCCGCACCGCGCCACGTACAAGAAGCTCACGCGGGGCTGACATGGCGCGCCACATCTACAGCTGCCCGCTGCGGTGGTCGGACATGGATGCCTTCGGGCACGTCAACAACGCCGTCTTCCTGCGGTACTTGGAAGAGGCGCGGATCGACTTCATGTTCCGGCTCTCGTCCGACGACGGCGGTCCGTCGTTCTCGGGCGGCTCCGTGGTGGCGCGCCACGAGATCGACTATCTGCGACCGTTGGTGCACCGGCACGAGCCGGTCACCATCGAGTCGTGGGTGACGAAGATCGGGGCCGCGTCGCTGACGATCTCGTACGAGATAAAGGAGCCCGAGGCGGGCGGGCAGGTGTACGTGCGGGCCTCGACGATCGTCGTCCCGTTCGACCTGCGGGCCCAGCGGCCGCGGCGGATCACCGCCGAGGAGCGGGCCGTGCTCGAGGAGTACCGCCCCGAGAACACGGCGGACGCGGCGGGTGGCCGGCGCGCGGGCGGTGCGGGGGCGCTTGTCGCATGACCGTGCGACTGGACTTCGTCGACGCCGGGGAGGCGGTGGATCTCACCGCCTTCCTGGCGCGGCTCGTCCACTACGACAAGGCCGCCGCGGTGCGGTTGCAGGCCGCGGGGGACACCCTCGCGGTGTTCGGGCGGCCGCCGTCGTTCGAGGTGCTCGCCATTCGTACGGCGCGCCTCGCGAAGCCGTACGAGTACGGGCTCGACACCTCGCTCGACGTGACCGTCTCCGCGGGGGAGCTCCTGGAGTCCGTGGCGGAGGCGGGCGAGTCCCTGGAGACCGCGGGTACGGCTGTCGTGCCGGACGCGGTCACCGGGCCGCCGTGGGCCGGGGTGCTGCCGCCCCGCGGGGGGTGGCAGCAGGTGCCCGGGTTGCCTTCGGCGGAGGACGTGCGAGGGCTTGTGCGGGGCGCTGTCGCTGAATTCCGGGGGCGGGTCGAGGAGTTGGCGCCCGAGCGGCGGGTTCGGGCCGAGCTGGATCTGGTGGGGCGGGAGATCTGGTCCCGGGTGGTGCCGGGGACCGAGTTGCCCGTGCGGGCCGCGCATGCGGCGCAGTCGTTGGGGTTCTTGCGCGGGGACGCCTTGGACTTGCTGTCGGCCGGGCCGTGGTTGCGGCTGCGGACGCCCTTTGGGTCTATTGCTGTGCGCCGGGCCGGCGTGGGGGCGCTCACCGTTACGCCGACCTGACGGGCCCGCGGGGCGATCGCCCACAGCAGCCGAGGCCGCTGTGGGCGTTTTTTGTGGTCAGCGTGGTCAGCCGGGGGTGTTGACCATGGACGCTGCCGCGTACGTGAGGTAGTTCCAGAGGGTGCGGTCGTGTTCTTCGGAGAGGTCCAGGGCGTCGACGGCTGCGCGCATGTGCTTGAGCCAGGCGTCGTGGGCTTCCCTGTTGACCGTGAAGGGGGCGTGGCGCATGCGCAGGCGGGGGTGGCCGCGGTTGTCGCTGTAGGTGCGGGGGCCGCCCCAGTACTGCATCAGGAACAGGACGAGGCGCTCCTCGGCCGGGCCGAGGTCCTCCTCCGGGTACATCGGCCGGAGCAGCGGGTCCTCCGCGACTCCCTGGTAGAAGTGGTGCACCAGGCGCCTGAAGGTCTCCTCGCCGCCGACCTGTTCGTAGAAGGTCTGCTCCTGAAGCGTGCCGCGCGGGATCTCATTCACCCTTCCATGGTCTCAGACGCGAAGGACGAGGACGGAAGGCTTAGGACCACTCGCATCGAGCGGCCCGGGGCAGCACAGTGGGGGTATGGGTGCGCACGCTCCACTTGCTGACGAACCCGGTGGGCCGGACCCCGTTCTGGCGGCCGAGGCGCGGGCCGGCCTGGTGCGGGAGATCGAGGCCGGCGGGGCCTGGGACGACGACCCGGCCTGGCGGGAGGCGTTCCGGGCGGTGCCGCGGCACCTTTTCGTGCCGTACTACTACGTGAGCACGGGCGGCGGGTACGAGCGGATGTGGGGCGAGGACCCCGACCCGGTGCGCCGGGGGCGGTGGCTGCGCGGGGCGTACGCGGACGCGCCGCTCGCCACCCGGGTGCGGGACGGGGAGCTGGTCTCCTCCAGCAGCCAGCCCTCGCTGATGGCCAAGATGCTCGTCGAGCTGGAGGTGGGGGACGGGGCGCCGCACGACGTCCTGGAGATCGGGGCGGGTACGGGCTACAACGCGGCGCTGCTCGCGCACCGCCTCGGGGACGAGCACGTCACCACCGTCGACCTCGACCCGGAGATCACCGAGTCCGCGCGGCGGCATCTGACGGCCGCCGGATACCGCCCGGTCGTCGTGACCGGCGACGGCGCCGCGGGCTGTCCGCGGCGGGCGCCCTTCGACCGGATCATCGCCACGTGCACGCTCAGCTCGGTGCCGCGGGCCTGGCTCGCGCAGTGCCGCCCCGGCGCGCGGGTCCTCGCGCCCCTCGCGACCGGCCTGATCGCGCTGCGGGTCGTGGACGCCGAGCACGCGGAGGGGCGGTTCCTGCACACACCGGCGTACTTCGTGCCGCTGCGCGGCGGCAGCGCGCCGGTGCGGCCCGAGCAGCACATCGGCGGACTGCCGCGGCGGGCGCTGCAGAGCGAGCTGTTCCGTTTCCTGCTCGAACTCACCGCGGGCAGCCTCGACCCGCACGAGGCGCTGGCGCTGTGGCAGCGGGAGCGACGGCCGGTGCGGGAACGGTTCGGGGTGACGGTCAGCGGGCCGTACGCGTGGGCGTGGCTCGACGACCCGGAAGGGCCGTACGCCTGGCCGCTGTGACGGCGGCGGGCGTACGGCCCTTCGGTGGTGCGGGTGGTGCGGGGCGACCCGGGCGGCCGGGGTCAGTCCCGGCGGACGGTGATCGTCGTCCAGGCGCCGACGTGCACCCGGTCGCCGTCCTGGAGGGGGATCGGGACGAAGGGCTGGATGGGCTCCTCGCCGCCGTTGACCGTGGTGCCGTTGGTCGAGTTCTGGTCGACGACCGCCCAGCCGCCGTCCGGCTGCTGGACCAGGACCGCGTGCTGGTGCGATACGCCCGGGTCCTCCGGCGGCACCGACAGGTCGATGTCGGGGGTGTCGCCGGTGGAGTGGCGGCGGCGGCCGATCGTGATCTGGTTGCCGATCAGCGGACGCTGCTGCTCCGGGGAGTACGCGGGCAGGTTCAGGCCCGTGGCCTCGGGGCCGCTGCGCTGCATCATCGCCATGAAGTAGTCACGGTCGGGGCCGATGGTCGCGGTCCAGGTCCCCGGGCCCGTCGGCTGGGGCGGACCGCCCTGGCCGGGGTAGCCCTGCGGGGGCTGCTGGGCCGGGGCGCCGGGGCCGCCGGGACCTGCGGGGCCGCCCGGGCCGCCGGGGTGACCCTGGCCGGGTGCCGAGGTCGAGGGCGGGGAGAGGACCCAGTCGTCTCCGCCACCGCCGAAGGAGGGCGCGCCGGGGCCACCGGGACCGCCGGGGCCCGCGCCAGGTCCACCGGGTCCACCCGGTCCACCGGGACCGCCCTGGCCGGGCGGGGGCGGCGGGCCCTGCGGGGAGCCCGTCTCCTGCGGGAACGCGGGTGGTGCGGGCGGACCCTGCTGGAACGCCTGCGGGGCACCCGGTCCGTTCGGGCCGCCGGGGCCGCCGGGGCCGCCGGGGCCGCCGGGGCCGCCGGGACCGTTCGGTCCGGGCGCGGAGCCCGGGCCGCCGGGAGCGGCGCCGTTGCCGAACGGCGGGATCGGCTCGGCGGGCCGGTTCACCTGCGAGGGCCGCGAGCCCTGGTAGCCGAACGGGTCCTGGCCGGGGCCGGGGGACTGCTGGCCGGTCGGGGAGGTGGTGCCGGGGCCGTTGGGGCCGCCAGGGCCACCGGGGGCACCCGGGCCGCCCGGAGCGCCGGGGCCCGGCGGGGGCGGGCCCTGCTGGAACTGCTGGGAGGGGTTGGGGGCGCCGGGAGCACCCGGTCCGCCGGGTCCACCGGGGCCGCTCGGGCCCGGGCCACCGGGTCCGCCAGGGCCGCCGTGCGCGCCGGGACCAGGCCCACCAGGGCCGTCGTACCCGCCGGGCTGGCCGGGACCACCGGGGCCACCAGGACCGCCGGGCTGACCAGGACCACCGGGGCCGTCGTATCCGCCGGGACCGGGACCACCGGGCCGACCGGGACCCTGAGGCGGGTACCCGTACCCACCGGGACCGCCGGGCCCACCAGCGCCCGGACCACCGGCACCGGGACCGCCGGGCTGACCCGGACCACCGGGCTGCGGGTAGCCGTACCCACCGGGCCCACCGGCACCGGGACCGCCAGCGCTCGGACCACCCGGCTGACCCGGACCACCGGGCTGGCCGGGACCCTGAGGCGGATACCCGTACCCACCAGGACCGGAACCGGGCCCACGCCCACCGAAGCCAGGACCACCAGGTCCGCCAGGACCACCGGGTCCACCCGGACCACCGGGTCCACCCGGACCACCGGCACCAGGCCCACCAGGCCCAGGCATCCCCGGACCACCAGGACCACCAGGCCCACCGGGCCGCCCCGCCCCACCAGTGGGCAGCGGCGGATTAGGCGCGGCAGGCGTGTACGACGTGGCCGTACCCGTCAGGAAGTTCCACCGGCACTCCTCGCAGAACGGCGCGTTGGCCTCGCGGGGCGTGCGGCACTGCGGGCAGAGCTCGGGCTCGGGTCCGAGGTCCGGCACCGCGGAAAGGTGCGAGCGGCCGGGCTGACCGGGACCGCCGGGGCCACCAGGACCACCGGGCTGACCAGGGCCGCCGGGCTGGCCGGGACCCTGCTGCGGGTGGCCGTAACCCGCGGCCGGGGGCGGTGGCGGAGGCGGCGGTGGTACGGCACCGGCCATGCGGTGACCGCAGACCTCGCACCAGTCGTCGGAACCCGACTGGTGTCCGTTCGGGCAGGTCGGCATGTCGGCGCTTCCCCCTCTCCTTCTCCGGCCCGTGGGCCGCGTGCGCTGGCGTTCTTCCGGTACTGACAGGGCGTACGCGGGGCGTGCTCGGCGTACTGGACGCCGTGGGACGCCCTGCTACTTCTTCACGCGGACCGTTTTCGTCGAGCGCGTCTCGAGTGTCATCTCGTCGGCCTCGGCGACCCGCGCCTTCAATCGAACAGTACCTGTCGCGGCGTCGACCACGTCCACCACCTTGGAAAGGAGCTTGGCGGTGTCCGCGTTGCCGGAGGCGCTCGCCAGCTGAACGGCCCGGCCCAGTTTGGCCGTTGCTCCGTCGTAATCGCCCGATTTGCGGGCGTCGAGGCCCTGCTGGATGACCTGGGCGAGCTCCGCCTGGCCCGTGTAGTGCGCGACCTGCGGATTGATGGAGGTGGAGGCCGCCATGTCGTCCGTCCAGACGGCCCTGACCAGGCCCTGGGACAGGGTCTGTACGGTGCCGTCGGCGGCCGGGACGACGAGCGAGACACGGGCCGCGAGCATCTCCTGGCCGAGCTCGGCACCGGGAACCCGTACACAGACGTGGTAGTCGCGGGACTCGTCGCCCCAGGAACCGGTGGGATAGTCACCCGCACGGGGTCCCGCCTCGGTGCGGCGGTCGGTCAACTCCTCCACCGTGGGTGCCACTTGCTTCACGAACATGATCTCCACGCCCATGGGGGTCCACAGGCGCAGACTGACGTCGGCGACCTCCTTGCCCATCGCCGACTCCATCATCTGCGTGAAGTCGGCGGCGAGGCCCGCGGGGTCGGCGACGATGTCGGCGGTGCCGAGCAGCGCCGAGGCGATGCCTGTGACCTCTTTCACTTCCCAGTCGGTGCCGACACCGCGTGCGTCACAGGTGAACCTGCCCGCGCAGGCGTCGAGGGAGGCGCGCAGGTCCTCCGGTGACTCGTGTTCGTTGCGGCCGTCGGTGAGCAGGATGCCGTGTCTGATCGAGACGTCGGCGGAGGCGAGGAGGCGGTCGGCCAGGCGCAGCCAGGTGCCGATGGCGGTGCCGCCGCCCGCGCTGAGCTTGCGCAGGGCCTCCTTGGCCTGGGTGCGGGTCTGCGGGCCCGCGACGGCGAGGCGGCCGCCGCCGGGGTAGACCTCCGTGGCGACGTGGGTGCCGCCGATGACGGCGAAGTGGACGCCGTCGCGCAGGGCGTCGATCGCGGCGGCGGTGGCGTCACGGGCGCCGCGCATCTTCGTCGGCGGGTAGTCCATGGAGCCGGAGCAGTCGACCATGATCGCGACTGCCGCGTCCGGGCCCTCCCCGACCGCGTACAGATGGGGCGCGCCGACCGCGGAGCCGATGGTGCCGCCGCCCGTCGAGGTGACCGTGGCGATGGCGTTGACCTCGCGGCCGCCCTCGGGCAGGTACTCGTTCTGGTAGACGTCGACGGTGAACTGCGGAACGTTCGACTTGGAGAAATTGGCCATGGATGTTGCTCCCCCCTAGGACTTCTATCCACAGAGCTCGGATCTGCTGCCCGCCGCGGTGCCCGCGCGTGCGGGTGGTGCCGGTGACGCGCGTGGGGCGAAAGCCATCGGGACAACCGGCCGACCGCGCGGCGCGGTCCCCGTCCGCGCTAGGCCGATCCTGCCCCTTGCGGCGGTGCGGGGAACGGCAGGACCGCCACTGTTACGTTGTCGTGGCCCCCGCCGTCGAGCGCGTGGCCGACGAGGACCTGGGCGCTGTGCAGCGGACGTCGGGCGGCGTCCAGGGGGACGGCGCGGGCCATCTCCTCGGCAGCCTCCGCGTAGTTCCACAGGCCGTCCGTGCACACCACCACTACACCCGGGCGGTCCGGCTTGAAGGAAGCGGTGTGCGGCTCCAGTTCGTACGCGTCGGCGCCGAGCCAGCCCGTGATGGCGTGCGCCCGCTCGTCCGCGTACGCCTCGGCCTCGCTCATCAGGCCCGCCGCGACCATCTGGGCGGCCCAGGAGTCGTCCTCGGTGAGGCGGGCGGCGGGGCCGGAGCGGTCGACCGGCACCCAGTAGACACGGCTGTCGCCGACCCAGCCGATGACGAGCAGGCCGCCCGTGACGACGGCCGAGACGAGGGTGCAGGCGGGTGCGTTCTGGTGTGGGCTGTGCTCGCGGGCGCCGGTGGGTTCGTCGGCGAGCGCGTTCACGGCCTCGGCGGCGGCGATGATCGCCTCGTGCATGGCCTGCTGCGGGTGGGTGCCGCGGGGCAGGGCCGCCCTGAGGGTGGCGTCGGCGGCGCGGGACGCGGCCATGGAGGCCTCGTCGGGGCGGGTCGCCGAGGAGACGCCGTCGCAGACGACGGCGATGACGGCGGGCGAGCCGTCGGGCAGCGCGGCCGCGGAGATCGCGAACGCGTCCTCGTTGCGGTGGTGGCGCAGGCCCCGGTCGCTGACGGCGGCGACCGCGTCGAGCTCCAGCTCCATGTGGTCGCGCTCGCGCGGCTGCGCGTGCCCGCAGTTCTCGCAGTACCCGTCGGGGGCGACGTGCCCGGAGCGGCAGGCGACGCAGAGTTTCGTTCCTGCGGGCGGGGTGGGGGCCGCGGGGGCCGGGGCCTGGGGTGCCGGAGGGGCCGAGGGGGCCTGGGGCGCCGGGGGCGCCGCCTGGTCGGGCGTGGGCGCGCCGGTGCGCGGGTCGGCGGCGGGAGCGGCGCCGGGGGGCGCGGGGGCGGGCAGCGGGTAGTCGTCGGGCTCGGCGGCCGTGGGGGACGCGGGAGCTGATCCGCCGGGCATCCCCCCTCCGGCGCCCGGAACACCCGCATCGCCGGAGTCCCCGAGCTCGGCGCCGGAGGAGTCCGTGCCGGGCAGGTCGGAGGAGCGGTGCGTCGGGGCCGGGATGTCGGAGCTGTCGACCTCGGGAGCCACGGGCCACTGGCCGCCGGAACCGGAGCCCGGCGCGCCCTGGGGCGCGGAGCCCGGCAGCGGCGGCAGGCCGTTGATCGCGAGCGTGGGCCGATCGTCCGGCGGCGCCGGGACCGCCGAGAGGTCGTAGCCGCACGCGCCGCAGAACAAGTCGCCCGTCTCCAGGGGCTCCTCGCAGCTCGGACACGTGGACAAGGCCGCCGGTTGGTGCATTTGCGCCATCTTCACACCCACGTCCGGGGGCGGAAACGGTTGGCCCGCTCCACCAGTTCGATCCTTTCCTCGCCACCCTGTGCGAGCCGGGCCAGGGTCCGGTACGAACGTTCCAGACCGAACCGGAGGCCCCGCTCGTCCAACTCGCTGCCGAGCAGTACGGTTCCCGTACGCCCGTCGCCCGCGGCCGCCGAGGGCCCTGAGGGCGCCGAGGCGTGGCCGGAGTGGTGGCTACCGGAGAGTACCCAGTCGAGCGCCGTACCGAGGACTTCCGTCGAGAGGCGCTCTCTGCGCACCGCGTCGAGGCCGAAGCCCGCGAGCGCCTCGACCTGCCCGGCGGCGGCCGTCAGGTCGTCCAGGAACCGGGCTCCGGGCCCGGCTTCCGTGTCGAACGTCATACGCCGCCGCAGCCGCGCCCGCACCGCCGCGACGCGGGCCGCCGTGTAGTGGATGGACGACTCCGGCACGGACTCCAGCGTACGCACCGCGCCGCTCCGGTCGCCCGCGGCGAGCTGCACCCGGGCGAGCCCGAAGGCGGCGCTGACGTAGCTCGGGTCGGTCGCCCACACCAGGCGGTAGTACTCGGCGGCGTTGTCGAGCTGACCGAGCACCTCCGCGCAGACGCCGAGGGCGAGCTTCGGCGCGGGCTCGCCCGGGAACGCGTCGTACACCGCGTCGAAGGAGAGCGCCGCGATCTCGTGGTCGCCGTTGGTGAGCGAGGCGACCCCGCGGTACCAGATCACCCGCCAGTCGTCCGGGTGGTCGATCTCCAGGGACTCCAGGGTCTTGCCCGCGGCGGCGGGGTCGCCCATGGTGAGCAGCGCCCGCAGCTCGCGCAGGCGCAGCTCGGTGGAGGGCGCCGGGGCGGCCCCGAGCGCGGCGATCAGCTCGGCTCCCGACGAGTCCACGAGCCCGGCGAGGAAACCGGCGTTGGCGTCACCGGGGTCGACCCGCGGCACGGGCAGGGCGAGCGACGTCACGGGCGCGTCGAGGGCACGCACGATCGAGGCGGACGCGGCGCCTTCCCCGCCCCCGCCGGGACCGCCCGCACCACCGGAGCCCTCCGCGAGCGACCCGAGCCCCAGCACGCTCGCGGCTCCGTCGCCGAGGATCCCGTCGTCCCCGGCGCCACCGGAAGCCCGCGCCACCGGCCCCCGGGCCCCGAGCACCGACACCTCCCCGGCCAGCTCCGCGAACAACTCCGTGTCCGTGACCTTCACTTCGGGACCGAAAAGCGTGGAGAGCGCGGGCCGGGGCCGTCCGCTCTGCACCGCCACGACCTCCCGCAGCACACCGGTCAGCTGCTCGGCCATCTCCTGGGCGGAGCTGAAGCGCCGCGCCGGGTCAGGGTCCGTGGCCCGGACGAGCAGCCGGTAGAACGACTCGTACGTCCGGAAGACCTCGATGTTGTCCGGGTCGGGCAGCGAGTCCACGAAGACGTTCGTGTAGCCCTGGAAGTCGAAGGTGAGCACGGCCAGGGTGCGCGCGACCGTGTACAGGTCGGAGGCCACCGAGGGGCCGACCTCCGCGACCTCCGGGGCCTGGTAGCCCACGGTGCCGTAGATCGCCGACTCGTCGTCGTCCATGCGGCGGACCGCGCCCATGTCGATGAGCTTGAGCTGGTCCTCGCTCTGGATGGCGTTGTCGACCTTGAAGTCGCAGTACAGCAGGTTGCGGCTGTGCAGATGGCCGAGCGCCTCCAGGGCCTCGATGCCGTACGCGCAGGCCTGCTCCACGGGCAGCGGATCGCGCTTGCCGGTGGGGGTGCGGCGGCCGTTGGCGATCTCCTTGAGGGACTTGCCGCCGACGTACTCCATGACGATGTAGCCGTCCATGGAGCCGGTGCGCTGGTCCAGGTGCTCGACGAAGTTGTAGATCCGCACGATGTTGGCGTGCTCGATCTCGGCGAGGAAGCGGCGCTCGGAGATCGCCGCGGCCATCGCGTCCTGGTCGCCGGTGTCGAGCAGGCCCTTGAGGACCACCCAGCGGTCGGACACCGCGCGGTCCACGGCGAGATACACCCAGCCGAGCCCGCCGTGCGCGAGACAGCCCACGACCTCGTACTGGCCGTGGACGATGTCGCCCGCGTCCAGCTTCGGCACGAACGAGTACGGGTGGCCGCACTTGGTGCAGAAGCCCTCCGTGCGCCCCGCGCGCTCACCGCGGGCGCGGCCCACCGGCGCGCCGCAGTCGGAGCGCGAGCAGAACCGCTTCCTCTCGGGCACCTCGGGGTTCTGCTGCACCGCCCCGCGCGGGTCCGGGCGCGGCACCTGCGGCACCGAGACCAGGCCGACGCCGAGCCTGCTGCGGGCGGACGACGCCGCCGACGAACCGGAGCTGCGCACCGACACCGACCGCGCCGACGTACCGCTCGACGTGGAGCGCGAGAGCCGGCCCGAGACCGAGCGGCGCGACGAGGAGGACCGCGATGAGCGGGTGCTGCCGCGGGTGCCGCGCGAGCCGACGCTGCCCGAGGCCCGCGAGCCCCGGGCGCTGCGCCCGCCGACCGTGATGCCCGTGGCCGGGGAGCCCACCATGCCGGTCGAGGAGACGACCGGGGCGAGGCCGCAGGTGTCGCAGTACAGTTCGCCGCCGCCCACGTCCTCGTACGAACCCGTGCACTTGGGCCGCTGGCACGGCTGCTGTCCGCCGTTCTCCTCGCTCATGC
The DNA here is from genome assembly GCF_042677545.1 of Streptomyces sp. NPDC127108. Classification (NCBI taxonomy): domain Bacteria; kingdom Bacillati; phylum Actinomycetota; class Actinomycetes; order Kitasatosporales; family Streptomycetaceae; genus Streptomyces; species Streptomyces sp. NPDC127108. Next base: position 46,735 of record NZ_JBHXTE010000035.1, on the reverse strand, counting down.
TTCCCCCCTCCGGTCGGTGGGCCCGCCCTGGTGCGGGACCCTCGGCGTCAGCGCGTCGGCCGCCGCCTGCTGGTAGCGCAGCACCGCCTGCTCGGCCACGCGCAGGTCGCAGGGCGCGCTCCAGAGCATGCGGCGCGCCGCGTCGTACCGCTCGATGAGGACCGGGTCCTCGGCGAGGCCGTGCCGGGCGACCTTCGCCTTGTACGCGTCGAGGCGGCCGCGCAGCTCCGCGCGGACCGCGAGCGGCGCGGTGACCGCGGTCAACGACTCGCGGGCGCGCAGCAGTTCGTCCTCGGCCTTCTCCTCAAGGGACTCCAGGAGCGGCGAGAGGCGGTGCCACTGGGCGTTCCTGCGGTAGTCCGCGGCCATCGCCAGCTGCTCCTGGAGCGCCGTGGGCGGCCCGGACACGGCGGGCACCTCGGAGGCGGCGATCTTCGCGAGCACCTCCCCGCGCGCGGAGCGGGCCTCGGCCAGGGTGCGGTCCGCGCGGGAGAGCACGTCGCGCAGCTTGCCGAGGCGGGCCTCGGCGTCCTGGCGGACCGTGAGCACGGCGTCGATCTCGCGGCGCACGTCCTCCAGGGCGCGGGCCGCGTGGTCGTAGCGGTCGGTGTGCGGGCGGCCGCCGCCGGGGGCCGAACTGCCGCGCGTGGGCTGCCAGAAGGCGAGCGGGTCGGACACGACTTGCTCGCGCAGCGCCGTCAGCTCCCGCGTGATGCGCTCCAGGTCGTCGCCCGAGGGGTGCTCGCCGGGGCGCACGCCGACGGAGTGCGCGAGCTGGCGGGTGCGCTGCAGTTCGGCGGCGAGCAGGTCGATGCGGGCGGGCAGCGCGGACCAGACGGCGTCGGCGGCGACGACCATGTCCAGGGAGTGGGCGTACAGGTCGTTCATGCGCGCGACCAGCTCTTCGAGCGTGAACTGTTCGGTGAGCTTCGCCGGCCCCGTGATCGACGGCGCGGCGCCGGACGACGGGCCGCCCGCGACGGTGACGCTCTGGCCGCGCAGCAGCCGGGTCAGTTCGAGCAGGTCGTCGCGGTTGGGCCAGCGCCTGCGCTCGCGCACCTCGCGGGCGGTGTTCAGGGCGCCCGCGTACGCGTCGAAGTACGTCCAGAGCAGCGTGATCTGGGCTTCCGTGCCGAGCCAGCGTTCGTGCGTGGTGCCGGTGAGCCGCGCGCCTTCGAGGAGGCGGCGGCCCGCGTGGTCCTGGAGGGCGAGGAGCGACGTCTCGATCGCCTCGTGCTCGGCGTCGAGCCGCACCAGCGCACGGTCCACCTCGTCCCGGTCCATGACAGGGCCGGGGGGTCCCGCGACGCTCATCGATCACCTCTCCGCTCTGTGTCGCGTGTGCTTCGGTTCCTGCGGGTCAGTCCTTGTACTTCGGCTTCGGCGGGCCCGCCGAGTCGCCGAGGTCGTCCGCGAGCCACTTGTCGTACGAGGCACGCCAGCCGTCCTTGTCCTTGCGGAAGTCGTCGAGCACGTCGTTCACACGCCGCACCAGGTCGTCCGCGTCCTTCTTCATCGCCACGCCGTAGTACTCGGTGGTGAACGGCTTGTCGCCCTTCAGCTCCACCGTCGGGTCCTGGGCGGCCTGGCCCGCGGCGAGCGCGCTGTCGGTGACCACCGCGTCCACCTCGCCGAGCTGGAGCCTTACCAGGCAGTCGAGTTGGTTCGGCACCGTGGTCCTGATGTCGGCACCGAAGCTGTTCTCCTTGAGTGCCGTCTCCGCCGTGGAGCCCGCCGCGGAGCAGACCTTCTTGCCCTTCAGGGTGTCGTTGTAGCCGGTGATGTCGGAGGTCTTCGGGGCGAGGACCTGCTGGCCCGTCTCGAAGTACGCCGTGGAGAAGGCGACGTCCTTGATGCGGTCGCAGTTGACGGTCATCGTGCGCACCACCATGTCGACCTGGCCGCTCTGGATCGCGGGGATGCGCTGGTTGGTGGGGATCGCGCGGAACACCACGGCGTCGCGGTCGCCGAGCAGGCGCTCCGCGATCTCGTGCGCCAGGTCGATGTCGAAGCCCTCCAGCTTGCCGACGCCCTTGTTGGGGTCGCGGTACCCCCACCGATAGCTGTTCTGGTCGACGCCGACGACGAGCTTCTTGACCTTGCGCTGCTTGATCCGCTCGATCGTCGGGCCGTCCTTGGTGTCGGGCCGCAGGCTGCGCTCGGGGGCCTCGCACTCGTCGGCGCGCGCGGGCGCCGCCTGCGTCAGCCGGTCCTCTTCGGCCGAACCGCCGCTGCCGCCGGGGCCGTTGTCGCCGCGCAGGTGCGGCAGCGCCAGGATCAGGGCGGTCGCCAGGAGGCAGGCGAGGGCCATCGAGGCGACGCCGCCCCAGCCGCGCAGGGCCGCGAGGCCGCGGCGCGGGTGCCGGGTCGCCGCGGCGAAGTGTCGTTCCGTCTCGCCAGGTCGCGTACGCATCGTCCGCGCGCCCCCCATCACCTGTACTCCGAAAGCCTGCGGCCGATGCCGAGCACGGCGGCCGCCGCGCCGACGACCGCGAGCACGGCCGCGCCGATGGGCAGGCCCGTCATGGCGCCCTTGCCGTCCTCGGCGGCCCGCTTGAACTCCCGCTGCTCGTGCGCGAGCGCGAGATCGAGGGCCGCGTCCACATTGTCGAAGGACTCGCCGGTCGGCCGGTCGCTCTTGGCGCCGATGACCTTGTCCAGCGCGCCCTCGTAGTCACCCGAGTCGTCGCTCGCGCGGGCCGACTTGTGGCGGTCCTTCCACTCGCCCACGTTCGCCGCGGCGGCCGCCACGGGACGCTTGCCCGATTCGTCGTCGGCCAGCTCCGCCGCCCTTTCGAGCAGCCCCTTGTCGCCCGCCTTCGCGCCCGCGAGGCGCGCCATCTGCCGCTGGTAGGCCACGTCGAACTTGTCCTTCGTGGCGTCGCCCACGACGACGGTCTCGGCGCCCCGGCTGACCAGCGTCAGGTTCTCGTTGCCCCGGGCCTTCAGGGAGCTGATGCGGGCGTCGTTGAGGACGTTCAGGGACTTCACGCCGCGGTCGTAGGACTCGTTCAGGCCGGAGCGGGCGAAGGTGTGTCCCGCGAGCAGCCACAGCAGCGCCACCGCAGCGGCCGTCGTCGCGGCCACCAGGCCCGTGTTGAACACCCTGTTCGTCCGGCGGTAGTTGCGGTGCTGGGCCCAGCCGAGGGCGGCCAGGGCCACCACTCCGAAGGCGATCGCCAGCCACGGATACGGCTTCGCGTCTCCGTAGTCGTCGGTCAGGCGCTTGTTCTCCGCCTTGTAGAGCTTCTCGGCGGCCGGGAGCATCCGGGTCTGCATCGTGTCGTTCGCGTACCGCAGATAGGCGCCGCCGAGGGGCAGACCCTGGCGGTTGTTGGCGCGGGCCCGCTCGATCAGGGCCGTGTACTGGGGGAGGAGCTTGTTCAGGCGGCTCACCGACGCCGCCGACGAGGAGTCGGAGCCCGCGTTCGACGCGGCCGTCGCGAGCTTCTCGCTGGCCCGGTCGACGTCCCGCTGATACCGCTCGCGGACCTTCGCGGGTTCCTGGCCGCCCGCGAGGAAGCCGCTCGACGCCGCCGTGTTGGCGTCCGCTAGGGAGCGGTAGATCGCGGCGGCGTCGTTGCTCAGGGGCTGGCTGCGGTTCAGGACGCGGTCCGCCGCGTCCGCCCTGGAGGTCGTCTGCCAGGCCGTGACCGCGCCGAACACCAGGACCAGGGCCGCGAGCACCGCGCCGATGGCGCGCAGCCTGCCCGGCTCCGTCGTCGCCGCCGCGCGCAGGCGGTCCACTCCCTCCGCCCACGCCGTGCTTCTTCCTGGCGTGGGCGCCTGGTGCGGTGGCCTCGCCGTCGTCTGCTGCGGCAGTGGCGGGCTGGTGGGCGCGGGCGCGTGCGGTGGTGCCTGTGGTGGGTGTGTCACCTGACCTCGACCTCCCCCTTGGTCTTCGGACTGCCCTTCCTTCCGGGCCTTGGTGGCGGCGGAAGTAGTGCACGGCCGCAAGTATCGCCGCAGGGACTGACATCCGCACAGGGCTTGACTCGATCTTGTGCGGATTGGTGGGCCACCGGGTGCCTTTGAACACGCGTCTGGGGCGTGTTCGGTTCCCTGTACGAGAGCGGGGCGGGGCTCTGCCGGGGGCTCCCCAGTCCCGCCCCTTCCCGTAACCGGGGGCTGCGCCCCCGGGCCCCCGCCCTCGCCGATGGCCCCTTCGCGTGGGACAGCCGCCGCCGATCGGCGCTCCGCGCCTCGTCCTCAAACGCCGGACAGGCTGAAATCTCGCCGGGCCGGGGAGGGAGGGCTACTCGCCGGAGCTGTAGTGCCCCCGTACTCGCGCGTGCACCTCCGCCGGAGCCCCCACCTCGTCCAGGCCCAGCAGGATCGCTCCCAGTACCGGGCGTTCCGCCACCACGCGGGGGGTTGCCTTGGGGGCGCGTTCGGAGAGGAGGGTGCGGATGGTGTCGTCGAGGCGGGGGTGGCGGGCTGCCAGGACGCTGCCGCCGAGGAGGACGGGGGCCGCCTCGTCGAGGAGGTCGAGGCGGGTGAGGGCCACCGTCGACATGGCGACGACCTCCTCGGCCATGCGGTCGACCAGGGAGCAGGCGACGGGGTCGCCGGTGGCCGCCGTCGCGAACAGGACGGGGGTCAGCTCGTGTTGGCGGTCGGCGTCGATGTGGCCGCGGTGCAGGGCCTCGATGAGGGCGTACATGGAGGGCAGGCCGAAGTGCGCGGGGAGGGCCGCCATGAGGGCCGTGGGGCCGCCCCTGCCGTCCTCCGCGCGGGCCGCGTGCCACAGCGCCTCCTGGGCGAGGTGGCCGCCGCCGCCCCAGTCGCCGGAGATCTTGCCGATCGCCGGGAAGCGGGCCGTGCGGCCGTCCGGCAGCATGCCCACGCAGTTGATGCCCGCCCCGCACACCACCGCGACCCCGCGCGGCTCGGCGTCCTCGACGAGGCCCGCCCTGAGGATCGCGAAGGTGTCGTTGCGGACGTCCACGCTGGTGCTCCAGCCGCGCCGCCGCAGCGCGGCCGCCAACTCCCGTTCCTCCACCGGGAGATCGGCGTTGGCCAGACACGCGGAGACATGCCCGACCGAGGTGAGACCGGCCTCCCCGAGGGCGGCGGCGACCGCCTCGGCGAGGGTGTCCACGGCTGTCTCCACGCCGACCAGCGGGGGCTGGAAGCCGCCCCCGCGGGCCGCGCCGACGACCTCGCCGGCCGCCGTGACCACCGCGACGTCGGTCTTGCTGTTGCCCGCGTCGATGGCGAGCAGGGACGTGGACGCCGAAGGGCCCGCGCCGTGCGGTGTGCTCAGGCCCACGCCAGGTGCTCCCGGTTGTGTGCGACGAGATCGTCCGTGAGCTTCTCCGCGTACTCGTACTGACCCACCAGCGGATGGGCGAGCAGCGCCTTGAAGACGCGGTCGCGGCCGCCGTGCAGGGCGGCGTGCAGCGCCAGGTCCTCGTACGCGGTGACGTTCGCGATCAGGCCGGAGAAGAGCGGGTCGAGGGTGGGGACGGGCAGCGGTGTCGCGCCGGATCCGTCCACGGACGCCTGGACCTCGATCACCGCGTCGTCGGGGAGGAAGGGCAGCGTGCCGTTGTTGTGGGTGTTGACCACCTGGTAGGGACTGCCGCCGCCACCCAGGAGCGACGCCGCGAGGTCCACGGCCGCCTCCGAGTAGAAGGCGCCGCCGCGCTTGGCGAGCAGCTCCGGCTTCTCGTCGAGCGCCGGGTCGCCGTACATGTCCAGCAACTGCTTCTCCATCGCGGCCACTTCGGCCGCGCGGGAGGGCTTGGTGCGCAGCTCTCGTACGACCGCGTCGTGCTGGTAGTAGTAGCGCAGGTAGTAGGACGGGACGACGCCGAGGCGGTCGACGATGGTCTGCGGCATGTGCAGGTCGTCCGCGATGGCCTCGCCGTGTTCGGCGAGCAGCTTCGGCAGCACGTTCTCGCCGCCGGGGCCGCCGAGCCGCACGCCCAGCTCCCACGTGAGGTGGTTGAGGCCGACGTGGTCCAGGTGCACCTGCGCGGGGTCCACGCCCAGGTGCGCGGCGAACTTCCGCTGGAAGCCGATGGCGACGTTGCACAGGCCGACGGCCTTGTGCCCGGCCTGGAGCAGGGCGCGGGTGACGATGCCGACGGGGTTGGTGAAGTCGATGATCCACGCGTTCGGGTTGGTGCGGCGGACGCGTTCGGCGATGTCGAGGACGACGGGGACCGTGCGCAGCGCCTTGGCGAGGCCGCCCGCGCCGGTGGTCTCCTGGCCGACGCAGCCGCAGTCCAGGGGCCACGTCTCGTCCTGCTGCCGGGCCGCCTGGCCGCCGACGCGCAGCTGCAGCAGGACCGCGTCGGCGTCGGCGACGCCCGCGTCCACGTCGGAGGTGGTGACGATGCGGCCCGGGTGGCCCTGCTTGGCGAAGATGCGGCGGGCGAGGCCGCCGACCAGCTCCAGGCGGTCGGCCGCCGGGTCGACGAGGACGAGTTCCTCGATCGGCAGGGTGTCCCTCAACCGTGCGAATCCGTCGATGAGTTCGGGTGTGTAGGTCGAGCCTCCGCCGACCACTGCGAGCTTCATGTGCTGAATCAGCCCTTTACTCCGGTGAGGGTGACGCCTTCGACGAAGGCCTTCTGTGCGAAGAAGAAGATGACGATGACCGGAGCCATGACCAGGAGGGTTGCCGCCATGGTCATGTTCCAGTTCACCATGTGGGCGCTCTTGAAGGACTCGAGGCCGTAGCTGAGGGTCCAGGAGCCCGGGTCCTGCGCGGCGTAGATCTGCGGGCCGAAGTAGTCGTTCCAGCAGTAGAAGAACTGGAACAGGGCGATGGCCGCGATGCCGGGCTTGGCCATCGGCACGATGATCTTGAGGAGGGTCTTGACCTCGCCGCAGCCGTCGACGCGCGCCGACTCGATGTACTCCTTGGGGATGGTGAGGAGGAACTGGCGCAGCAGGAAGATCGAGTACGCGTCGCCGAACGCCATCGGGATGATCAGCGGCCACAGCGTGCCCGACAGGTGGAACTGCTGCGCCCACACCAGGTACATCGGGATCACGATGACCTGCGGCGGCAGCATCATCGTCGAGATGACGAGCAGCATCGCGGTGCGGCGGCCGCGGAAGCGGAACTTGGCGAGGGCGTACGCCACGGGGATCGCCGAGCACACCGTGAACAGGGTGCCGAGCCCCGCGTACAGCAGGGAGTTGCGCCACCAGGTGAGGAAGCCGTCCGTCTCGAAGACGGCCTTGTAGTTCTCCCAGTGCCAGGAGGTCGGCCACAGGTCGCCGCTCATCGCCTGCGAGTCGCTCATCACGGACGTCAGGAAGACGAACACGAAGGGCAGGATGAACAGCAGGGCCACGGCGATGGCGACGCTGTGCACCGCTATCCAGTGCAGGATCCGCTTGCGGCGGGCGCGGGCGGCCTCCGGGCCGCGCGGCCGGACGGGCGTGGCGGAGGACGCCGTGGCGGGCGCGCTGAGTGTCGTGGAAGTCATCGGGGATCAGTCCTCCGCCGAGAGCAGACCGGAGCGCTTGCGCATCAGGAGCATCGTCACGGCCATGGCGATGACGAAGAGGACGAGCGAAAGGACGCACGCCGCACCGGTGTTGAAGTTCTGGAAGCCCATCTGGTAGACGAGCTGCGGGACCGTGAGGGTCGAGTGGTCCGGATAGCCGGGCTGGATCACCGAGCCGGGGCCGATGGACACACCGGAGGCGATCTTTCCGGCGACCAGGGCCTGCGTGTAGTACTGCATGGTCTGGACGACGCCCGTGACCACGGCGAACATCACGATCGGGGTGATGGACGGCCAGGTGACGTACCGGAACTTCGCCCAGGCGCCCGCGCCGTCGATCTCCGCCGCCTCGTACTGCTCCTTCGGTACGTCGAGCAGCGCCGCCATGAAGATCACCATCAGGTCGCCGATGCCCCACAGGGAGAGCATCACGAGCGACGGTTTCGCCCAGTTCGGATCGTTGAACCAGGTGGGGGCGTCGATGCCGACCTTGGAGAGGATCTCGTTGACCGGCCCGGTGCCCGGGTTCAGGAGGAAGACGAAGGCGACCGTGGCCGCCACCGGCGGGGCGAGATAGGGGATGTAGAAGGCGGTTCGGAAGAACCCGACCCCCGACTTGATCTTCGTGATGAGCAGCCCGAGCGAGAGCCCGAAGACCACCCGCAGCGCCACCATCACCACGACCAGCCACAGCGTGTTCCACAGCGCGGGGCCGAACAGCGGCATCTGCTCGAACACGTACCGCCAGTTCTTCAGGCCCACGAACGTGGGCTCCTTGATCTGGTTGTAGTGCATGAACGAGAAGTAGACGGTGGCGATCAGCGGATACAGGAAGAAGACGCTGAAGCCGATCAGCCAGGGGGAGAGGAAACCGAGGACGCGCAGTCTGCGGCGCGCGGGACGGGAGAGTGTCAGGGCCATGGCGGGGCGCTCCTCAGTTCTCTGCCTGGAGGTTGTCGGCGTCGATCTGCTCGTCGAGCTTCTTCAGCGCCTCGCGCAGGTTCTTCTTGCCGCCGGCTTCGACGGAGTACGCGAGGTCCGCGAGCGAGACGATGTAGGAGCCGCCGTTCGTGGACTGCGGGAGCGCCGTGCTGTGCTCGTTCTCCAGGATCTTGAAGAAGGTGCGGAAGCGCTTGTCGGCGTCCAGGCGGGGTGACTTGAGGGCGGCGAACGTCGACGGCACGTTGTGGATGTCGTTGGCGAGGTCCACGACCTGGTTGGTGTTCGCCGTCAGGAACCTGACCAGCTCCCAGGCGGCGTTCTGCTTCTTGCTGCTGTGCGCGATGCCGAGCACGGTGCCGGTGATGAAGCCCCGGCCGTAGCTGTCCGCCTGGTCGTCGGGGACCGGCAGCGGCGCCACGCCCCAGTCGAACTTCGCCTTCTTCTCGTCCAGCATCAGACCGCGCCACTCGCCGTCGAGGTGCATCGCCAGCTTGCCGGTGAGGAAGCCGTTCTGGCTCGACATCTCCTCGCCGAACGTGGCCCGGAACTTCTCCAGGTCGCCGTAGCCGCCCTGCGCCTCGATCAGCTCATTGGTCGTCTTGAAGTAGTCGTACGTCTTGGGCTCGTCGGCGAGGTTCGACTTGCCGTCGGCGTCGAAGTACTTCGGGCCCCACTGCGCGAAGAGCCGGTCCGGGGCGTTCTGGTACAGCCGGAAGTTCGGCATGAAACCGACGCGCTCGTACGAGTCCTTGCCGCTGCGCACGGTCAGCTTCGCGGCGACCTTCTTGAACTCCGACATGGTGCGCGGCGGGTGCGTGATGCCCGCCTCCTTGAAGGCGTCCTTGTTGTAGTACATGCCGAACGCGTCCGCGAGGAACGGCAGCGCGCACTGGTTGCCCTCGTAACTCGTGTAGTCGAGGAGGGTCTTGGGGAACGTCTTCTTCTTGTCGAGTCCGGTCTTCTTCATGAACGGGTCGAGGTTGACCCACATCCCGGAGTCGCAGTACTGGCCGACGTTGTTCGTCGTGAACGACGACACCACGTCGGGGGCCTCACCGCCGCCCGCCCTGAGGGCCTGGTTGATGGTCTCGTCGGTGACGTTGCCGATCGCCTTCACATCGATGTTGCGGTGCAGCTTCTCGAACCGCTCGATGCTGGCGTTGATCGCCTTGACTTCACCGGGGGCCGACCAGCCGTGCCAGAACTTCAGCGTCACGGGCTTGGTCGGGTCGTCGTCGGCGCTGCCGGTGCTCGGGTTGGCACAGCCGGCCAAGAGCAGTCCGACCGCGGTCAGGGCGGCGGGCACGCGGGTGCGTATGCGCCATCGCGGCATGGCGGACGTCCTTTGCGGGAGGCGGTGTTGGGGAGGTGAAGGGGGTGAGGGGGGTGACGAGGGAGGGGGTGACGAGGGAGGGGGGAAGAGGGAGGGCCTGCCGTGGGCTCAGGCGGTGTCGAAGAGCGTGTCGCGGGCCTGGGTGAGGGCGGTGCGCAGGGCGCCGGTGAGGATCGGGTCGCCGTCCAGCTCGCTGATCCGCAGGAGCGGGCGCGGCAGCGCGAGGCCGGTCATCTCCTCCTTGACGCGCAGGCGCAGCTCCTCGCCGCCCAACTGGGCCACCTGCCCGGACAGGACGACGAGTTCGGGGTCGACCACCGCCACGACCGCGGCGAGGCCGGTGGCGATGTGCCCGGCGAGTTCGTCGCGCACGACGGGGTCGGCGAGCGCCTCGGTGAGCGGCCTGCCGCCCGCGCGCTCGCGGACCACGGAGCCGGAGACGAGGCTCTCGAAGCCGCCCCGGTACGCGTCGGGCGTCGCCCCCGGGCCGCCGCGCAGCAGCGGGGCGCCCGGCACCGGCATGTAGCCGATCTCGCCCGCGCCGCCGGTCGCGCCGCGCAGCAGCACGCCGCCGAGCACGATCGCCGCGCCCACGCCCTCGTCCAGCCAGGCCAGCACGAAGTTGTCGTTGTCCTGCGCCGCGCCCTCGTACTGCTCGGCGATGGCGGCGAGGTTCACGTCGTTCTCGATGGTCACCGGGGTGCCGAGGACCTCGGCCAGCTCGGCGCGCAGGGTGCGCGAGTGCCAGCCGGGCAGGTGCGGGGCGTAGCGGAGCCGGCCGTCGTGCGGGTCGATCGCGCCGGGGGTGCCGATGACGGTGGCGCGCAGGTCGTGGTGGCCGAGCCCGGCCTTGGCGAGGGCGCCGTCCACGGCCTCCACGACCAGCTGGGCGGTGCGGTGGCGCACGTCCTCGGCGACCGGCTTCTCGGGGTAGGCCTCGATGCGCTGGCGGCCCACCTCGCGGCCGGTGATGTCGGCGACCAGGGCGGTGATGCCGGTGGGGTCGGCGGACAGGGCGGCGACGTGGCCGACGGCCGGGTCGATCTCGTACAGGACGGCGTTCGGGCCGGGGCGGCCGCTCTGGCGGCCGGTGGTGCGCACCAGGCCCGCGCTCTCCAGTCGGTTCAGGAGCTGGGAGGTGGTGGGCTTGGACAGGCCGGTCAGCTCGCCGATGCGGGTGCGGGTGAGCGGGCCGTGGGCGGCGAGCAGGTCGAGCGCGGCGCGGTCGTTCATGGCGCGGAGCACGCGGGGCGTGCCCGGCACGCCGGGAGACCCATTGGATGGGGTGGTTCCAGCCATCGCTGACGACACCTGCCCTTCGGTGGCCCGCCTCCCTGACTTCACTGTTAGGAAGGCTTCCTATTTGATGCGAGGAACGTAAAGGCCCGTGAAGGGGTCGTCAAGACCGAGCGCCCCCGAGGCAACCAACTCGTTACCTGGGGGGCGCGGTCATATGCGGGGTGGTGAGGGCGGCTACTTCGACAGATTCGGCGGCGGCGTGATGGGCGACGCCGCAAGCGACTGCGGGGACGTCGACGACGCGTACGCGGACGGGGCCGCCATGCCCGCCGTCGGGTCCGGGGCCTGGGCCACGCCGCCGTCCGGCAGCATCGGCAGGCCGCCCACCAGGCGGATGCCCTCCGCGTCGAAGGCCCGCTTGATGCGCCAGCGCAGCTCCCGCTCCACACCGAGCGACTTGCCCGGCATGGTCTTGGCGGAGACCCGCACCACCATCTGGTCAAGGAGCACGCTGTCCAGGCCGAGCACCTCGACCGGGCCCCACAGCTGCTCGTTCCACGGCTCGTCCTTGCCGAGCCGCTCGCCGACCTCGCCGAGCACCCGCTTGATCTTGTCCAGGTCCTCGTCCGGGCGCACCGTCACGTCGACGCCGGCCGTCGACCAGCCCTGGGAGAGGTTGCCGATGCGCTTGACCTCGCCGTTGCGGACGTACCAGATCTCGCCGTCGTCGCCGCGCAGCTTGGTCACGCGCAGCCCGACCTCGATGACCTCGCCGGAGGCCACCCCGGCGTCGATGGAGTCACCGACCCCGTACTGGTCCTCCAGGATCATGAAGACGCCGGACAGGAAGTCCGTGACCAGGTTGCGGGCGCCGAAACCGATCGCGACACCCGCGACACCCGCGGACGCGAGCAGCGGCGCCAGATTGATCTGGAACGTGCCGAGGATCATCAGCGCGGCCGTGCCGAGGATCAGGAACGACGCCACCGACCGCAGCACGGACCCGATGGCGTGCGAACGCTGCCGCCGCCGCTCCACATTGACGAGCAGCCCACCGAGCGCGGTGCCGTCCACGGCCTGCGCCGTGCGGTTCATCCGCTCTATCAGCTTGGTGATGGCGCGCCGCACGATCACGCGCAGCACCATCGCGATCACGACGATCAGCAGGATGCGCAGACCGATGGCGAGCCAGGTCGACCAGTTCTCCTCGACCCAGCTGGCGGCGTTCGTCGCGCTCTCCTGGGCGTCGTCGAGCGTCACCGGCTCACGGGTCGGCGTCGGTGTCGGGTCCGGGTCCGTTCCGGCGGCCGAAAGGACGGACAGGAACACGGCTGGTACCTCCAGGCATAGCGGCCTGCCCAGGAGATGCACCGGGCAGACCCACCACACTAACGGGGCATTGTGTGGGGATCGTTGTCATGTTCGAAGGAGAGACGGTGCTCACCAGCGCGGAAACGTGCCTCCATCGGAAGTGTGGGCGAAAACACTTCAGGGCCGTTACCGGCACATGCTGGCGCTACGACCAGGCATGAGGGGAGACTGGCTACAGATCGTCCCGGCGCGAGCCACGCGCCGCCGGCGTACAAGGAGGCATCCGTGCCGCATGTCCTGGTCCTCAACGCGTCGTACGAGCCGCTCGGCGTCGTACCGCTCCGCCGCGCGCTCGTCCTCGTCCTCGAGAACAAGGCACTCTGCCTCGAGGAGTCCGGCGCCTTCATGCACAGCGCGACCCGCACCATCCCCGCACCCAGCGTGGTCCGGCTCAAGCGCTTCGTGCGGGTCCCCTACAGGGGGCCCGTTCCACTGACCCGCCGTGCCCTGTTCGCCCGCGACGGCGGCCGGTGCATGTACTGCGGTGGCGTCGCAACCAGCGTCGACCACGTCATTCCGCGCAGCCGGGGCGGCCAGCACGCCTGGGACAACGTGGTGGCCTCGTGCCGCCGCTGCAATCACGTCAAGGCCGACCGGCACCTGCTGGAGCTCGGCTGGCGCCTGCGTCACAAGCCCGCCCCACCCACGGGCCTCGCCTGGCGCATCATCGGCACCGGGCATAGGGATCCGCGCTGGCTGCCGTACTTGCAGCCGTTCGGCGCGGACGACGCGATGGCCCGGATCGACGGCATTTCCGCCTAGGAATCGATCCGGGCCTTGTTGTACGTGCGCGGTGCCGGAGGCGGCCTCAGTCCTCCGCCACCGCGTAGGCCTCCACCGACCACAGCGAGTATCCGAACCGGGTCGCCCGGCGCTCGCCCGACACCCGCACGAAGCGGGTGCCCGGGGCGTCCATGCGGACGGACTCGCGGCCGCCCGCGCCGTCGCGCACGACGGCGGCGGTCCGCCAGGTCCTACCGTCCGCCGACGTCCGGATCCGGTACCCGGCGGCGTACGCGTCCTGCCAGCGCAGCACCACCTGCCCCAGGCGCACCGGCTCGGCCAGCTCGACCTGCCACCACGCGTCGTCATCGGCGGGCGAGGACCAGCGGGTCGTGGCGTCGCCGTCGTTCGCTGCCGACGCGGGGAAGTCCGCCGTCTCGTCGCCCGAGGACGTGGCCCGCGCGCCGCGCGCGAGATCGGGGCCGCCGGTGCGCGGGAACGCCCGCACCGACACGGTCCGCGTCCCGCCCGCGAACGTGACGGACATCTCGTACGTCCCCGCGCGCGTGCCCCTGGGCGCGGTCACGTCCAGCGGCACCCCGACCGCCGTGCCGCGCGGCACCGTCACCGCCCGCGGCGCCCGCACCTCGACACCCCGCGGCGCCCGCACCGTCACCTCACCCCGTACGTCACCGGGCCGCCGGGACAACAGCTCCGCCGTGACCCGGCGCGCGCCGCCGCCGATCTCCACGTCCACGCCCGCCGGAATCCGCCCGAAACGCGCGACGGCCGTGTCGGCGAACCACGGCACGACGTGCCGCACGGCGCCCTGGTCGAGGACGACGCGGAGGGCGTCCGCGCGCAGGCCCTCCGGGAGGACGGGACCGCCCGCGCGCGGGGTCTCCCGGCGCGTCAGCTCCGTGCAGCCCGACGGGGACAGGGACGTGAGGCGGCGCCAGCCCTTGCCGGGGACGTGGGCCTCCAGGGTGCCGCGGGTGCCCGGGGCGGCCAGGACCGTCACCCCGGCGAGCGGCCGGGCCCCCCGCCAGCGGGCGCCCGGGCCCGACCCGGTGTGCTCCCCGTCGATCCCCGCCCACCTCGCGTACGCCTCCCGGGCCCGCTCCACGAACGGACCGAGAACCCCCTCCCCGACCGTGACCCGCCCGCCTTCCCTCGCGTTCTCCTCCTCTGCCCAATCAGCACGTTGCGCGTGCAGGGCGCGCGCGGCGCGCCACGCGCCCTCGCCGTCTCCGTGCGCCGCCGCGCTCAGCATCCGGACAGCCGTCCCGCCCGCCTCGCCGTAGCGCGCCAACCGCTCCGTCCACGGCCGCACTTCCGCCGCGAGCTCCCCGACGCCCTCCGCCTCACCGGCGGCCAGATCCCCCGGCGCGTCCCGCATCACCCGGAAGGCATCGCCCAGCGCGCGTGCGGCGGCGTCGACGCGGCGCGGGTCGGCCGTCGTGCGCGCGTGCCAGAACTCCCGCAGCAGCGGCCGGAGATACGCCGACTCGGCGGCGCCGAGGACGGACGACGCGTCGTTCCCGGCGAGCGCCGCGAGCGCGGCCCGCGCCCTCGCGTCGCCGCCCGCGAGGTCGTCGATCGCGGCGTGCCAGGACTCCCTGGGACGGTAACCCCGGGGATTCCAGGCGAAGTCGGCCACCGTGAACAGCGGGATCCGGGACGCCGTCGACTGTGCCATCGCGTTGCCGAGCAGCGCGGCCGACCCCTGCGCGACGGCGGGCTCACGGCCCGTGTACGGCCCCAGGAAGATCCTGTCCTGAGCGAAGTCGTTCACCGGATAGTTGTCCGCCGTGATCAGCGGCTGCTCCCCGAACGCCCGCCGCGCGCCCGCCAGTTCACGGCCCGTGATGGTGCGCGGTACGACGCCGACTCCCGTCCACGTCACCTCGACGGAGTCGTGCAGCGCCGCGGACAGGGCCGCGCGGTACTCCGTGGCGCCGTCCTGGAAGTACTCGGTCGGCATCAGCGACAACGGCGGCGCGTCCGGGTGCCGCACGGAGAGGTGCCGCGCCACGGCGTCGGCCACCCGCGCCTGCGCCCGGGCCGCCGCGCGCGGCCCCGAACCGAACGCGTCCGCGTCCCGCCCGCAGTGCCACTCGCTGTAACTCACGTCCTGGAACTGCAGTTGGAACGCCCGCACGCCCAGCGCCCACATCGCGTCGACCTTCCGCGTCAGGGCCCGTACGTCCGCCTCCGACGACAGACACATCGCCTGGCCGGGGGCCACCGCCCAGGCGAGCGTCACGTGGTTGCGGGCCGCCCGCGCGGCCAGCGCGCGGAACTCCGCGCGCTGCGCCGCCGGGTAGGGCTCGCGCCAGCGGGCCTGGCGGTACGGGTCGTTGCCCGGCGCGTACAGGTAGCGGTTCTGCTTGGTGCGGCCCATGAAGTCGAGGTGGGCCAGGCGTTGGCGGTGGGTCCACGGAGTGCCGTAGAAGCCCTCCGTCAGGCCGCGCACCGCCGTCGCGGGCCAGTCGCGGATGCGGACGCCCGGGACCGTGCGGGTCCTTTCGTCGGCGAGCTGGCGCAGGGTCTGGACGGCGTGGAACAGGCCGTCGGGGCCCGCGCCGTCCAGCGCGACCGTGTCGCGGCCCTCGATCCGGCCCACGGCGAGGCGGTAGCCGCCCGCGGGGAGGTCGGCGCGGGGCCTCGCGCCCAGCGCGCGCAGGGCCGCCGCGGCGTCCTGGCCGCCCGCGTGCACCACGAGGTGGGAGCCCGCGGGCAGTTGGGCGCCCGCGGGGACCTCGTCGATCCGGCGGGCGCCCGTCGTCCTGAGCAGCGTGCGCAACGCTTCTACGGCGTGCGGGTCGGCGTGCGCCCCCGTCACGAGGGCCACGTCGTCGCCGACCGTGACCGTGTTCCCCGGGCCTGTGGCCTCCTGGGTCTGCGGCCTCGGCCAGACCCCGGGCACGGGTGCCGACCCGTGGTCGTCCGGGGTCGTCGTCGGGGGGCCGCCGTCGGGCGGGGGCGGGGTGGCCAGGGCGTACGGGGCGGGGGTGAAGGTGCCCGCGAGGGCCGCCAGGGCGAGGGTGGCCGCGGTCCTTCTGCGTCGCAGCTGCACGTGCTTCTCCCTTGCCGCTCGGCAGTGGTCCGGCGGTGGGGCGCCTCGCCGCCCTCGTCACTGTGCCCACTCGTGTGGTCACACAGGGTGCGGGAAGCCCATCACTGGGGTGGGGAGGGTGTCAATGCGGGGGCCCTGCGGGGCTTTCCCCAATCCCACCCCTTCCCGAAACCGGGGCTGCGCCCCTGGACCCCGGGGGTGGGTGTCCCCTTCGGGTGGGACGGGGCGCCGCCGATCGCGCTGCGCGCTCGTCCTCAAACGCCGGACGGGCTGAAAATCTCGCCGGGGCGGGCCGGTGATGCGCTGTGGGGTGAGGTGTTTCGGGGGTGATGGTGCCGGGCTGTTGGGCTGGTGGTGCGGGTTTGGGCGGGTGGGTGGGAGAGAGCCCGTCCGGCGATTGAGGACGAGGCGCGGAGCGCCGATCGGCGGCGCCCCCGTCCCACCCGCACGGGACACCCACCCCCGGGAACCCCCAGGACCCGGGTGTGACCACCGCCACGTTCCCCGACCGTATACGGATGCCCCCCACCGCAGTGGGTAGGGCTTCGGAACCGGCATCCGCGACCAAGGGAGCACCCCATGCCCGCCTCCGCGAACCTCCTCCTCTCCGCCCTGTCCAAACAGGTCTCGCACCCCGACTCCGGCCTCGACGGCTCCTGCTCCTGCGGCTGCCTGGAGCCGCCCCTGACCAGCGAGCCCCCGCTGGCCGACGCCTCCCCCCTCACCAGCGAGCCGCCCCTGACGGACGCCGCCCCGCTGACCAGCGAGCCCACCTCCACGGGCATGGCCGCGGGCCTGGACCCCATGGGCGTATAGATGACCCTTGCCCGGCTGGCCGCCCTGCACGGCGTGGCCACCTCCTACGCACCGTCCCCGGACCGCACGGTCCAGGCCTCGGAGGCCGCGGTCGTCGCGGCCCTCGCCGCGCTCGACGTCGACGCGAGCACGCCGGAGGCGGTACGGGACGCGGTGGCGGCACGCGAACGGGAGTTACGGGAGAGGCTGTTACCGCCCACCGTGGTGCTGTGGACGGAGAGACGGCCCCCGGCGGAGGAGGCCGAGCAGGCCCCACAAGCCGCGCAAGCCCCACTGCCTCCGCGGTCCGCGCAGCCTCCACAAGCCCCACAGCCTCCGCAGTCCGCGCAGCCTCCACAAGCCCCGCAGCCTCCACAAGCCGAGCCTCCGCAGTCCACCTCTCTCCCAGAGGTCCTCTCCTCCCTCCCCCCAGGCACCCGCCTCGTCGTGGAGACGGAGCCGGACGGCAAGCGCATCAATCTCCCCGACGTCCCCAGCGCCCCCGAGGCTCTCAGCACCCCCAGCGCTCCCGGCGCCCGCGAGGCTCCCAGCGCCCCCAGCGCCCCCAGCGCCTCCGACGCTCCCAGCACCCCCACCGCTCCCAGCGCCCCCAAGGCCCGCGAGACCCCTGACGCCCCTGACACCCCCCACACCCCCACAACTCCCCATCTCCCCACAACTCCCCACCTCCCCTTGGGCATCCACCGCCTGACCGCCACCACCCCCGACGGCCGCACCGCCCAGGCCCACCTCGTCGTCGCCCCGCGCCTCGCCCCCGCGCCGCCGCCCCGCACCTACGGCTTCCTCGTGCAGCTGTACTCGTTGCTCAGTCGGCACTCCTGGGGCATGGGGGACCTGGGTGACCTCGCGGAGCTGGCGGCGTGGGCGGGACGGGTGTTGGGGGTGGGGTTCGTGCAGGTGAATCCGTTGCACGCGGCGGTGCCGAGAGTGCCGGGCGGCGCCGGGGACCCCTCGCCGTACCGCCCGTCCTCCCGCCGCTTCCCGGACCCCGTGCACCTGCGGATCGAGAACGTCCCGGAGTTCGCCCACCTGCGGGGCGAGGCGCGCGAGAGGGCGGGCGCTTTCGGGGAGCGGGGGGAGGAGCTGCGCCGGGAGGTGCTGAGCGGGGGCGCCCTGATCGACCGGGACGCCGTGTGGGACGTGAAGTCGGCGGCGCTGGAGCTGATCCGGGGTGTGCCGCTGGGGCCCGGCCGGTGCGCCGCGTACAGCGACTTCCTCGCCGAGCAGGGCGAGGACCTGGAGGACCACGCGACGTGGTGCGCGCTCGCCGAGCGGCACGGGCCCGACTGGCGCGCCTGGCCGGAGCCGCTGCGGGACCCCGCGTCGCCCGAAACGGCCCGCGCCCGCACCGAGTTGATGGACCGCGTCGACTTCCACGAGCGCCTCGCCTGGCTCACGGACGAGCAACTGGCCGCCGCGCAGCGGTCCGCACGGGACGCGGGGATGGCCGTCGGCCTCGTCCACGACCTGGCCGTCGGCGTGCATCCGGACGGCGCCGACGCCTGGGCGCGGCAGCGGTACTTCGCCGCGGGCATGTCGGTGGGCGCGCCCCCGGACGCCTTCAACGACCGCGGCCAGGACTGGGGCCTGCCGCCGTGGCGCCCGGACCGGCTCGCCGAGTCCGGCTACGCCCCGTTCCGCGCCCTGCTGCGCGCGACACTGCGGCACGCGGGCGCCGTCCGCGTCGACCACGTCATGGGTCTCTTCCGGCTCTGGTGGGTGCCGAACGGACGTACCCCCGGCGACGGGACGTACGTGCGCTACGACGCCGAGGCCATGCTTGCCGTCCTCGTCCTGGAGGCGCACCGGGCGGGCGCCCTCGTCATCGGCGAGGACCTCGGCACGGTGGAGCCGGGCGTGCGCGAGGCGCTGCGCGCGCACGGGGTGCTCGGCACGTCCGTGCTGTGGTTCGAGCGGGACTGGGACGGCACCGGCCAGCCGATCGCGCCCGCCGACTGGCGCGCCGACTGCCTGGCCACCGCCACCACGCACGACCTGCCGTCCACGGCCGCCCGCGTCACCGGGGCGCACGTGCGCCTGCGGTACGACCTCGGCCTGCTCACCCGCCCGCTGGCCGCTGAACGCGCCGAGGCCGCCGCCGACGTCCGCGAGTGGCTCGGCCTGCTGTCCCGGCTCGGCCTGCTGCCGGGCGGCGCGGGGAACGAGGAGGACGAGGTCCGCGCCGTGCACCGGTTCCTGCTCGCGACGCCCGCCCGCATGGTCGGCGTCTGGCTGCCCGACACCGTGGGCGACCGCCGTCCGCAGAACCTGCCCGGCACCTGGGACCAGTACCCCAACTGGCGCCTGCCGATCGCCGACGCCGCGGGCCGTCCCGTCACCCTGGAGGACCTGGCCGCCGCCCCGCGCCTGCACGCGCTCCTCGAGGTGTTCCGCCCGTCCCGGACGCCGTGACCGCGCCCCGCCGCGCACCGGGTGGGGCGCCCGTACGGCACCCCGGGCGCGCGGGCCGCGCGGCGGTTCGCTACGTTGGCACCGTGGACAAGAAGAACGCCCTGCGCGCCGGTGTACTGACGGCCGGTACGACGCTGATGATGCTGCTCATGTCGTCCCCCGCGCTCGCGCTCAACCGCGACGACGGCGACGACCCGGGCCCGGGCCTGAGCGTGATGGAGACGCTCGGCCTGTATGTCGCCGCGCCGATCGTGCTGTTCCTGGTGATCGCCGGCCTGGTGATGGTCGGCGACAAGTCCCGCAAGCAGCAGAAGCAGAGCTGACGACGCGGGTCCGCCGCCCGGCTGTCACCACAGCTGATCGGTTTCGCCTTTCTTCGCCGAGGGCGCCCCTCGGCCACGTACACGGACGCCTGTTGACGTCTTCGTACGAGGCCGGAGGGCGCCCTCGGTGTTTCACGAACCTCCGGCGCCGCCCGCCGTCATGAGGCGTCCCCGGCCTGCGAGCCCGCGAGCAGCTTGCGCAGCAGGGCCGAGAGCTGCGCCGTCTCCGCCTCGTCGAGCCCGGCGGCCGTGAGCGCCGCGCGCTGCTCCTCGACGCCCGCCACGACGGCCCGGTCCACCAGCTCCCGGCCCTCCTCGGTCAGCGTCACCTGCAGCCCCCGCCGGTCGTGCGGGTCGGGGGAGCGGCGCAGCAGCCCGGCCCGCTCCAGCTTGTCCAGACGCCCCGTCATGCCGCCCGTCGTCAGCATCAGCGTCGAGGAGAGCTGGCGCGGCGAGAGCGTGTACGGCTCGCCGTGGCGGCGCAGCGTCGCGAGCACGTCGAACTCCCCGCGCGTGGTGCCCAGGCGGCGGTACGCCTTCTCGGTGCGGTCGCCCATGGCCTGCGTGGTGCGGTAGACGCGGCCGAAGACTTCCATGGGTGTGGTCTCCAGATCCGGCCGTACGACGGCCCACTGCTCGATGATCGCGTCGACGCCGTCGGGCGCGGCGGCGGCCGCTTCTCCGGAGTGCGTCGCGCTCTGGGAGGACATCACGTTGCTCGCGTTCATGAGGGAAGTATCCACGAGATACAGAAGCTTGCAAGTAAGTGGGTTGACGATAAGTAGCTTACGGCTAAGCTACTTACTGCTCAGCTTCCTCCGTGAGCCCTTCAGTCCCTGAGCCTCTGAGCCCTTGGGTCCTCGGGTCCTTGATTCCTTTGGGAGACGTCCGTCATGAAGCGCGCCACCGCCATCCTCCTCACCGCCTACGCCCCCCTCACCTGGGGCTCCACCTACGCCGTCACCACCGAGTTCCTCCCCGCGGACCGCCCCCTGTTCACGGCCCTGATGCGCGCCCTGCCCGCAGGGCTGCTGCTGCTCCTGCTCGCCAGACGCCTGCCCAAGGGGGAGTGGTGGTGGAAGTCGGCGGTCCTCGGCGCACTCAACATCGGCGCCTTCTTCCCGCTGCTCTTCCTCTCCGCCTACCGCCTGCCCGGCGGCATGGCCGCGGTCGTCGGCTCCGTCGGCCCGCTCTTCGTCGCCGGACTCGCGGCCCTGCTCCTCGCCGACCGGCCGACCCCGCGCACCCTGCTCACCGGGGCCGCCGCGGCCCTCGGCGTCAGCCTGGTCGTCCTGAAGGCCACCGGGTCGCTGGACGCGGTCGGGCTGCTCGCGGCCGTGGGCTCGACGGCCTCCATGTCGACGGGCACGGTGCTCACCAAGCGCTGGGGCCGCCCGGACGGCATCGGCCCGCTCGCGCTGACGGCCTGGCAGCTGACGGTCGGCGGCCTGCTCATCGCCCCCGTCGCGTTCCTGGTCGAGGGCGCGCCGCCCGCCCTCGACGGGCGGAACATCGCGGGCTACCTCTACCTGTCCCTCGCGGGTACGGCCGTCGCGTACTGGCTGTGGTTCCGCGGCATCGGCCGCCTCAGCGCCACCCAGGCCAGCCTCCTCGGCCCGCTCTCGCCGCTGACGGCCGCGGTCATCGGCTGGGCCGCGCTCGGCCAGTCGCTGACCGCGGTGCAGGTGGCGGGGATGGCGATCGCGTTCGGGGCGACGGTGTTCGGCCAGCTGAGCCCGAAGCCGCAGGAGAAGCCGCAGCCGCAGCCGCAACTGCTCGTCGAGGAATCGTTCAGCTCAGCTTCAAAGACCGGTCGGAAAGATTCGATGGACCTGAGTGGTTCCGGGCTGGGACGGTAGCTCAGCCGGCCCCGGAGCGGGGCCGGACGAGCGCCCCGTACCGGGGAGAGAGGCAAGGAGATACCAGTGGCGAGCGTCCTGGACCTGGACCGGAGTGGCAGCGGCGGCGGCGACACGAGCGTGCGGGGCACGGGAGGTGGGCCTGCCGCCGCCGCGGGGCTCGGCGTCGGACTCGGCCTCGCCGTGCTCGCCACCGTCGTCTGGTCGGGAAGCTTCGTCACCTCCCGCGCCCTCGCCGACAGCGTCCCGCCGATCCAGCACGCGTTCTGGCGCTGGCTCATCGCCGTCGCGGCCGTCGCGCCGTTCGCGGCCCGCCGCACCTGGCGCCAACGGGCCCTGCTCCGCCGCCACTTCCGCTTCCTGCTCGCCGCCTCCCTGCTCGGCGTCACCGTCTACAACACCCTCGTCAACCAGGCCGGAGTGACCACCACCGCGGGCAACATGGGCATGATCATGGCCGCCTCGCCCGTCCTGATGGCGGTGTACGAACGCCTCGGCGGAGCCCGCCTCGGCGCGCGGCGCGTCACGGGCATGCTCGTCGCCTGCGTCGGCGTCCTGCTCCTGGTCAGCGGCGGCTCCCTCGCCATGGACCTGGCGGTGGGCGACCTGTGGGTGATCGGCGGCGCCGTCGCCTTCGGCTCGTACAGCGCGCTCCTTCGCCGCAGGCCCGCCGAGATCTCCGGATTGCCCTTCCTCTTCAGCACCTTCGTCCTCGGCGCGCTGATGCTGCTGCCCGTCTTCCTCGTCAGCCTCGCCGTGCAGGGCGGCTTCGAACCGACGGCCGCGACGGTGTCCCCGCTCCTGTACGTGGGCGTCGTCTCCTCCGCGGTCGCCTTCTTCGCCTGGAACAAGGCGATCTCCGTCATCGGCGCGGCCCGCGCGGGCGTCGTCTACTACCTGCAGCCGGTGTGCGTGGCCCTGCTGTCCTTCGCCGTCCT
This sequence comes from Streptomyces sp. NPDC127108, assembly GCF_042677545.1. Classification (NCBI taxonomy): domain Bacteria; kingdom Bacillati; phylum Actinomycetota; class Actinomycetes; order Kitasatosporales; family Streptomycetaceae; genus Streptomyces; species Streptomyces sp. NPDC127108. The sequence continues at coordinate 24,231 of NZ_JBHXTE010000035.1, read as the reverse complement.
CGGCGAGGGCGTGGGATGGCTCCAGGTGCTGTGCATGGGCCTGATCCTCGGCGGCGTGGTCCTCGGGTCGGCGGGCGGGAAGTAGCGGCCGGTGCGCGGGTACGTTGACGCCATGACCGAGTGGGACATCAAGAAGCTGCAGATCCTGCGCACCCTCGCCGAACGCGGGACCGTCACCGCGACCGCGCGGGCCCTCCTGATGACCCCCTCCGCCGTGTCCCAGCAACTCTCCAACCTCGCCAAGCAGGTCGGCGTGCCGCTCCTGGAGGCCCACGGGCGCCGGGTGCGGCTCACCGGCGCCGCCCGGCTCCTGCTCGTCCACGCCGACGCCGTCCTCGCCCAACTGGAGCGGGCCGACGCCGAGTTGGCGGCCTACGCCAAGGGGGAGGCCGGGGAGGTGCGGGTCGGGGCCTTCTCCACCGCCGTGCCCGCCCTCGTCGTGCCCGCCGTCCGGGCCCTGCGCGTCGCGCACCCCGGGATCACGGTGCGGGTGCGGGAGGCCGAGGCGGGCGCGGCCTACGAACTCCTTGCCGCCGGGGACGTCGACCTCGCCCTGTCCCTCGCCGCGCAGGCCCCCCGGGGGCGGGACGGCCGTTTCACCCGCGTCACCCTCCTCGCCGACCCGCTCGACGTCGCGCTCCCCCTCGACCACCCGCTCGCCCGCGCGGACGCCCTGCGCCTCGCCGACCTCGCCGACGAGCCGTGGATCTTCGGCGGCTCCGGCCCCTGGTCGGAGATCACGCGTGCCGCGTGCGAGGCCGCCGGATTCGTGCCCGAGCAGGCGCACAGCGCGGCGGGGTGGGAGGCGATCCTGGCGATGGTGGGGGCGGGGATGGGGGTGGCCCTCGTGCCCCGGATGGCTGGCGCCTTCGGGAGGGGCGGGGTGGTGATGCGGGAGCTGGCGGAGCGCCCGCACCGGCATGTGGTGGCCGCGGTACGGCGCGGGGCGGAGGGTTCCCCGACGGTGAGCCATGTCCTGGCGGCGCTGCGTGGGGTTACGTCCCCTTGACGTAAGGGGCGCCGTCGGCCGGGGGCTGTGCCCACCCTCCCGGCAGCCGCAGACGCCAGACGGGCCCAGCCGCAGAGGCCAGCCACGGGGGCGGGTGGGCCGTCGCCGAGGGCGAGGTCGCCCGGGGCGGTCGCATCCGTGGTGAGGTGTAACGGGTGGGCGGGTGGGAGAAAGACGGTCGTCCGGTGCCGGGGGCGGGCTCGACCAGCCCGCCCCCGGCGTCCGTGAACCGCCCGGCCAGGGCTACGCGTCGGCGGCCTGCGCGCGCAGCGCGCGTTCCACCCCCGCACGGGACTCCGTGATCAGCCGGTGCAACGCCGCCGTCGGCTCCGCGGCCGCGATCCACGCGTCCGTCGCGTCCAGCGTCTCCTGGGACACCAGGACGGCCGGGTAGAGACCGACCACGACCTGCTGGGCCATCTCGTGGGAGCGGGACTCCCACACGGACTTCACGGCGTCGAAGAACTTCTGGGTGTAGGGGGCGAGGAGCTCCCGCTGATCGGTCTGGACGAAGCCGGAGATCACCGCCTCCTGCACGGCGTTGGGCAGCTTGTCGGACTCGACGACGGACGCCCACGCCTCGGCCTTGGCCTCGGCGGTGGGCCGGGCGGCCCGCGCCGCGGCGGCGTGTCGCTCGCCCGCGGCCGTCCTGTCGCGCTCGGCCTCGGCGGCGATCCCCGCCTCGTCGAGGCGCCCGGTCGCGGCGAGCCGCGCCACGAACGCCCACCGCAGCTCGGTGTCGACGGCCAGCCCCTCGATGGACTCCGAGCCGTCGAGCAGCCCCTCCAGGAGCGCCAGGTCGGACTCCGTGCGGGCGGTCGCGGCGAACGCCCGCGCCCACGCCAGCTGGTGGTCACCGCCGGGCTCGGCCGCCCGCAGGTGCTCCAGGGTCGCCTCGGTCCACCGCGCGAGCGCGGCCTCACGGCCCGCCGGGGCGGCGTACAGGTCGAGCGCCAGCTTCACCTGCCGGTGCAGCGACTGCACGACGCCGATGTCGGACTCCTTGCCGATGCCGGACAGGACGAGGGAGAGGTAGTCGCGCGTCGGCAGCTCCGCGTCGCGCGTCATGTCCCACGCCGAGGCCCAGCACAGCGCCCGCGGCAGCGAGGCCTCGAAGTCGCCCAGGTGCTCGGTGACGAAGGCGAGGGACTCGGTGTCGAGCCGGACCTTGGCGTACGACAGGTCGTCGTCGTTGAGCAGGATCACGGCGGGCCGGTGCTTGCCCACCAGGGCGTCCACCGCGGTCAGTTCGCCGTCGACGTCCAGTTCGACGCGGTCCGTGCGCAGCAGCTTGCCGGACTCGTCGTCCAGGTCGTAGAAGCCGATCGCGATCCGGTGCGGACGCAGCGTCGGCTCGCCCTTGGCGCCCTCGGGCAGCGCGGGGGCCTCCTGCTTGACGGCGAAGGACGTGATGACGCCCTGCGTGTCGACGTCCACGACGGGACGCAGCACGTTGATGCCGGCCGTCTCCAGCCACTTCTTCGACCAGGTCTTCAGATCACGCCCGCTGGTCTCCTCCAGGGCGCCGAGCAGGTCGGACAGGCGCGTGTTGCCGAACGCGTGCTGCTTGAAGTACGCCTGCACGCCGCTGAAGAACGCGTCCATGCCGACGTAGGCGACGAGCTGCTTGAGGACGCTCGCCCCCTTGGCGTACGTGATGCCGTCGAAGTTGACGAGCACGTCGTCCAGGTCGCGGATGTCCGCCATGATCGGGTGCGTGGACGGCAGCTGGTCCTGCCGGTACGCCCAGGTCTTCATGGAGTTCGCGAACGTGGTCCAGGAGTGCGGCCACTTCGACCCGGGCGCGTACGCCTGGCAGGCCGCCTCGGCGAACGTCGCGAACGACTCGTTCAGCCACAGGTCGTTCCACCACTCCATGGTCACGAGGTCGCCGAACCACATGTGCGCCAGCTCGTGCAGGATCGTCGCGGCCCGCACCTCGTACGCCGCGTCCGTCACCTTGGAGCGGAACACGTACTGGTCGCGGATCGTCACCGCGCCCGCGTTCTCCATCGCGCCCGCGTTGAACTCCGGCACGAACAGCTGGTCGTACTTCGCGAACGGGTAGGCGTAGTCGAACTTCTCCTGGAACCAGTCGAAGCCCTGCCGGGTGACGTCGAAGATCGCGTCCGCGTCCAGGAACTCGGCGAGCGAGGGGCGGCAGTAGATGCCGAGCGGGACCGACTGCCCGTCCTTCTCGTAGACGCTGTGCACCGAGTGGTACGGGCCGACGATGAGCGCCGTCACGTACGTGGAGAGGCGGGGCGTCGGCGCGAAGGTCCAGACGTCGTCCTTGGGCTCCGGCGTCGGCGAGTTGGAGATGACGGTCCAGCCGGACGGCGCCTTCACGGTGAACTGGAAGGTGGCCTTCAGGTCGGGCTGCTCGAAGGAGGCGAACACACGGCGCGCGTCCGGGACCTCGAACTGGGTGTACAGATAGGCCTGCTGGTCGACCGGGTCGACGAAGCGGTGCAGACCCTCGCCGGTGTTGGTGTACTCGCAGTCCGCGACGACCTTCAGCTCGTTGGCGCCCTGCGCCAGGTGCCGCAGCGCGATGCGGGAGTCCCGGAAGACCGCCCCCACCTCGAGCGCGTGCCCGTTCAGGACGACCTCGTGGACGGCCGGGGCGATCAGATCGATGAAGGTCTCGGCGTTCGCCTCGGCGGAGTCGAAACGCACCGTGGTCACCGACCGGTACGTCCCTCCCCCACTCTCGGCTTCGCTCGAGTGGGTGGTACCCCCACCCTGCGCTCCGGAGAGGTCGAGATCGATCTCGTACGAGTCAACGGTGAGCAGCTTCGCCCGCTGCTGCGCCTCTTCGCGGGTCAGATTGGTGCCGGGCACGCGGTCATCTCCTCGGTACGACTTGCGAACTTTTTGCGATGTTTCTCGCCATCCTTCCATGTGCAGCCGTCGCCCGCGCCGGGCCATTGTTCTCAGGTCGCGCGGCCGTTAGCATCCGCGCGTCGGCTCAGGTCGAGGAGCGGCCTGAAGCGGGCCGAAGCGGGCCGAAACGGTCGGGAGCAGATGCATATGGCTAGGGGTGCACGCGGTGCGCAGGGCCCGCGCGGGCCGCGGCGGTCACGGAGCCGGGCACGGTTACGCGGCGCGGGCGCCCTCGCCCTGCTCCTGCTGACCGCCACCGCGGGCTGCGGCTCGTCCGAGGGCTCCGGCGACTCCGGCGGCGGTGACGGCAAGGGCCCGGAGAAGACCCGCATCACCGTCGGCACCATGCCCGTCGCCGACACCGCGCCCCTGGAGATGGCCCAGCGCAAGGGCTTCTTCAAGGCGGAGGGGCTGACCGTGCGCACGACCACGCTCAGCGGCGGCGCGGAGTCCGTCAGCCGGCTGCGGGCGGGCGCCCTCGACATCTCCTTCGGCAACTACGTCTCGTACTTCCTCGCCCACGCCAACAAGGCCATCGACGTCCGCATCGTCTCCGACGCCTTCCAGTCCGCGCCCCGCACGCACGCGGTCCTGGTCCGGAAGGACTCGCCGGTCAAGTCCCTGAAGGACCTCCAGGACAAGAAGATCGGCGTCAACACCAAGCGGAACATCAGCGCCCTGCTCGTCAAGAAGGCAGGCAAGGCCGAGGGCGCCGCCTTCGACGACGACAAGAACTTCGTCGAGGTCGACATGCCGAACATGGAGACCGCCCTGAAGTCCGGCAGCGTCGACGCCGTGCAGGCCGTCGAGCCGTTCGTCTCCGCGATCGAGCGGTCCGGCACCGGCCGGGTCGTCGCCGACCTCGGCAAGCCGCCGACCGCGGGCTTCCCGATCGCCGGGTACGCGGCCACGGCGTCCTTCGCCGAGGACAACCCGAAGACGGTCGCCGCCTTCCAGCGCGCCATGGCCCGCGCCCAGCGGCAGGCCGCCAACCGCTCGGCCGTCGTCGACACGCTCCCCGACTACACGAAGATCACCGCCGACCAGGCCGCCCAGCTGAACCTCGGCGGCTACCCCGCCGCTCTCGACCCCGCACGCCTCGAACGGGTGGTCGAGCTGATGCGGGAGTTCGGATACCTGAAGCGCAAACTCGACGTGGAGCCGCTGCTGGTGCGTGCGGGGCCGTGAGGGTGGGCGCGGGGTGTGCGGTGAGGGGGGCGATGCGGTGAGGGGGGTTACGCGGCCCACGCGGACGACACGGCTCACGCGGGTCACTCAGGTCACTCGGGTCACGCGGATCACTTGGCCCACGCGGATTACGCGGCTCACGCGGATCACGCGGCCCAGGCGGACGACGCCGCCCACGCGGGTGCCGCGATGAAGAGGGCGATGCGGTGAAACAGGACGCGCGCTCCGGACCGGGCCTCGGCCCGGGATTCGGGGCGCGCGCTCGCACGCGCGCCGGTGCGCGCTCCGTGAGCCTGGTCGAGCGCAGGTCCGGGCGGGTTCTGCTGGGGGCGCTCGGCCTCTGCGGTGCCTTCCTCGTCCTCGAACTCGTCGCCCGCAGCGGGGTGTTCGACGACCAGGCCCTGCCGCCCGCCTCCTCCGTGCTCGCCCGCGCCGCCGAGATGGCCGTCGACGACGGCTTCCTCGACGACCTCTGGACCACCGTCTCCGCCTGGCTCGGCGGCCTCGCCCTCGCCGTCGCCCTCGCCGTGCCCGCCGGGCTCCTCCTCGGCTCCCTGCCGCGGCTCCGCGCCGCCGCCCTCGCCGTCGTCGAGCTGGCCCGCCCCATCCCCTCCGTCGCCCTCATCCCGCTCGCGATCCTCGTCTTCGTCGAGCCCGACCGGGTGGAGCGGTCCCTCGTCTGCTACGCCGCGCTCTGGCCCATCCTCCTCAACACCCTGTACGGGCTCCGCGACGTCGACCCCGTCGCCAAGGAGACCCTGCGGTCCTTCGGGTTCGGGCCGCTCGCGGTGGTGTGGCGGGTGTCGCTGCCGAGCGCCGGGCCCTTCGTCCTCACGGGGGTGCGGATCGCGGCGTCCGTGGGGCTGATCGTGGCGGTCAGCGCGGAGTTGCGGGCCGGGGGTGACGGGGGACTCGGCGTCTATCTGCTCGACTCGCAGTCCGGGGGCGGGCGGCCCGATCTGATGGTGGCGGGGGCGTGTTGGGCGGGAGCGCTGGGGGTTGCGGCCAACGCCGGTCTTGTGGGGGTGGGGAGGGCTCTGTTTCCCCACAGTGCTCGATCAGCGCGCTCCGCGCGCGGGCGCCCCTTCCCGAGGCCAAGGGGCTCCGCCCCCCGGACCCCCCGTGTCGCGCTGCGCGCTCGCCCTCAATCTCCCCCGAGCGCTGAAGGAGCAGGGAAAGGCCCCCACGACGGGCTCAACAGGTCCGGAGCGGGGCGATGAGCGGGGGAGGGGAGCGGTCGGAGCGCGCGGTGGACGCGGCCGTCGGGCACGTGCGGGACGTCGGCCCAGGGCGTGCGGGGGACGCCGAGCCCCGGCAGGCCGGGGGCGTCGGCCCCGGGCGTGCGGGGCGCGTCAGCGGCGGGCGGGTCCGGCGTGTCGTCATCGGAGTGTTCGCCCGGGCCTGGCTGCTCGTACTCCTCGTCGTGCTCTGGGAGTTGGCCGCCCGACGGGCCGAGGACCTGTACTTTCCGCCGCCCACGCGGATCGTGCGGACCATGCGGGAGATGTGGTGGTCGGGGCCGCCGTCCCGGCTGTGGCTGAGCGACCTCGCCGTCGACGACTTCGTGCCGAGCCTCAGCCATCTGCTGCTCGGCTGGGCCGCCGCCGGGGCCGTCGGGATCGCCGTGGGCGTCGGGATCGGGCTCTCCCGGGTGGCCTTCCACGTGCTCGACCCGGTGCTGCAGTTCGGGCGTGCCGTGCCGCCGCCCACGCTCATCCCGTTCTTCATGGTCGCCTTCGGGCTCGGCACGTCCATGCAACTGGCGGCCATCGTCTTCGGCGTGGTCTGGCCGGTGCTGCTCAACACCGCCGACGGCGTGCGCTCCGTGGAACCGCTGCAGCTCGACACCGCCCGCGTGCTCGGGCTCGGCCCCCTCGCGCGGCTGCGGTACGTCATCCTGCCGGGGGCCGCGCCGAAGATCTTCGCGGGGCTGCGGGTCGCGCTCGGGTTCGCGCTGATCCTCATGGTCATCGCCGAGCTGATGGGGTCCGGAGAGGGCATCGGCTCCCGGCTCAACGCCGCCGAGCGCGAGTTCAGGCCGGACCGGCTGTGGGCCGGGATCGTGCTGCTCGGCGCCGTCGGCTGCGTACTGAACGGACTGTTCCTGCTCGTCGAGCGAAAGGTCCTGGCCTGGCACCGGGGCGCACGGCGGGCGGACACCTAGACCACCCGGCCCCCGCGGGGCGGCGGACCGGCCGCGATCCATGGGGGCGCACGGGGAACGCGAGGGGCCTACGGACCCTCACATCACTTAGACCGCAAGGCAGTTGGCAACAGGGGGACAGGGGGAACAGGGGATGCTGGAGATCGCTGGGCTCAGTCATCGCTACGCCGACGGGCACCGTGCCGTCGAAGGGGTCGAACTACACGTCGCGCGCGGCGAGTTGGTGAGCATCGTCGGGCCGTCCGGCTGCGGCAAGTCCACGCTCCTGCGGTGCGTCGCGGGACTCCAGCGGCCGAGCGAGGGCCGGATCGCCGTCGGCGGCCGGGACGTCGACGGCGTACCCGACGACCTCGCCGTCGTCTTCCAGGACTACACCCGCTCGCTCTTCCCGTGGCTGACCGTCCGCGACAACGTCGCCCTGCCGCTGCGCCGCCGCGGCCTCGCCCGCGCCGAGCGCCGCGCCCGCGCGCAGGAAGCCCTCGCGCAGGTCGGCCTCGACGGCACCGCGGGCCGATACCCGTGGCAGCTGTCCGGCGGCATGCAGCAGCGCGTCGCCATCGCCCGCGCCCTCGCCTACCGGCCCTCGCTGCTCCTGATGGACGAGCCGTTCGGCTCCGTCGACGCCCAGACCAGGGAGGACCTGGAGGACCTGCTCCTGTCGGTGCGCGGGGGCGGCGGCGGAGGGTCGGGCGGGGGCCGCGACGGCGACGATGGCGGTGGTGGTGGCGGTGGTGGCGGCAGCGATGGCGGCGGCAGCGTTGGAAGCGGTGGCGGCGATGGCGGCGATGGCAGCGACGCCCGAGGGATGACCATCCTGCTCGTCACCCACGACATCGACGAAAGCGTGTACGTCGGCGACCGCGTCGTCGTCCTCACCGGCGCCCCCGGCCGCGTCCACAGCGAGCTGCGCGTCGAACTGCCCGTGCCGCGCGACCAGATCGGCACCCGCGGCCTGCCGGAGTTCGTGAGACTGCGGGCCGAGGTCGGACGGGCGGTGCGGCGGCCATGAGCGCCATGAACGCCGCGAACGCCGACGTCCTGATCGCGGGCGCGGGCATCGGCGGGCTCACGGCGGCGCTGAGCCTGCACGAGGCGGGGATCGGCGTACGGGTCGTCGAACCCGTGCAGGTGCTCCGGCCCGTCGGCGTCGGCATCAACCTGCTGCCGCACGCCGTCCGCGAACTGACCGAACTCGGCCTCGGCGAGCAGCTCGCCGCGACCGGCGTGGCCACCGCCGAGATGGTCCACTACGACCGGCACGGCAACCGCATCTGGGGCGAGCCCCGCGGCCACGCCCTCGGCTACCACTGGCCGCAGTACTCCCTCCACCGCGGTGCCCTCCAGATGATCCTGCTCGACGCGGTGCGCGAACGCCTCGGCGAACGCGCCGTCGTCACCGGCACGTCGTTCGTGCGGTGCGCCGAGACGGAGGGGCCGCTGCTGCGGGTCATCCTGCGGGACATGGCGCGCGGCCGGGAGCACGCCGTGCGGGTGCGGGCGCTGATCGGCGCCGACGGGCTCTACTCGACCGTGCGCGCCCGGCTGCACCCCGGGGAGGGGCCGCCGCTGTGGAACGGCATCCGGATGTGGCGCGGCATCACCGAGTGGGAGCCCGTGCTCGGCGGCCGCACCGTCGCCATCGCGGGCAGCAACGCGCACGCCAAGCTGGTCGTCTACCCCATCTCCGGCGAGGCCGAGCGGCGTGGGCGTGCGCTGCTCAACTGGGTCGCGGAGGTGCGGTTCCCCGTCGAGCACGGGGCGATGTCCGGGGCCGCGGACTGGAACCGCACCGGGCGGCTCTCCGACGTCCTTCCGTACTTCGCCGGGTGGCGGATCGGGGACCTGGACGTGCCCGCGCTTTTCGCCGCGACGCGGCGCATCCTGGAGTACCCGATGGTCGACCGGGAGCCGCTGTCGCGGTGGGGCCGCGGGCCCGTCACCCTCCTCGGTGACGCCGCCCACCCGATGTACCCCGTCGGCTCCAACGGCGGTTCGCAGGCCGTCCTCGACGCCCGGGTCCTCGCCCGCAGCCTCGCCGTCAACGACCCCGACCGGGTCGCCGGGCTGCGGGCGTACGAGGAGGTGCGGCGCGAGGCCACGGCCGCGCTCGTCCTCGCCAACCGGCGGATGCCCGCCGACCGCCTCCTCCAAGTCGTCGCCGAGCGCGCCCCCGAGGGCTTCGAACGGGTCGAGGACGTGCTGACCACCGAGGAGTTGGCCGAGCTCGACGCGGCGTATCGGTGGACGACGGGCACGGATGTGGCGGAGCTCAACGGGAGGGGGTCGTGGGGCGTCTAGCCCTCGCGGGGCGCCCCAGTCCCGCCCCTTCTCCGGCTGTGTCAATTTGCGGCTCCGCCGCGCGGGGGGCTGCGCCCCTGGACCCCGGGGATGGGTGTCCCCTTCGGGTGGGACGGTCCGCCCCCGAATCGGCGCTCCGCGCCTCGTCCTCAATCTCCCCCAAGCTCTTGAGGAGCAGGGGGACCCCCACGACGGGCTGGATACTTCGCCGAGGCGGGCCGAAAGGCGCTGCGGGGCGGGCTGAAGGGTGCCGGGCTGTTGGGCAGGCCGGTGCAAGTTTGGGCGGGTGGGTGGGAGAAAGCCTGTCCGGCGATTGAGGACGAGCGCGGAGCGCGATCCGGGGGTGGCCCTTTCGGGGCTGATGGTGCCGGGCTGTTGGGCAGGCCGGTGCAAGTTTGGGCGGGTGGGTGGGGGATAGCCCGTCCGGCGTTTGAGGACGAGGCGCGGAGCGCCGAAATCGGGGGCGCCCCCGGCCCAGGGGAAGGTAGGCGTCCGGAAACCGCCAGCCGGAACGCCCCGCAGGGGCGAACCTGGGCCCATGAGCACAACCTTCACCCCGCGCCCCATCACTCCCGACACCCTCAAGCAGCTCCGCGACACCGACGACGCGGGCCGCCCCTGCGTGCCGTTCACCGACCCGGAGGGCGGCGACCCCCTGCGCTGCTGCCTGCGCCCCGCCCGCGCGGGCGAACGCATAGCCCTGGTCTCGTACGCCCCCCTGCGCCGCTGGGCGGCCGACACCGGCGCCGAGCCGGGAGCGTACGACGAACAGGGCCCCGTGTTCATCCACGCGGACCCCTGCGAAGGACCCGAACCGGCGACGGCGTACCCGTACGTCAGGGCGGGCGCACTGCGCGCGTTCCGCCGCTACGACGCGGGCGGCAACATCGTCGGCGGCCGCCTCCTGGAGGTCCCCGAGGACACCACGGCGGGCTTCGACGAGGCCCTCACCGAGGCGTTCGCCGACCCGCAGGTCGCCCTCGTGCACGTCCGCGCCGTGGAGTACGGCTGCTTCCACTTCGAGGTCCGCCGCCCGGCCTGAGCCTCAGGCGGCCGACGCCTCCCCGTCGGCCGCCCCCACCCCGGCCACCGCCCGCGCGAACGCCCGCACCCGCTCCGTCTCCCCGTCCCGGTGCCACACAAGCCCGAGCACCGAGTCCGGCACCCCCTCCACCGGCACGAACACCACGTCCTGCCGACCGTGGTACTCCGCCGTCGGCCGGCACAGCAGCATCGCGCCCCGGTCCGCGGCCACCAGCGTCAGCCCCTCCTGGAGGGTGCGCACGGCGGGCGCGGGCACGGCCGAAGGGGCCTGGGCCTCGCGCCAGTACGCGGGTGCGGGCGCCGTCGCCGAGATCAGCGGGACGTCGGCCAGTTCGGCCGCGGCCAGTGACGTCCGGGACGCGAAGGGATGCCGTACCGACACCGCCACCGTCTGCTGCTGGCGCGAGAACAGCGGGCCGAGCACCAGCTCGGGCTCCGCCACCGGAAGCAGCACGATCGCCGCGTCCACGTCGCCGTTCCGCACCGCCCCGAACGGGTCCGCGAACGGCACCTCGACGATCTCCGTCACACAGCCCGGATGCCGCTTCTGGAACGTGGTGATGGCCTCCATGAGGCGCGCGTCCGCCGTCCCCTGGAAGCCGAGCCTGATCCGGCCCGCCACACCCCGCGCCGACTCCCGCGCCCGTCCCACGACGCCCGCCAACTCCTCGTACGCGGGCCGTAGTTCCGCGTGGAACCGCTCGCCGAGCGGGGTCAGCCGCACCCGTCGGCTAGTACGCTCCACGAGGCGCGCGCCGATGCGCTGTTCCAGGGCGGCAAGGAGTTGGCTGACCCGGCTCTGTGAGACGTAGAGCCGCTCACCCGCCCGGCCGAAATGCAGCTCCTCGGCCAGCGCCAGGAAACACTCCAGCTCCCGGACCTCGAGCCCACTCATACGCGTTCGCCCCGTTCCTCGATCGATGAGCCACGCTCATTCAAGGATGAGAGGTTCGACGTTGTTCCCGGTGACCGCTCGGGCGTTGGCTGGTGCCCATGAAAACCGTGACTGAAACCGCGCCGGTCGTCACCGGACGACGGTCCCTGCCGCTGTCCGTCCTCGCCGTCGCGGCCGCCACCTTCTCCGTCGTCACCACGGAAATGCTGCCCGTGGGACTGCTCACCTCGCTCTCCGACGGGCTGCACGTCAGCGACGGCACCGCGGGGCTCACCGTCACCCTGCCCGGCCTCGTCGCGGCCCTCGCCGCCCTGCTGCTGCCCGTCGCCGCCCGCCGCGCGGACCGGCGCGCCGTGCTGTGCGGCCTGATGCTGCTGCTCGGCGCCGTGAACCTGCTGTCCGCGCTCGCGCCGTCCTTCGCGGTGCTCCTCGGCGCCCGCATCGTCGTCGGCCTGTGCATCGGCGGCGTCTGGGCCGTCGCCGCCTCCCTCGCGGTCCGCCTCGTGCGCACCGAGTCCGTCGGGCGGGCCACCGCCGTGATCTTCAGCGGGATAGCCGTGGCGTCGGTGCTCGGCGTGCCCGCGGGCACCTTCCTCGGGGAACTCGCGGGCTGGCGCTGGGCCTTCGCGGCCGTCGCCGTGCTCGGCGTCGCCGTCGCCGTGCTGCTCGCCGCCGTCCTGCCCCCGCTCCCGCCCACCGAGCCGGTGCGGCTCGGCGTCTTCCCCGAGCTGATCCGCATGCCGCGGCTGCGGATCGGCCTGATCGCGGTGGCGCTGCTCGTCGTCGGCCACTTCACCGCGTACACCTACGTACGGCCCGTCCTGGAGCGGGTGCCGGACCTCGGCGCGGGCCTCGTCAGCGCGCTGCTCCTCGTCTACGGCGTCGCCGGGATCGCCGGGAACTTCCTCGGCGGCTCCCTCGCCGCCCGCGACCCGCGCCGCGCGCTCCTGCTGATCTCGGCGGCGCTCGGCGGCGTGATGCTCCTGCTGGTCCCGGTCGGGGGCTCGCTCGCCGTGTCGGTGCTGCTCCTGATCGCGTGGGGCCTGTCCTACGGCGCCGTCTCCGTCTCCTCGCAGAACTGGGTGATGGCGGCCGCGCCGGGCGCGAGGGAAGCGGCGTCCGCGCTGTTCGCGGGGGTGTTCAACGTGGCCATCGCGGTGGGCGCGCTGACCGGGGGCCGCGTCGCCGACGGGATCGGGGTGACCGAAGTCCTGCTGGTCGGCGGTGGGCTCGCGGTGGTGGCGCTGGGGGTGGTGGCCGTTGCGGGGAACGGTGAGGAGTGACGTAACGGCGAGGAGTCGTGCGTCAGTGAGGAGTCGCGCATCAGCTAGGAGTGACCTAACGGCACCGCGCCCGTACGGACCTGGTCGGGGTCCGTACGGGCGCGGCGGTGTCCCGGGCCTGAGATCGTCAGGTCACGGGGCCAGGCAGCCCGTGGCGGGGACCTCGGCGGGCACACCGGGGTTGGCGACGTCGACGAGGCCGGTGACCTCCTGGACGGCACAGTCGACGGTGGCTACGGGGTCCGGTACGGCGCTCGCCGGGGCGGCGAGCGCTCCGGCGAGGGCGAGGGTTCCGACGGCCATGGTGGCGACGGCGGTGATACGGCGCATGAACTTCCCTTGTGTGGTGCGGTCGGTGCACCGAGGTACTGCCCGGACCCGCCCGGGAGCCATGCGCCGTTTCACTCATCCGTGGGTGGTGAAACGATCCCCCGCGACCAGCGGGTTTCCCCCGCCGCGGCCGCGAGCCGGGGGGCCGGGACTCAGGAACCCGAGAGCTCCGCCGCCACCAGCTCCGCGATCTGCACCGCGTTCAGCGCGGCGCCCTTGCGGAGGTTGTCGTCGGAGATGAAGAACGCGAGGCCGTTCTCGACGGTCTCGTCGCCGCGGATACGGCCCACGAAGGACTCGTCGCGGCCCGCCGCGAGCAGCGGGGTCGGCACGTCGGTGAGGACGACGCCTTCCGCGGCGGCGAGGATCTCGGTGGCGCGCTCGGGGGACAGCGGCCGCGCGAAGCGGGCGTTGACCTGGAGGGAGTGGCCGGTGAAGACGGGCACGCGGACACAGGTGCCGGAGACCTTGAGCTCCGGGATCTCCAGGATCTTCCGGGACTCGTGGCGCAGCTTCTGCTCCTCGTCGGTCTCGTTCAGACCGTCGTCGACGACCGAGCCCGCCATCGGCAGGACGTTGTACGCGATCGGCGCGACGTACTTGTCCGGCTCGGGGAACTCGGCCTGGTCGCCGCCGTGGGTCAGCTTCGGCGCGTCGTCGCCGACCTTCTTGACCTGCTGGAACAGCTCGTCGACGCCCGCGAGCCCGGAGCCGGACACGGCCTGGTAGGTGGCGACGACCAGCGAGGTCAGCTCCGCCTCCAGGTGCAGCGGCTTGAGGACCGGCATCGCGGCCATCGTCGTGCAGTTCGGGTTCGCGATGATGCCCTTGGGGCGGTCCGCGATGGCGTGCGGGTTCACCTCGGAGACGACCAGCGGCACCTCGGGGTCGCGGCGCCAGGCCGAGGAGTTGTCGATCACCACGGCGCCCTGCGAGGCGACCTTCTCGGCGAGCGCCTTGGAGGTGGCGCCGCCCGCGGAGAACAGGACGATGTCCAGGCCCGTGTAGTCGGCCGTCGAGGCGTCCTCGACCGTCACCCCGTCCAGGACCGAGCCGGCCGAGCGGGCCGAGGCGAACAGGCGCAGCTCGTCGAGCGGAAACTTCCGCTCGGCGAGGATCTTGCGCATGACCGTGCCGACCTGACCGGTGGCTCCGACGATTCCGACCTTCACAGGGGTCCCTCCGTAGTTGCGTGCCTGGCTGCGGCAGTCTCCTGCCCGGGCGTGCGGCCGTCCGGCCAGGGGCGCTGCCGCCGCCGCTCCATGATGCGTCTGTCCACGGCCGCTTTGTCCAATCCATTGTCCGAGGTGCGGGACGCCACATCCACGCGAACGTTTCGGCCCGCTGCGGCGTCCTAGGGGAAACGCGGGCACGCGCGCGAAACAGGGGAGGGCCATTGCTGCGCAGAATCACGCGCCGCGAACCACGCGGACCACGCGGTCAGGGGGGACCGGGGGGACACGGGGGACCCGAGGCCGCCGACCCGCTGGACCCGGCCCAGGAGGACCGGGTCCGGGCCGTCCTGTCCCTGGGCGGGGTGCCGCACGGGGAACTGCAGGACGGGGTGCAGCAGGTCAGGCTGCGGCTCCTGGAGCGGGCGGCGAAGGGGGAGCAGGCGCCGCGTGACGTGTCCGCGTGGGCCGCTGTGGTCGCCTCGAACTGGGCGATGGACTTCCACCGCGCCCGGCGCCGCCAGGAGCGGCTCGGCGAACGGCTCGCCGCGCTGCGCCCCGCGGAGGCCGGTGCGGACGGCGCCGAGTCGAGGGTCCTCTCGCTGGCCGTGGCGCAGGGCCTCGACGCGCTGCCGGACAGTCAGCGGCAGGTCGTCGTGCTGCGCTTCTACGCCGATCTGCCGGTCCGGGACATCGCGGCCGAGCTGGGCATCCCGGAGGGCACGGTCAAGAGCAGGCTGCACGCGGCCGTACGGATGCTGCGGACGCGGCTGCACGAGGGAGAGGTGGTGTGACCGTGGCGCACGAGGAGAGTTACGACGCCGTCGACGCGCTGACGCTGGCGGTCACGGACACACCGGTGCCCGAGGCCGTGCGCGCCGACGAGCGGTTCATGGCCGAGCACGCGGCGGCGGTCGCCGACGTCGCGGCGCTGCGCGAACAGCTGCGGATCGTGGGCGAGACGCTGGCGCGGGGGCCGGAGGGGGAGGCGCGAGCGCGCGAGGAGGGGCGGGAAGGGCAGGAAGGGGAGGAGGGCCAGGAGGGCCAGGGCCGGACCCGCCTGGAGGGCCGGGAGAGCCAGGGCCGGACCCGCCCGGAGGGCCAGGAAGGCCAAGGCCGGACCCGCCCGGAGAGCCAGGAAGGCCAGGGCCGGACCCGCCCCGAGGACCCGGCCCGCACAACCCCCCTCCCGGCCCCCGCCCTGCCGCCCGCCACCCCCTTCCGCGAGCCCGGCGCCGCCCGCCGCCGCACCGTGCTCGCCCTCGCCGCCGTGCTCGCCGCCGGAATGCTCGGCGGCCTCGTCTGGCTCGGGGCGAACGCCGGGACGGGGGACGGCGACATGGCGGGCGGCGACGGCGCGAAGCACGCGGCGCCGGAGCTCAGCGAGGGGCGGCAGGAGGCCCCCGACGCCTCGAAGGCCCCGGACGACTCGCAGGACGATTCGGACGGCGCCGGGGACAGCCGGTCGCGCGAGGGCTACGTCGCCTGCGCGCGGCTCATCGTCGAGGGCACCGTGCGCCGCGTCGAGGCGCTGCCCGGCGGCACCCAGGACCGGATCACGCTCGACGTGTCCCGCTACCACAAGCCCGCCGGGGGCAAGCCGAGGATCACGTTCGTGATGGACGCGGACGTGGACCCGCGGCTGCGGGCGGGCGACCGCGCGCTGATCGGGATCAGCGCGGGGGAGACCACGCCCGACCTCTGGACGACGGGGAAACGGATCGCCAAGGACCGCGCGTGGATCGAGAAGGCGCTCCCGGGGGCACGCGGCGTGCGGTGCTGAGTGACACCTTCCGGCGGCACCAGGGGTCGGAACACCGCATTCCGGGGCGATGACACCCGGAGTACTGAGTTCCGGTGACAACTGCGTGAAGGCGCGGTTGCGAACCCGGCGAATCCCCTGAACTGGGGTTTCGCCGGGCTAACGTCCTTCCACCGCTCGCCGGTGATCACCGCCGCACGCCGGTCGCGTACCCGACCAGTACCGACCGCGTGCCCGACCACGGAGGTCACCGGCGCCGAACCGACCACGCAAGGAAGGACCTCCGTGCGCGCACCCCGCAGCCGGACCACGGCCGCTCTCGTCTCCGCGGCCGTCGCCGCCCCCCTCCTGCTCGCCGCAGCCCCGGCGGGAGCCCAGGACGCGCCCCGCGCCGCCGGGCACCACTCGACGCAGTCCGCGCAGGCGAAGAAGCTCGCCGAGAAGCTGGTGAAGAAGTCCACCGGCAAGAGCGCCTACCGCCACCTGGAGAAGTTCCAGGAGATAGCCGACGCCAACGGCGGCAACCGCGCCGCGGGCACCAAGGGCCACAAGGCGTCCACGAAGTACGTGTACGACCGCCTGAAGAAGGCCGGCTACAAGGTCTCGTACCAGGACTTCACGTTCTACGAGTCCGAGACCCTGCGCGAGAGCGCCGCGGTGCTCACGCCCGACGCGCGGAAGCTCGACGCCCTGGCGTTCGACTTCAGCAAGTCCACGCCCGAGGGCGGCATCCAGGCCCCCCTCGCCGCCGCCCGTGTCGACGACACCCCGGGCTGCGAGGCCGACGACTACACGTCCGACACCTTCACCGGCAAGATCGCCCTGGTGAAGCGCGGCACCTGCACCTTCGCCGAGAAGGAGGCCGCCGCGGCCAAGGCGGGCGCCATCGGCCTCGTCCTGTACAACCACTCCGGCGACCAGCCCGTGAAGGGCAACCTGGAGGTCCCGGCGAACGCGCACATCCCGGCCGTCGGCATCACCAAGGCCGAGGGCGAGAAGCTGGCCGCCGACCTCGCCAAGGGCGAGGTCAAGGTCTCCGTGGACGTCGCCACCAAGGCCGTCCCGCACAAGACCCGCAACGTCGTCGCCGAGACCCGCGGCGGCCGCGCCGACCGCGTCGTCGGCCTCGGCGCGCACCTGGACTCCGTGCCCGAGGGCCCCGGCATCAACGACAACGGCTCCGGCTCGGCCGGTCTGATCGAGGTCGCCGAGAAGCTCGCCAAGGAGACCAAGGGCGGCAAGAAGCTGACCAACAAGGTCCGCTTCGCCTGGTGGTCGGCCGAGGAGCTCGGCCTGCTCGGCTCGGACCACTACGTCAAGTCGCTGTCGGCGAAGCAGAAGAAGAACATCAAGCTGTACCTGAACTTCGACATGATCGCCTCGCCGAACGCGGCGGAGCTGGTCTACGACGGCGACGACTCCGACAAGGTCGGCGAGGGCGCGGGCCCGGCCGGTTCCGCCCAGATCGAGAAGCTGATCAACGGCTTCCTCGACAAGAAGAAGGTCCCGCACTGGGGCACCGACTTCGACGGCCGCTCGGACTACGGGGCGTTCATCGCGAACGGCATCCCGGCCGGCGGCACCTTCACCGGCGCCGAGGGTCTCAAGACCGAGGAGCAGGCGGCGAAGGCGGGCGGCAAGGCCGGTCAGCCGTACGACCCGAACTACCACGGCGCGGGCGACGACCTGAAGAACATCAACCGCAAGGCGTTCGCGACGAACATCGACGTCATCGCGCACGCGGTGGGCACCTACGCCCACGACCTCAGCTCCCTGAAGAAGTGAACTCCTGCTTCCTGAAGAGCTGATCGCGTTCTGAAAGAGCTGATCGCGGTCTGAACAGCCGAACGGGGCGGGCACTTGAGTGCCCGCCCCGTTCTCATGCTGTCAGCGTCACGGAGTGACCTTCTCCACCGTCACGCTGCCCGTGCCCGCGACGGTCCCGCGCGCGTTCAGGAGGTTGACCTCACCGAACAGGACGCGCCCCGCGGCGGTCGGCGCGCTCGCGACGACCTCCGCCGAGACGTCCGCGGACGCCCCGTTCGCGAGCTTGACCGTCTTCGACTCGTCGACCTTGATCTGGCCGAGCGAGTCGGAGAAGAACACGTCGCGGTAGTCGTACGCGGTCGAGCCGGACGGGATGGAGTAGCCCGCGACCTCGATGGTGTACTTGCCCGCGGCGGGCTTGGGCAGGCTCACCGACTCCTCGGAGTCGCCGTCCGCCGAACTGCCCACCGGCACGCCGTCCTTGAGGACCGTCAGGTCCAGGTCGGCGGCGGCGTCGGCGGTCGAGCCGATCGCCACGTCGAGCCGCTCGGTGCCCGCGGGCACGTCGACCGTCGTGGTCTGCTTCTCACCCTGCTTGATGGTGGGACGCGTGGTCGCGGCCGAGCCGAGCGTGCCGCCCTTCAGCTTGCCGTCGACGGCGGCGTAGTCGTTCGTCGCCTTCCAGGTGACGGGCGCGGCCTGACCGGCCTTGGCCTCCGCGACCT
Organism: Streptomyces sp. NPDC127108; assembly: GCF_042677545.1. Classification (NCBI taxonomy): domain Bacteria; kingdom Bacillati; phylum Actinomycetota; class Actinomycetes; order Kitasatosporales; family Streptomycetaceae; genus Streptomyces; species Streptomyces sp. NPDC127108. Next base: position 5,708 of record NZ_JBHXTE010000035.1, on the reverse strand, counting down.
TCTGCGGCGCCGGGGCGAAGGACACGCCGAGCGCGGCGACCTGAAGCTTGTACGGGTTGTCGAGCAGCGGCGACGTACGGCGCGACTCGACCTCGATCTCCCAGACGCCCGGCGTCGGGTTCGCGTACGAACGCAGGTCGGGGCGGCAGGTGTTGTCCGGGTTCGGGAAGTTCGGGTAGCAGACGAGCGAGGACGTCGACTCGGCCGGGACGCCGTACGGGTGGATGGAGATGAACCGCGTCTGGCTCTTGTCCTTCAGGCCGCCGAGGGCGACCTCAAGGGTCTTCGCGCCCTTCGGCACCGTCACGAAGAGGGACTTGGTGCCGTTGCGCTGCACCGAGCTGGTCGACGAGGTGGTGAAGGAGGGCTTGGCGAGGTCCTTGGCCACGACGACCGTCGTCATGATCTGGTGGTCGATGCCGCGGGTGCGCTTGTCGTTCACGGTGAGCACGGCGCTGGAGACGCCGTAGGACTCCGGCTTGGCCTGCACCTTCACGGTCACGGCCGTGTTCAGGGGCAGCAGCACGTCGTCGTCGCCGACCAGGCGGAAGGTCTTGCCGTGGTTGTTGGCGAAGGCGAGCTTGTGCATCACCGGACGGGCCGGGCCCGTGGTCCGCTTGATGGTGACCTTGTAGGTCTTCTTCTGGCCCTTCTTCAGGCCGCCCTCACGGTCGTACAGGCCGGTGCCGGGCTTCTTCAGCTCCTGCTCCAGGGCCGTGTCGACGGGGGCCTTGACCGTGTACTCATGGGCCTTGGCGCCGCCCTTGATGGCGCTCCAGGCGTCCACGACGTCGATCAGGCCGGTGCCCTGCGCGTAGGCCTGCACGCCCGGGATGCGGTGGGCGGTGGAGGTGAGCGCGGTGCGCAGCTTGGCCGGGGTGAGGTCGACGCGCTGCTGCTTGGCGGCGCTGAGCAGGAGCGCGGAGGCGCCCGCGGCCTGCGGCGACGCCATCGACGTGCCCTGCAGCATCGAGTAGCCGGCGGGCAGCTGGTAGCCGGCCTCGGCGGCGGGGCCGCCCGGCAGCCAGGTCTGCGTGGTGTTGATGGCCGAGCCCGGCGCGGTCACCAGGGGCTGGAAGCCGCCGTCCTCACGCGGGCCGCGCGAGGAGAAGTTGAACATGGCGTTCTTCTTCGTCACCTCGGAGCCGTAGTTGGCGGCCCAGGTCTCCTTGGAGACCGAGGCGCCCACGGAGACGACGTGGTCGGCGAGGGAGGGGTCGCCGATGGTGTTGGCGCCGGGTCCTGAGTTGCCCGCGGAGATCACCAGCTGCACGCCGTAGGTGTCGATGAGGCGCTTGTACAGCTCGGCGCGCGCGTTGTTGCCGTCGTTGAGCGCGGGCAGGCCGCCGATCGACATGTTGACGATGTCGACGCCGCGCTTCGTCACGAGGTCGATCATGCCCTCGGTGAGCGCGACGTTGGTGCAGCCGCCGGTCCAGGTGCAGGCGCGCGAGGACACCAGCTTGGCGCCGGGCGCGGCGCCGTTCATCTTGCCGCCGAACAGCTTGTTGGCGGCCGTGATGCCCGCGACGTGCGTGCCGTGCTCGGACTCGATGAGGCCGATGTTCACGAAGTCGGCCTTCTTGCCGACCCAGTCGCCGCCGTAGGGGTCGGTCGGCACGTCCTTGCGGATCTCGACGACGAAGGGCACCCGCTCGGCGACGTCGGTCGCCGGGTCGTCCTTGCCGAAGTAGCCGACCTGGTGGTTCTTGCCGTAGGGCTTCATCGGCGCGTCGTCGCCGAAGTCCTTGTTGTCGTTCAGGTCGACGCGCACGGTCCCGGCGGCCGGGTCGTACAGGACGCCCCAGGTGTCGGTGGTGTCGCCGTCCCGGTTGAGGTCGCCCTTGGCGTCGCCGCCGGTCGTGGCGGCCTCACGGAAGCGGCTGATCTGGTACGAGCCCGCGGGGGCCTTCCAGGAGTCGCCGTCGAACGTGAACGTGGGCCCGGACACCGGGTTGGTCATCCGGCGCCAGGTGGCGTCGGCGTCGACGATCGGGTCGGTCGCCGTCACCCAGTCGGTGATCTTGCGCTCGCCGGTCGAGGTCTTCTGCAGCGCCGGGTGGCCGAGGTCGACGCCCGAGTCGAGGATGCCGATGGTGATGCCGCGGCCGTCCGCCTTCGGGTTCTTCTTCACGAAGTCGACGGCGCCCGTCTCGAAGGACGGGTTGTACGGGTTCTTGGCGGGCGTGTTCTTGTCCGGCGCCGGGTAGGCGGCCCGGCCCTGCGCGGACTTCGCGCCCTTGGTGCCGCCGGGCCTCGGGTCGTCCAGCTCGATCTCGTGCCGCAGGTCGATGGCGTGCACGGAGGTCAGCTTCGACGCGGCCTTGATCGCGGCGTCGGCGCGCGCGGTCGGGACGGCGGCGCGGACGTAGCCGAGCTTGTCGTAGGTGCGGCCGACGGAGCCGCCCTTGACGGCGTCCAGCTCCTTGGCGACCTGCTCGGTCGCGCCGGGCGCGGTGGCGACCATCATCGTGACGGTCTTCTCGCCCTCCGCCTTGGCGTCGGCGAGCAGTTCGGCGTCCTGGGCGCCGAGCTTCGCGGCGGCGTCCTTGGGCGCGGGGGCGGCCGGGACGGGGGAGGGGCCGTCGGCGGCGAAGGCGAGCGGGAGCGGGGCCGCCGCGCAGAGAGCGGCGGCCACGCCTATCGCGGTGGCGAGGCGGGCGGTGCGTCTGGCGCGGTCGCCGCGTCTCGCGCCCTGGGGCGCGTGGTGTGGATCGAGGGTCATCAGCATCCCTGTACGTAAAGATCGGCTGGTCGAGCCGATGCAGCGAAGGGTCCGGAATACGGGGCCGGATGACCGCTCAGCTTTACGTAAGGGGTGCCTGTTTGGGGAGAGTTGCCCGGGGCTGGAATGGTCCGATGGCGTACTTCCGCCATACGCCATCGGGAACAAGGCGCCCCATAACGGGATCTGACGACCGGGAGGGCGCGGCCGGAAGCCGCCCCGAGGCCGCGACTAGCTGTCCCGCGACCGCGCGTAGTGACGGGACGCCTTCGCGCGGTTGCCGCACACGGCCATCGAGCACCAGCGCCGGGTGCCGTTCCGCGAGGTGTCGAAGAAGTGCAGGACACACGCCTCATGGGCGCAGCCGCGGATCCGGTCGGGCGCGGTGGTGAGCAGCTCCAGATAGTCCCGCGCGGCCAGCCACGCAGGCCCCCACGACGGATCCGCGAACTCGGCCTCCTCGCCCGGCCCGTCCGGCGTCAGCGTCGCCCGGACCCTGCCGTGCGCGAGCACCGCGTCGACGCGGGCGACGGCGTCCGGGGCGCCGCCCGGCTTGCCCGGCAGATCGACGAGACCGGCGAGGGCGTCGCGGGCGCGAAGCAGCCGCTCCAGGGTGCGGCCGTCGGCGGCGAACCGCCCGTCGAGGCCGTTCGCCCCGAGCCAGACGGCGAGCCCTTCGACGTCCGTGAGCAGGTCCGCGCGCACCCCGTCGTGGACCCACCGGGTGTTGAGCAGGTCCAGGGAGAGGGGTTCGCCGGTGAGGGGGCGGGGGTCGGGCGGGGTGGTGACGGGCATGGGGGCTCCCTTCGGCGCTAACCGCTCAAGAGTACGTGACCGGTTGACCTCTGCGATCTATAACCTCTAACATGAATGTAGACGGTTAGCCCGCACGGGCGGGCCACCCCTGTCGAAAGGCGGCACGATGCCTCCGCACGCCCCCCGCACGGGTCACATCGGCCTGAGCGTCACCGACCTCGACCGCTCCCTCGCCTTCTACCGGGACGTGATCGGCCTCGAAGTGATCACCGAAGGCAAGGAGGAGGACCGCCGCTTCGCCTTCCTCGGCCACCGAGGGGCGCTCACCCTCACGCTCTGGCAGCAGGCGGAAGCCCCCTTCGAGCGCGGCCCCGCGGGCCTGCACCACCTCGCCTTCGAGGTCGACACGATCGACCGGGTCCGGGCGTACGAGGCAGAGCTGCGGGCGTACGGAGTGGAGTTCGCCTACGACGGCGTCGTGCCGCACGGCGAGGGCGCCGCGTCCGGCGGGATCTTCTTCCACGACCCGGACGGCATCCGCCTGGAGATCTACGCCCCGACCGGCGCCGAGTCCGCGCAGGCGCCCGTGGCGGCGGCACCGACCTGCGGCTTCTTCTAGACCGACCCGCGGCTTCTTCAAGAAGGACGGCCCCGTGGACACCACGAACACCCCACCCGACCCCTACCGCCCGGGCTCGCGCGCCGTGCAGGACCGCGTGGGCGTACGCCAACTCGCCGATCACGTCGGCAGGTCCATCGGCCCCGGCATCCGCCCGGTGGCCGCCGCGTTCCTCGAACTCCAGCCGATGCTGGTGATCGGCGCGGCGGACCCGGCGGGCGGCGAGGTGTGGGCGTCCCTGCTCACGGGCGAGCCGGGCTTCGTACGGGCGACGGCCCCGCACCAGATCTCGCTCACGACGCGACTCCCGGCGGGCGACCCCCTGACGCCCGCCCTGCAACGCGAGGGCACCCCCGTCGGCACCCTCGCCCTCGACCCGCGCACGCGGCGCCGGATGCGCCTGAACGGCAGGGCGCGGCCGACCCCGCGCGGCCTGGCGATCGAGGCGGACCAGGTCTTCTCCAACTGCCCGAAGCACCTGCAGCGGCGCGAACTCCTGGGCACCCGAACCCCACAGGGCACCCCGCACAGCACGTCCGGCACCGCCCTCACCCCCGCCCAGCAGCGGCTGATCACCGAATCCGACACCTTCTTCCTCGCCACGGTCCACGAAACCGGCGCGGACGCGAGCCACCGCGGCGGCAACCCCGGCTTCGTACGCGTGCTCTCACCCCGTGAACTGGAGTGGCCCGACTACCCCGGCAACGCGATGTTCCTGACCCTGGGCAACCTCACCGCCGACCCCCGGGCGGGACTGCTGTTCCTGGACTGGACGACGGGCGCCGCGCTGCAGCTGACGGGCACGGCCACCACCGCGTACGCGCCCGACGGCAGCCGCACGGTCCGCTTCTCGGTCGCCGGGGTGAGGGAGACGGCAGGGGCCTCCCCCTGGGTCTGGTCGGCCCCGGAGTACTCCCCGGCCAACCCGCCTCTCCCGCTCACCGGGTGACCGGGCCGCGGGGGAACGGGACGTGCTGATCCGGTGTACGCGGTCTAACGTCGGCCCGTGCACAAAGAACTGCGGGTGGCGGCCTACGCCGTATGCGTACGCGACGGGTCCGTGCTGCTCGCCCGCTGGGTGGCGGGCGACGGCAGCAAGCGCTGGACGCTGCCCGGGGGCGGCATGGACCACGGCGAGGACCCGTACGACACGGTGATCCGGGAGGCCGAGGAGGAGACCGGCTACGCCGTGGAGCCCGTCACGCTGCTCGGCGTGGACTCGCTGCGGCGCCGCTATCCGAGGCGCCTCGGGGCGGTGGCGGACTTCCACGGGGTGCGCATCGTGTACGAGGCCCGGATCACCGGGGGCTCCCTCCGCCACGAGACGTCGGGCTCGACGGACCTGGCGGCGTGGCACCCCCTGGACGACGTCGCCGCGCTGGACCGCGTGAGCCTGGTCGACGTAGGCCTCGCCTTCTGGCGCACGCGCCCGACGGACGGGCATCTGCCGTAGCCGGAGGCTCCCCAAGCCCGCCCCTTCCCGTAACTGGGGCTCCGCCCCAGACCCCGCTCCTCAAACGCCGGAGGGGCTAAGACTTAGCCGCACATTTTCTAGCCCGTCCGGCGATTGAGGACGAGGCGCGGAGCGCCGACAAGCGGGGGTCCGGG
>NZ_JBHXTE010000034.1:0-115190 GCF_042677545.1 Streptomyces sp. NPDC127108 | reverse complement strand
CTCTCTGCCCCCCCGCCCGTGCCCCACCGGGGGGGGGGGGGGGGGTGGGGGGGGGGGGGGGGGGGGGGGGGGCCCCGGGGCCTCCGCCGTGTCGGCGCTTCGCGCCTTGTCCTCAAGTGCCGGACGGGCTGGAAAGTTGCTGGGGCGGGTTGCTGGGAACCTGCTGGGAACGTAGCCGTCCGCCGGGCTGGGGAGAGGTGCCCGGCGGACGGTGGTTGGTGTGGTGGCTGCTGGCCGGTGGTGCGGGGGTGTTACTGGTCTTCGCCCTCGATGCCCAGTTCGGGGAGGAGGCCGGGGAGCAGGGGTGGGAGTGTCACTTCCGGCTGTCCGGGCTTGGGGTTCTTGGTGGTGGGGGAGTTCTCTTCCTCGTTGGTGTCGGAGGGGGCGGAGGGGGTCTTCTCGGAGGGCGGGTCGAGGAGGCCGTCGGTGACGCCGGGGAGGATGCCCTCGCGGCTTTCCTTGTGGCCGGAGGAGGACGGCTTCGGCTTGCCGGGGGACTGGTCGCGGCCGGATTCGCCGGAGTCGCGGGGTGCGGGGCCCTCGCGGTGGGTGCCGGTGCCTGAGCCCTTGCGGGGGCTCTGGTCCGGGGTGCCGCCCTTGTCGGGCTTGCTGCTGGGGAAGAGGGAGCGCAGCGGCTCGACTTCCTGCTCCATGGCGTCGAAGACGGAGCTGACCTGCTCGCCGACGTCGCCGAGCTGGACGGGGAGCTGTTCGCGCAGGGCGCTCCAACTGCCGCGGTGGGACTGGGAGAAGGCGGACAGGGCCTGGATGGGGCCGAGCGAGCCGTCGCGTTCGTACGCTTCGAGGAGGAGACGGTGGCCCTCGGCGGCGTCGTGGCGCATGCCGGAGAGGGCGCGGCGGACCTCGCCGACGGATTCGTGGTCGAGGTGGCCGGAGCGGGAGCGCTCCATCAGGCGGCGGGCCTCGTTGAGCCGGGTCGAGGCCTGGTCCAGGTAGATCTGGCCGCGGTCGGTGTCGCTGTCGGCCATGCCGAGCTTGAGGTCTTCCATGCCGCGCTTGAGGCCGTAGAGCGAGTCGCCGGGGAGGGCGTCTCCGCTCGCCGCGGCCACGCCGCCGAAGGCTCCGGCGGCGACGCCCACGGTGAGGCCGCCGGCGGCGATGCCTTTGGACAGGCGTGTGCGGGGCTTGAGTTTCCGCAGGGGCCCGGCCCGGTGGGCGCCCTTGGCGCCTTTTCGGGAGCGCTGCTCCGGTACGGAAGGGCCTGTGCCGTCGCCCGTCGCCGTGCCCTCCGCGAACATGGCTTCCATGGCGGCCACCAGCTGGGCCCGCTGGACCACTTTGACCTCGGGGTCCAGCTGGGGCGCGGGCAGCCGTGCGAGTCCGTCGGCGAGCGCGAGCATCCGGTCGCGCTCGGCCGCGCCGGGGGGCGCGGAGTCGGCTCGGGCGGCCACCGAGGTCGCGGCGGAATCTTCGGGCTGATCGGCCGCCGGGTCCTGGTCGGACTGCTCCTCCAGGGCCTGGGCGAAGGCGTTCGCCCGCCGGTGTGCCGATACGTTCGCGATCACTGGCGGCACCTCCTCTCGTCATGACGGTCGACTCCCCAGGGGGTCCTGAGGGTTGCACGTCCTGAACACTTCCACACGTTCGAGTGAGCGCATGGGGCCTCCCCTCGCTCTCGGGGAGCTCGGGGAAGATCAGGTCGCAACCACAGGGAGCCTGCATCCCGCACAACGAGCGTCGCGGCACTTGGGTTACGGACGAAAGATGATCGGACCGCGAAGGGCTCGGCAAAGTCCGTGACGGCCAGCAGGCCGTCACGGACGGTGAGTTGGGCGTCGCGCGGGGTCGCGGGGCGCCGTGCGGGCGGCGCTTAGCGGGCGTCGTCCGGGAGGAGTCGGGCGAGGGTGCGGACCGCCCGGTACTGGAGGGTCTTGATCGCGCCTTCGTTCTTGCCCATGACGCGGGCGGTCTCGGCCACGGAGAGGCCTTGCAGGAAGCGCAGCGTCACGCACTCCTGCTGCTGGGGGTTGAGGCGGCGGACCGCGTCCAGGAGCGCGGCGTTCGACAGGGATTCGAGGACGGAGTCCTCGGGGCTGCGCTCGACCTCGTTGGCGTCGAGCATCTCGCCGGTGGTGACCTCGAGGCGGAAGCGGCTCGACTTGAAGTGGTCGGCCACGAGGTTGCGGGCGATGGTGACGAGCCAGGCGCCGAAGTCACGGCCCTGCCAGGTGAACGTACCGATCCTGCGCAGGGCGCGGAGGAAGGTCTCGCTGGTGAGGTCCTCGGCGGTCGCCTTGCCGCCGACGCGGTAGTAGATGTAGCGGTAGACGGTGTCGCTGTACTGGTCGTAGAGGCGGCCGAAGGCGTCCGACTCGCCTGCTTGGGCGCGCTCGACGAGTTCCATCATGCGGGCGCTGTCACTGTCCGCCGCGGGACGGCGGTGGGTGGTCGTGGCGGCGGCGGAGGAGCGCGTCCGTCTGCTCACAGCCGCACCGCCGTCCGCCAGGGCGTAGCACGGCCCGGCGGGTGCCGGGACGGCGAAGGCGGGGACGGCGTACGCGGTGGGGACGAAGCCGCGCAGGCGGTCCACGACCGTCGCGCGCAGCGTAGCCAGGCCCGAGGCGTCAACCCCGACGTGTGGGTACACGGGACTCCCAGAGGCAGAGCTTCCATCACTTGCAGTACCGAACCGTTCACCCGTCGTAGCGATGTGCACGGTCCGTTATGCGTCTGAGGAGAATAACGCTTCGTACAGGCAGCGCTACACCCAGTTGCTCAAATCATCGATTACGTCGCTTCTGTTACCGATCGGCGGTCGATCAAGCACCGGTTATTGAACGGTTGTTGATCGGATTAGCGCGCATTCGAGGTGGGCGCGAGGCGTGTTGTGGCCGAGTTGAACGAACGGGACTGGCGGGGGGCATGGCGGGTAAGACAGAACGATTGCCGTCGTTTCCGCGCGCGGCGAGCCGCGGAGGCCCGGATTCCGGGGCCTCCGCGGCGGATGGTCACCGTGAGTGGCCGCCCTGGGGGCGGCGTGCCGTCAGTGGCGGCGGCGGTGCAGGGCGATCGCGGCCGCCGTGCCGCCGGCGAGGGCGCCGACGCCCGCGGCGGCCGGGATGCCGACCTTGGCGGCCTTGCGGCCCGTGCGGTAGTCCCGCAGTCGCCATTCGCGGGCGCGGGCGTGCTTGCGCAGCTTGGTGTCGGGGTTGATCGCGTACGGATGTCCGACCAGCGACAGCATCGGGATGTCGTTGTGGGAGTCGCTGTACGCGGCGCAGCGGGCGAGGTCCAGGCCCTCGGCGGCGGCCAGGGCGCGGACGGCCTCGGCCTTCGCGGGGCCGTGCAGCGGCTCGCCGACGAGCTTGCCCGTGTACACGCCGTGCACGGACTCCGCGACGGTGCCGAGGGCGCCGGTCAGGCCCAGGCGGCGGGCGATGATCGTGGCCGTCTCCACGGGCGCGGCCGTGACCAGCCAGACCTTCTGTCCCGCGTCGAGGTGGGCCTGGGCCAGGGCGCGGGTGCCGGGCCAGATGCGCTCGGCCATGTACTCGTCGTAGATCTCCTCGCCGATGGACATCAGCTCGGCGACGCGGTGGCCCTTGACGATGGACAGGGCGCTGTCGCGGGCGTCCTGCATGTGCTCGGGGTCCTCGATGCCCGCCATCCTGAACCACGCCTGCTGCCAGGCGAATCGGGCGAGCTCGCGGCGCTGGAAGAACTTCCGCTTGTACAGGCCGCGGCCGAAGTGGAAGAGGGCGGCGCCCTGCATCACGGTGTTGTCGAGGTCGAAGAACGCGGCGGCCTTCTCGTCGCCGGCGACCGGGAACTCCGGGGCCTCGGGCTCGGCGGGTGCCGTCTCGTCGGGCGGGACGTCCTCTGCCCGGCCGTGGAGCTCTTCCAGCTCCTGCGACGACTTGCGCGCTGCCTCCGCCGAGGCCTCGCCTGCCAGCACGCTGCGCGCGGTGGCGGAGCGCCTGCGGGGGTGGAGCCAACCCAGAGCGGCCATGCCGTCGAGCATAGCCACTCTGTTCGGTCCCCCTGTGAATGGAGGGATTCGAACCCGTCAACGATCCGTGTCGCGCTGGTCACACTGGGGTGCGGCGCGGGCCGGTGCCGGGCGGGCGGCGGCGCGTAGCAAGCTTGGGGGCATGAGTCCTCTTTTCCGCCGTGGCGGCGGCGCAGCGAAGAAGGTGCCCGGCGACCGCCTGGTGACCTTGATCGGCAAGCCCGGGTGTCACTTGTGCGAAGACGCGGAGGCCGTGATCCGGAAGGTCTGCGGGGAGCTCGGGGTCGCCTGGGAGACGAAGGACATCACCGTGGACGAGGCGCTGCACAAGGAGTACTGGGAGCAGATTCCGGTGGTGCTCGTGGACGGGGAGCAGCACACGTTCTGGCGGGTGGACGAGGGGCGGCTGCGGCGGGAGTTGCTGGGGTAGTGCGGGGTCGTCGGCGCCGATGGCTGGTTATGACGTCCGGAGCTGTCCGGAAAGTCGTTTAGCATCGGGGGTCGGTTTTGAGGTCTCGGGGGCGAGGATCGTGAGGAGTGTGTGCGGTTTTGCCCCCGTCGGTTGAGTGTCGTTGCTGGCCGTGCGCCGGTTCCAGGAAAGTGCGCCGGGGGCGCGTGACCCCGGTCACGTTGGGCGGGCAAATCGGACACCATCTTTGTGCACGCGTTCACAAAGACATAGCCTGCTGTCGACGGGGCGGTCTTGGGACACGACTTCGGGTGCCAGCCCGCCTTCAGCCCCGCTCTACCCGCAGGAGCACCGTGGCAACTGGCCGAACTCACCGACCGGCGACCCGCAGCCGAGGGATTCCCGAGGCCACCGTCGCCAGGCTTCCGCTGTACCTGAGGGCTCTGACCGCGCTGTCGGAGCGCTCGGTGCCCACGGTCTCCTCCGAGGAGCTCGCGGCCGCCGCGGGGGTCAACTCCGCGAAGCTGCGCAAGGATTTCTCGTACCTCGGGTCCTACGGGACGCGGGGCGTCGGCTACGACGTCGAGTACCTCGTGTACCAGATCTCCCGTGAGCTGGGCCTGACCCAGGACTGGCCGGTTGTCATCGTCGGTATCGGTAACCTCGGCGCCGCGCTGGCCAATTACGGCGGGTTCGCCTCGCGTGGTTTCCGCGTGGCCGCTCTCATAGACGCCGATCCGGCGATGGCGGGCAAGCCCGTCGCGGGGATGCCGGTGCAGCACACGGACGACCTCGAGAAGATCATCAGCGACAACGGCGTCTCGATCGGTGTCATCGCGACCCCGGCGGGCGCCGCCCAGCAGGTCTGCGACCGGCTCGTGGCCGCGGGCGTCACGTCCATCCTGAACTTCGCGCCGACCGTCCTGACCGTCCCCGACGGCGTCGACGTGCGCAAGGTCGACCTCTCCATCGAGCTGCAGATCCTCGCCTTCCACGAGCAGCGCAAGGCCGGCGAGGAGTCCGCCGCGGACGGCGCCGACGCCTCGGCCGAGCCCGCCGTCAGCAAGGACAAGCACCGCAAGGGACCCGACGGGGACGTTCCCGCCGTGATGCCGGCATGAGTCTCCTCGTCGTGGGCCTCAGTCACCGCAGCGCTCCCGTGAGCGTGCTGGAGCGGGCCGCGCTCACCGTCGACGCGCAGGCCAGGCTGCTGCACGACACGGTGGCCGCCGAGCCCGCGGCCGAGGCCGCCGTGCTCGCCACCTGCAACCGCATCGAGCTGTACGCGGACGTGGACAAGTTCCACGCGGGCGTCGCCGAGCTGTCGACGCTGCTCGCGCTGCACAGCGAGGTCGGCCTGGAGGAGCTCACCCCTTATCTGTACGTGCACTACGAGGACCGGGCCGTCCACCATCTGTTCTCGGTGGCGTGCGGGCTCGACTCCATGGTCGTCGGCGAGGGGCAGATCCTCGGCCAGATCAAGGACGCCCTGGCGCGGGCGCAGGAGCTGCACACCGCGGGCCGCCTCCTCAACGACCTCTTCCAGCAGGCCCTGCGCGTGGGCAAGCGGGCGCACTCGGAGACCGGCATCGACCGGGCCGGGCAGTCGCTCGTCACCTTCGGCCTGGAGCAGCTGGCCGGGCGCGAGCCCGTGCACGCCTGGGCCAAGGGCAAGCGCGCCCTGGTGATCGGCGCGGGCTCGATGTCCTCGCTGGCCGCGGCGACGCTCGCGCGCTCCGGCGTGGACGAGGTCGTCGTCGCCAACCGCACCCTGGACCGGGCCGAGCGCCTGGCCGAGATCCTCACCGAGGGCGGCACGGGAGTCGTCGCGCGAGCCGTGCCGATGGCCCAGGTGGCCGGGGAGCTGACACGTGCCGACGTGGCCGTGTCCTGCACCGGCGCGACGGGGCTCGTCCTCACCGCCGCGGACGTCGAGGCGGCGCTCGCCGGGCGTGTGAGCGACGTACGTGACGGTCATGACGGTTCGGCCTGCGATGACGACGACTGCGTGATCGCGCCGCACACCGCAACCGCCGCTCCGGACACCGCCGCGCCCGCCCCGGACGCGGGCGGCTGCCCCGTCGGCCCGCGGGTCGGCGACGAGACCGCGTACGAGCAGCACGCCGCGCTCGTGGACAACAGCCCCGCCGTGGGCGGCGGCCCGGTGCGGGTGGGCCGCACGGCCCCCGCCGCCGTGGTGCCCGTCGCCCGCGCGGCCGCGCTGTACCTGCTCGACCTGGCCATGCCCCGCGACATCGACGCCGCCGCGCACCGCCTCGCCGGCGCCCGCCTCGTCGACATCGAGTCCCTGGCGGACGCCTCCGCCGACGCGCCGATGGCCGCCGACGTGGACGCCGTGCGCACCATCGTGTCCGACGAGGTCGCCGCGTTCGGCGCCGCGCAGCGGGCCGCGCACATCACGCCGACCGTCGTCGCGCTGCGCACCATGGCCGCCGACGTCGTCAGCGGTGAGATCGCGCGGCTCGACGGGCGGCTGCCCGGCCTCGGCGACAAGGAGCGCGCGGAGATCACGCAGACCGTGCGCCGCGTCGTCGACAAGCTGCTGCACGCGCCGACGGTGCGGGTGAAGCAGCTCGCCAGCGAGCCCGGCGGCGCCGGGTACGCCGACGCCCTGCGCACCCTCTTCGACCTCGACCCCGAGACGGTGGCTGCCGTCTCCCGTGCCGACCTGCTGAGCAACGCGGGCGGCCAGCAGAACCAGCTCCACGAGAACGACGAACCCAAGCGAGGCCGCGCATGACCGAGAAGGCACTCAGACTCGGGACCAGGCGCAGCAAGCTGGCCATGGCCCAGTCCGGGCAGGTGGCGAGGAAGGTCACCGAGCTGACGGGACGGCCCGTCGAGCTCGTCGAGATCACCACGTTCGGCGACACCTCCCGCGAGCACCTCGCCCAGATCGGCGGCACCGGTGTGTTCGTCACCGCGCTGCGCGACGCGCTGCTCGCCGGTGAGGTCGACTTCGCCGTGCACTCGCTGAAGGACCTGCCGACCGCGCAGCCCGACGAGCTGACGCTCGCCGCCGTGCCGGAGCGGGAGGACCCGCGGGACGTACTGATCGCACGTGACGGTCTGACGTTCGCGGAGCTGGTGGCCGACTCCCCGCAGGGGGCCGCGCGCATCGGCACCGGTTCGCCGCGCCGCATGGCGCAGCTCAACGCCTACGCCCGCAACCACGGCAGCTCCATAGAGGCCGTGGCGATCCGCGGGAACATCGACACCCGCATCGGATTCGTGCACGACGGGAAGCTGGACGCCGTGGTGCTCGCCGCCGCGGGCCTGAACCGCGTCGGCCGGATCGACGAGGTGACCGACTTCCTGTCGGTCGACACCGTTCTGCCCGCCCCCGGCCAGGGGGCACTGGCGATCGAGTGCGCCGCGACCCACGCGTCACTCGCCGCCGCGCTCGCCGAGCTCGACGACCCGTACACCCGGGCCGCCGTGACCGCCGAGCGATCCCTGCTCGCCGCCCTGGAGGCCGGTTGCAGCGCACCTGTGGGTGCGTTGGCCGACCTTCTGGCCGACGGGCAGGTTGTCAAGGAAATGCGCCTGCGCGGCGTCGTCGGTGCCACCGACGGCTCGACGCTGGTGCAGCTGTCCACCACCGGTCCCGTGCCCGGGACACACGACCAGGCGCTGGCACTCGGGCGGGAACTCGCCGCCGAGATGCTCGCCAAGGGCGCGGCCGGTCTGATGGGGGAGCGAGCACTTTGAGCCCCACCTCGAACCTTCCCGGCCTTCCCGCACACGGGCACGTCACCTTTCTCGGTGCCGGACCCGGAGATCCGGGACTGCTGACTCTGCGCGCCGTCGAGGCGCTGGCCCGAGCGGATGTGCTGATCGCCGAGCCGGATGTTCTCGATGTCGTACGTGTGCATGCCCGAGGGGGTGTGGACACACCTCTCCCGCAGGCCGCTGACGGCACGTCAGTGGGCGGCGACGGGCCTTCGGCCTCAGCCGCGGCCAATCTTGTCATGGAGGGCGCGCGCGGCGGCAGGCGGGTCGTGCGCGCGGTGAGCGGTGATCCGGGCCTCGATGCCTACGCGGCCGGGGAGATGCTGGCCTGCGCGGCCGAGGGCATCCCCTTCGAGGTGGTGCCGGGCATCGCGGCCGCGGTCGGTGTGCCCGCGTACGCGGGGGTGCCGCTGCGGGACGCGCAGGGCACGGACGTCCGGTTCGTCGACGCCCGTACGGCCTCCGAGCGCTGCTGGGGGGAGGTCGGCGCGTCCGACGGGACCGTCGTGGTGTCGACGTCCCTGGACTCGGTCGCGGCCGCCGCCGGTGAGCTGGTGTCCGCCGGGCGCAAGCCCGACACCCCGATGACGGTGACCGTCGCCGGTACGACGACGCGCCAGCGCACCTGGACCGCGACGCTCGGCACCATCGCGCAGGTCCTCAAGCAGGCCAAGGTGCTGCCCTCGCCCGACGGCGGGCAGGCCGTCATAGCCGTGGTCGGTGAGCGCTCGGCCGCAGCGCAGCGCGAGCAGCTGTCGTGGTTCGAGTCGAAGCCGCTCTTCGGATGGCGGGTCCTCGTACCGCGCACGAAGGAGCAGGCGGCCTCGCTCTCCGACCAGCTCCGGTCCTACGGCGCGGTGCCGCACGAGGTGCCGACGATCGCCGTCGAGCCGCCGCGGACGCCGCAGCAGATGGAGCGCGCGGTCAAGGGCCTGGTCACCGGGCGCTACGAGTGGATCGCCTTCACCTCGGTGAACGCGGTCAAGGCCGTGCGGGAGAAGTTCGAGGAGTACGGGCTCGACGCCCGTGCCTTCGCCGGGATCAAGGTCGCCGCCGTGGGCGAGCAGACCGCCGCGGCGCTCGTCGCCTTCGGCGTGAAGCCGGATCTGGTGCCCAGCGGGGAGCAGTCCGCGGCCGGTCTCCTGGAGGACTGGCCTCCGTACGACCCCGTCTTCGACCCGATCGACCGGGTGTTCCTGCCGCGTGCCGACATCGCCACCGAGACGCTCGTCGCCGGGCTCATCGACCTCGGGTGGGAGGTCGACGACGTCACCGCCTACCGGACGGTGCGTGCGTCGCCGCCGCCTGCGGAGACCCGTGAGGCCATCAAGGGCGGTGGGTTCGACGCCGTTCTCTTCACCTCGTCCTCGACCGTGCGGAATCTCGTCGGGATCGCCGGCAAGCCGCACAACGTGACCGTGATCGCCTGTATCGGGCCCGCCACCGCGAAGACTGCGGAGGAGCACGGGCTTCGGGTGGACGTGATGGCTCCTGAGCCGTCCGTGCACAAGTTGGCCGCGGCGCTTGCGGAGTTCGGGGCGCGGCGGCGGGCTGCGGCGATTGAGGCCGGGGACGCTGTTACTCGGCCGAGTGAGCGGCGGCCGGGGGCGCGGCGCAGGCGGGCTGCGGCGCCGTAGGGTGCCCTGCGGCCTCGGGCCCCGGGGTGGGTGTCCCGTTGCCGTGGGACGGTCCGCCCCCGATCGGCCTTCGGCCTCGTCCTCAAACGCCGGACGGGCTGAATCACTTGCTGGTACTTGGACGAGCGCGCAGCGCGATTCACGGTGAGGTGGATTTCAGGCAATGAGTACGTACGGTTCCTTCCCCGGTTCGCGGCCCCGGCGGCTGCGTACGACCCCCGTCATGCGTCGCATGGTCGCCGAGACGCGGTTGCACCCGGCGGATCTGGTGCTGCCGGCCTTCGTGCGTGAAGGCATCGGGGAGCCCATCGCGATCGGGTCGATGCCGGGGGTGTTCCAGCACACCCGCGACACCCTGAAGAAGGCCGCCGTGGAGGCGGTCGAGGCGGGGGTCTCCGGGATCATGCTCTTCGGTGTGCCGGAGGAGTCCAAGAAGGACGCGCTCGGCAGCGCGGGCACCGACCCGGACGGGATCCTGCAGGTCGCGCTCCGTGATGTGCGGGCCGAGGTCGGGGACGACCTGATCGTCATGTCCGACCTGTGCCTGGACGAGTTCACCGACCACGGCCACTGCGGTGTCCTGGACGAGCAGGGCCGCGTGGACAACGACGCGACCCTGGAGCGGTACGCCGAGATGGCGCAGGTCCAGGCCGACGCGGGCGCCCACGTGGTGGGCCCGAGCGGCATGATGGACGGCCAGATCGGCGTCATCCGGGACGCGCTCGACCAGACCGAGCACGAGGACGTGTCGATCCTCGCCTACACGGTGAAGTACTCGTCGGCGTTCTTCGGCCCCTTCCGCGAGGCCGTGGGGTCCTCCCTGAAGGGCGACCGCAAGACCTACCAGCAGGACCCGGCCAACAGCCGTGAGTCCCTGCGTGAGTTGGCGCTCGACCTCGAAGAGGGCGCCGACATGGTGATGGTCAAGCCCGCGGGGCCCTACCTCGACATCCTGGCGAAGGTCGCGGAGGTGGCGGACGTGCCCGTGGCCGCGTACCAGATCAGTGGCGAGTACGCGATGATCGAGGCGGCGGCGGAGCGCGGCTGGATCGACCGGGACAAGGCGATCATGGAGTCGCTGACCGGGATCAAGCGGGCCGGGGCGCAGATGATCCTCACGTATTGGGCCACCGAGGTGGCGCGGCAGCTCTAGCGGCGCCCGGCGGTCCGAACAGCGGTTGGAGTCCCTTGACTTCAACCGCTGTTGAGGTTCGAGGGTAGGGGCATCGAATCGATCCCACGTCCGGGAGGACCAGATGCACGCCGTTGTTCTTCATGAGTTCGGGCCCGCCGCGAACCTCTCGTACGAGAGCGTGCCCGACCCGGTGCCCGGGCCCGGGCAGGTGCGGGTCGCGGTGCGGGCCGCGGGGGTGCACTTCATCGAGACCGTGATGCGGGCGGGGGCCGCAAGCGATCTCGCGCCGCCGCTGCCGGAGCTGCCGTCGATCTTCGGCGGGGAGGTCGCCGGGGTGGTCGACTCGGTGGGGTCCGGGGTGGGGCAGGAGTGGCTGGGGAGGAGCGTCGTGACGGCGCGGGGCGGTCCTGGCGGGTACGCGGAGCTGGCCGTCGCCGAGGTGGGGGATGTGCACGCGGTGCCCGAGGGGCTCGGGTTCGAGGCCGCCGTCGCCATGGTGGTCACCGGGGCGACCACCATGGGGCTGCTCGACGTCGCCGAACTGCGCCCCGATGACGTGGTGTTGGTGACGTCGGCCGCCGGGGGTGTGGGCCGGCTCGTGGTGCAGTACGCGCACGAGATGGGGGCCACCGTGGTGGGTGTCGCGGGCGGGCCCGGCAAGGTCGCCGCCGTGCGCAAGCTCGGGGGCGGGGGCGGTGCCGAGGTGATCGGTGTCGACTACGACGAGGAGGGCTGGGGCGACGAGGTGCGCGCGCGGATCGGCGGGCGGCGCGTCAGTGTCGTCCTCGACGGGGTGGGCGGGGAGAAGGCCGCCACCGCGTTCGAACTCCTTGCCGACGGGGGGCGGTTCGTGTCCATCGGGTCCGCGTCGCAGGTGGAGTTCGTGCCGGGGGGCGGGGTGCTCGCCGAGCGCGGCATCACGTACCGGAACGCGCTGCTGGAGCTTCTCGGGCGGCCCGAGGAGCGGCCCGAGCAGGAGCGGCGCGCCCTGGCTGCCGCCGCCGCGGGGCGGCTTACCCCCGCCGTCCAGTCGTTCCCGCTGGCCCACGCCGCCGAGGTGCACGCGGCGTTGGAGCGGCGGGAGACGACCGGCAAGGTGGTGCTGGTCCCGTGATGCCGTGGCGGCTGGGGGCCTTCGCGCCCTACGGGGTCGTGAGCGGCTCGGGGGTCCTGAGCAGGTCGACCATCCGGGACAGGCCGTCGGCGCCGTACCCCTCCGCGACCGCGCGCTCCAGGAGCGCCCGCAGCGGCGTGAACAACTGGTCGCTGACGCCGTGTTCGGCGAGCGTGTCGGTGAAGTTGGGCAGCACCGCCAGGTTCATCTCCAGGTTGGACACGTCCGTGAGGTGCTGCCCGGAGTCGATGGCCTCGGCGGTGCCGGGCACGATCCCCTGGGTCATCGCGACGACCCAGTCCAACAGGAGCGGCGCGAAGTCCTTCGCGGGCACGCCCGCGCTGCCGACCAGCGCGTAGGCCTGGGCGACGCCGAGGCCCATGCCGTACATGCCGGTGAGCAGCGACAGGTCCCACAGGGCGGCGAGGCCCGCATCGGTGCCGACCCACTTGGTGTCGGCGAGGGCGGCGAGCGTGTCGCGGTGGCGTGCGTACGCCGCCTCGTCGCCGCTGTAGAGGATGTACGCGCCGGGGCCCGCGATCATCTGCGGTACGGCCATGATGCCGCCGTCGACGTAGGCGATCCCGTGCTCCCGCGCCCAGTCCGCCAACTCCCGTGCCTGGGACGGCGTTCCGTTGGTGAGGTTCACCAGGGTGCGGCCGCGCAGTTCCTCGGTGAGCGGCTCGAACAGCTCGCGCACGTTGTCGTTCGTCGTCAGGCAGGCGATGACGAGCGGGCTCGCGGTGACCCCGGCCGCAGGGGTGTCGGCCGGGGTCGCGCCCTGTGCGACGAGTGGTCCCGTCTTGGCCGCCGTGCGGTTCCAGACCGTGGTGGGGTGGCCCGCCTTCAGCAGGGCGGAGGCGAGCGCGGAGCCCATCAGGCCGAGGCCGAGGACGGAGACGGGGTGGTCGGTCGGGGTGTGGTCGGTGGCGGGCACGGGGGCTCCTTCGAGGGTGGTACGGAGAGGGCGCCGAGCGCGCCGGTCTCGCTGTTCTCGTCGAGGTGTTCCTCGGAACACCTCGATCCTCGCCGTGCCCGCACCGACCGACAAGTACCGACTATTTTGTTAGGTACTCACCAAAGGGTAAGTATGGAGCGGCCGTTCGGTGGCCGGGACCTACCAGGCCAGCGCGTCGGACGCCCTGGACTGCCAGTACGTGACGAACGCCGAGTCGTCCACGTACACGCCACCGGTGGGCAGCTTCGGCTTGGCCGAGGTGCCGGCGCCGCCGTTGTGCGCGCGGTTGGAGAAGAGGACCCCGAGCTTCTTGGTCTTGAAGCCGTTGGTGCCCTCGGGGGACTCCGTGCGGATGCCCGCGTACGCCGACTTGCCGGGCTCCAGGGTGATCACGGCCTGCGGCACGCTCTCGCGGAGGACGGCGGTGGCGGCCTGCGACTGGCCGAAGCGCAGGTACGGGGCGTGGTAGGCGTAACAGGTCTTCGTGCCGGTGTTCTTGGCCCGCAGGAGCAGGTGGTTGACGGGGCGGTCGACCTTCTTCACCGTCACCTTGGTGTTGGCGGCCGTGCAGGTGACCGGGGCCGCCTCGGCGCCGGTGCCGCTCGCGGCGGCGCTGCCCGCGAAGGCCGGGAGGGAGAGGGCCGCGGACAGGGCCAGCGCGGTGGCGGCGGTGCGGGTGCGGAGCGTGGTGCGCATGGGTGCCTTCTTCTCTTGGGTGGTGGTGGGTTGGTGGGCCGGTTGGGCCGATCGGTGGGCCGGTTGGGCTGTGGCGCTGCGGGTGTCAGGACGTGAGCGCGTCCGCCGAGCTGCTCAGCCAGTACGTGACGCGCAGCTTGTCGTCGATGTGCACGCCCTTGGCCTGGAGCGCCGCGTCGGTGAACTTGTCGCTTCCCTGGAAGCCGACCTGGAGGCTCTGCGCGGTGCGGCCCTCGCCGCCGCTGCCGTCGCCCGCCGAGAGGATCGCCGCCGCGTAGCCCTTGGCGCCGGGCTTGAGCGAGGTGACCGCCTGCGGCTTGCTGTCCTCGATGACCGGCGGGACCGACTGGGCCTCGTCGAACTTGAGGATCGGGTAGCCCGCCAGGTCGCACATCTTGTCGCCGGTGTTGGTGATCGTGATCAGCATGTAGTTGAGGGGGCGGGACACCGGCGCGGCGGCGACCGAGGTGTTGTCCGCTGTGCAGGGGACCCGGTTCGCGGGGTCCTGCGGGTCCGAGCCCGTGCCGCCGCCCGAGTCCGCCGCGGAGCCGGACGAGCCGGAGCCGTCGCTGCCGGAGCTGCCGCCCGTGCCCTCGCCGCTCGCACCGTCGGTGCCGCCGGCCGCCTCCCCCGACTCGTTCTTCCCCTCGCCCTCGGGGGACTTCGGGGCGGTCGACGAGGAGTTCGCGGCGCCTTCGTCCCGCGTTCCGGACGTGTCGTCGTTGCCGCAGGCGGTGAGCGAGAGCGCGGCGAGTGCGAGCGTCGCTGCGGCGAACAGGCGGGTACGGGGGCGGCGGGCGGAGGCAGGCATGAGTGATCTCTTCCTCAGGAATGTGACGGGAGCTACGTGCGCCGCGCCGAGGACTTGACGGGGGCGGCGTGCTTGGATGACCCAAGCTTGTGCGGCGTACCGTCCCGGTGGCCAGAGCGGCCGGACAACGAGGGACACTGGAACGCTCGCACCGGCTCTGACCTGCAGGAACTGGGGTTCCTTGGAATGGTCGGCTGGAATGGCGGACAGGGGTGGAGGAAGCGTGGGGTCGGGTGATCTCGCGGCGTTGCTGCGGGAATTGAAGGAGCGTTCGGGGCTCAGTTACGGAGTCCTCGCCAAGCGGCTGCATGTGAGTACGTCGACGCTGCACCGCTACGTGAACGGCACTGCCGTGCCTACGGAGTTCGCACCGGTGGAGCGTCTCGGCAGACTCTGCAAGGCGAGCCCGGACGAGCTGGTGGAGCTGCACCGGCGGTGGATCGTGGCGGATGTGTCGCGGGGGCGGAAGGCGGAGGCGGCGGCGGAGACTTCAGGGACCGGTGAGTCGGGCGAGGCCCCCGAGCCCGCCGAGCCCGTCGCGGCGACCCAGCCGGTCGAGCCCGTCGACGCCACCGCGCCCACCGAGGCCGTCCCCCCGTTCCAGCCGGACCCCGACCCCCACCCGGAAGCCGCCCCCCGACCGGAGCCCGAACTCTCCCCGGTCTCCAGCACCCCCGCCCCCGGCCCCACCGCCGTCCGGGCACGCCGGGGCGGCCGACTGTCCCGCCTGCGCCGACGGCAGCTCGCCGTCGTCGGTGCCGTCGGCGTCGTCCTGGCCCTCGGCGGCACCGCCCTCGCGCTGCAGAACGCGTCGGGCGGCTCGGACGACGGCCGGGACAAGGCGGTCGACCGGGCCGTGCCCTCGGCGGATCAGGCTCCGTCCGGTACGGGGCGGAACCCGGACAAGAACCCCTCCGCCACACCTTCCGCCAAGAAGGACCAGGACGACAAGGGCAACAAGGGCAAGAAGGACAAGGAGAAAGGGAAGGGCGAGGGCGGCGAAGGGAAGGGCGAACAGGGCAAGGGCGGCTCGTCCTCCGGCGGCGGCCCTGGCAGCACCGGCTCGTCGAACGCCGCGAAGGGCACGCCCGTCACCGCTCGCGTACGCCCCTTCCCCTACTACCCGAACCCGTGCGCCCAGAATTTCCTCATCGACCGGGAGCCGGGCGAGGTCCTTCAGCCGCCCTCCGAGCGGGAGGCGCCGACCTGGGTGCGGGCCATGGGCGGGGTCCAGGCCGCCGGCGGGTTCGTCGAGGTCACCCTCCAGGGCACCGGCGAGGACACCGTCGTACTGGAGCGCCTCGACGTCGACGTGCGGCGCAAGAGCGAGCCGCTGAAGTGGAACAGCTACCAGTCGGGCAACGGCTGCGGCGGCCCCGTGGGCACCAAGTCCTTCGACGTCGACCTCGACGCGGACCAGCCCACCGCCGTCCCCAAGTCCGGGCAGCGCGACTTCCCCTACAAGGTGAGCGAGTCCGACCCCGAGGTCTTCTACATCGAGGTCGACACCAAGAACTACGACGCGCTGTGGTCCCTGAACCTGCAGTGGTCCAGTGGCGGGCGCACCGGGGTGCTGCGGATCGACGACGCGGGCAAGCCGTTCCGCACGAGCTCGGGCGCCGGGCGCCCGGAGTACAAGTGGCCGAACGGCGCCACGAAGTGGAGCAGGGAGGAGCCGCAGTCGGCCGATCAGGGCTGAGGGCGCGCCGCCGGGGCCCGGGGGCGGCCGTGGCCCCGGGGAGACCGGGGCGGTGCTGGAGCCCCGCCGTCCGCATTCCGAAAAGGGTGTTGCGGGCGGCGCTCCCATGTCTACCCTGCCCGGGACCCACGTTCCGGGAGGGACCCACGATGACCGTCACCAGCAGTGCCACCGCCGCCCCCACGCCGCCGCTCGCCGCGCGTGCCGCCGCGATCGGGGGCTCGCCGGTACGGGACATCCTCGCGGTCACCGCACGGCCCGAGGTCATCAACTTCGCGGGCGGTCTGCCCGCGCCCGAGTTCTTCGACGCGAAGGGCGTCGCCGCCGCGTACCAGGCCGTCCTCGCGGACGCGCCCGGGCGGGCCCTGCAGTACTCCACGACCGAGGGCGAGCCCGCGCTGCGCGGGGCCGTCGCCGAGCGGTACACGGCCCGGGGCCTCGCCACCGGCGCCGACGACATCCTCGTCACCACCGGATCGCAGCAGGCCCTCTCGCTGCTCGCCACCGCCCTCGTCGAACCCGGCGACACCGTCCTCGTCGAGAACCCCTGCTACCTGGCGGCCCTCCAGGTCTTCGCCTTCGCCGGGGCGCACGTCGTGCCCGTGCCCGGGGACGCCGACGGCCTCGACCCGGACGCCCTCGACGCGCTCGTCGCCCGGCACCGGGCCAAGCTGCTCTACACCGTGCCCACCTTCCAGAACCCGACCGGGCGGACCCTGCCCCTCGGGCGGCGGGCCGCCGTCGCCGAGGTCGCCGCCCGGCGCGGGCTGTGGATCATCGAGGACGATCCGTACGGGGAGCTGCGGTTCGAGGGGGAGCGGGTGCCGTGGATCGCGTCCCAGCCGGGGGCCGAGGACCGGACCGTGGTCCTCGGGAGCTTCTCCAAGGTCATGGCGCCGGGGCTGCGGCTCGGGTGGCTGCGGGCGCCGGCCGCGCTGCGGCGGGCCTGTGCCATCGCCAAGCAGGCCGCCGATTTGCACACGCCGACCGTCAACCAGCTCGCCGCCGCCTGGTACTTGGAACGGTACGACCTGGACGCTCATGTGGGGCGGGTCGCCGGGGTGTACCGGGAGCGGCGGGACGCGATGCTCGCGGGGCTCGGGGACGCGCTGCCCGCCGGGGCGGAGTGGAACCGGCCCGAGGGCGGGATGTTCCTGTGGGTGCGGCTGCCCGAGGGGTACGACGCGGGGGAGCGGTTGCCGGGGGTTGTGGGGCACAACGTGGCTTACGTGCCGGGGGCGCCGTTCTATGGCGGAGCCCCGGACGCGCGGACCCTGCGGCTGTGCTTTGTCACCCAGACGCCCGAGGAGATTGCCGAGGGCCTGCGGCGGCTTCGGCTGGGGCTCGCCTAGGAGTTGCCCGGCACCGGGGCTGTGCCCACCCGTTCCGCCCCTGGCGGACCAGCTGCCCACAGGGCGGAACGGGTGGGTGGGGCCGGGGCCCGGTCTGGTTACAGGCGCTCCGGGGTGCGGATGCCCAGGAGGGACATGCCCTGGTGGAGGGTGCGGGCCGTGAGGTCGCAGAGGAACAGGCGGTTCTCGACCTGGGCCGGGGTGTCCGCCTTGAGGACGGGGCACTGGTCGTAGAACGTCGTGTACAGCGACGCCAGTTGGTACAGGTACGCGGCGAGCTTGTGCGGGGCGTACTCCGCCGTCGCGTCCGCGAGCACCTCGCCGAAAGCGTCCAGGTGCAGGCCGAGGGCCCGCTCCGCCGGGGCGAGTTCGACCTCGGCGTGGGCGACCGGGCCCGTGCCCTCGGCCCTGCGCAGGATCGACTTGATGCGGGCGTAGGCGTACTGGAGGTAGACCGACGTGTCGCCGTTGAGGGAGACCATCTGGTCCAGGTCGAACTTGTAGTCGCGGTTCGCCGAGGTGGAGAGGTCCGCGTACTTCACGGCGCCGATGCCGACGTACCGGCCGTTCTCGATGATCTCCTGCTCGGTCAGGCCCACCTTCTCGGCCTTCTCGCGCACGACCGCCGTGGCCCGCTCGACGGCCTCGTCGAGGAGGTCCTCCAGGCGCACCGTCTTGCCCTCACGCGTCTTGAACGGCTTGCCGTCCGCGCCGAGCACCGTGCCGTAGCCCATGTTGTGCGCGGTGACGTCGTCGTTCAGCCAGCCCATCCGGCGGGCCGCCTCGAAGACCATGCGGAAGTGCAGCGACTGGCGTACGTCCACGACGTACAGCAGGGACGTCGCGTGCAGCCCGACGACGCGGTCGCGGATCGCGGACAGGTCGGAGGCCGCGTAGCCGAAGCCGCCGTCGGCCTTCTGCACGATCAGCGGCACCGGCTGGTCGTCCTTGCCGCGGATCTCGTCGAAGAAGACGACGAGCGCGCCGTCGGAGCGGACGGCGACACCGGACTCCTCCAGGAGGCGGGCCGTCTCCGGCATCATGTCGTTGTACGCGGACTCGCCGACGATCTCCTCGTCGCGGACCTCCATGTCCAGCTTCTCGAAGACCGAGTAGAAGTAGACCTTCGACTCGTCGACGAACCGCTGCCACAGGTCGAGGGTCTCCTTGTCGCCGGACTGCAGGGCGACGACCCGCTTGCGGGCCCGCTCCTTGAACGCCTCGTCGGCGTCGAAGACCGCGCGCGAGGCCTTGTAGACCCGGTTCAGGTTCGACATGGCCTGGTCGCCGTCGGTGTCCGTCTCGGGGGACAGCTCGCCGGGGTGCTCGATCAGGTACTGGATGAGCATGCCGAACTGCGTGCCCCAGTCGCCGATGTGGTGGCGGCCGATCGTCTTCTCGCCGGTGAAGTCCAGCATCTGCCGCAGGGCGTCGCCGATCACCGCGGAGCGCAGGTGGCCGACGTGCATCTCCTTGGCCACGTTCGGCTGGGCGTAGTCGATGATCGTCGTGCCCGGCTCGTCCTTGAGCGGGACGCCGAGGCGGTCGCCGTCGGCGGCGCGGGCGGCGAGGGTCTCGGTGATCGCCCGGTCGGTGACCGTGACGTTCAGGAAGCCGGGACCGGAGACCTCCACGTCGGCCAGCAGATCACCGTTGGTGATCTTCTCGACGACCTGGGTGGCCAGCTCCCGCGGGTTGGCCTTCGCCTTCTTCGCGAGCGCGAGGATGCCGTTGGCCTGGAAGTCCGCCCGGTCGCTTCGTCGCAGCAGCGGATCCGCGGCGCCGGACTCCGGCAGGGCTGCCGAGAGGGCGTCCGCGAGACGCTGGTGGACGGATGCGGCGAGGGACGTGACCGGGGCCATGGGCTTCCGTTCTGGTAAATGGCGTGCATCAGGGTGAGCGTCAAGTGTCCCATGGGGAGGGACGCCGGTTCGCCTCATAAAACGCGGCCCGGCCGCCGGGGCGGACGCGACCTGGCCGCCGCGGCCGGAGCAACCCCGGACCGAGTCCTTCCGTCTGGGACAATGGCTTACGCCAGATTCCCTGAATCCCGAGGAACAAGAGGACGTGCCGATCGTGGCTCAGAGCACCGATACCACCGACTGGGTCTCCCGCTACGCGGACGAGGTCATCGCCGAGTCGGAGCGTCGTGCCCCGGGCAAACCGGTCACTGTTGCCTCCGGTCTCTCCCCTTCCGGCCCCATCCACCTGGGCAACCTGCGCGAGGTCATGACCCCGCACCTGGTCGCCGACGAGATCCGCCGCCGCGGCCACCAGGTCCGGCACCTGATCTCCTGGGACGACTACGACCGGTACCGCAAGGTCCCGGCCGGTGTCCCCGGCGTCGACGAGTCCTGGGCCGAGCACATCGGCAGGCCCCTGACGTCGGTGCCCGCGCCCGCCGGTTCGGCGTACCCGAACTGGGCCGAGCACTTCAAGGCCGCGATGGCCGCGTCCCTCGCCGACCTCGGCGTCGAGTTCGACGGGATCAGCCAGACCGAGCAGTACACCTCGGGGGCGTACCGCGAGCAGATCCTGCACGCGATGCGGCACCGCGCCGACATCGACGCGATCCTCGACCAGTACCGCACCAAGAAGGACCCGGCCAAGGGCAAGAAGCAGCAGAAGCCCGCCGACGAGGCCGAGCTGGAGGCCGCGGAGGGCTCCGGCGCGGCCGCCGAGGACGACGGCAGCGGCGGCGCCGGCGGGTACTTCCCGTACAAGCCCTACTGCGGCGGCTGCGGCAAGGACCTGACCACCGTCACCTCCTACGACGACGACTCCACGGAGCTCGCCTACGTCTGCACGGCGTGCGGCTTCGAGGAGACCGTGCGGCTGAGCGAGTTCAACCGCGGCAAGCTGGTCTGGAAGGTCGACTGGCCGATGCGCTGGGCCTACGAAGGCGTGATCTTCGAGCCCAGCGGCGTGGACCACTCCTCGCCCGGCTCGTCGTTCGTCGTCGGCGGGCAGATCGTGCGCCAGATCTTCGACGGGGTGCAGCCGATCGGTCCGATGTACGCCTTCGTGGGCATCAGCGGCATGGCCAAGATGTCGTCGTCCCGCGGCGGCGTGCCCACCCCGGCCGACGCCCTGAAGATCATGGAGGCACCGCTCCTGCGCTGGCTGTACGCCCGCCGCAGGCCCAACCAGTCCTTCAAGATCGCCTTCGACCAGGAGATCCAGCGGCTCTACGACGAGTGGGACAAGCTCGCCGCGAAGGTCGCCGACGGCTCCGTGCTGCCCGCCGACGCCGCCGCGTACACGCGCGCCGTGGGCACCGCCGCCGGACCCCTGCCGACGACGGCGCACCCGCTGCCGTACCGCACGCTCGCCTCCGTCGCCGACATCACCGCCGGTGCCGAGGACCAGACGCTGCGCATCCTGTCCGAGCTCGACCCGGCCGACCCGCTGGCCTCCCTCGACGAGGCGCGGCCCCGGCTCGACAAGGCCGAGGCGTGGATCAACACGCAGGTCCCGGCCGACCAGCGCACGGTCGTGCGGGACGAGCCCGACAAGGAGCTGCTCGGCTCCCTCGACGAGGAGGGCCGCGAGTCCCTGCGGCTGCTCCTGGACGGCCTGGATTCGCACTGGTCCCTGGACGGCCTGACCCACCTCGTCTACGGCGTCCCCAAGGTCCGCGCGGGCTTCGCCGCCGACGCCGGGCCCAAGGAGCTGCCGCCGGAGATCAAGACGGCCCAGCGGACGTTCTTCGCGCTCCTGTACCACCTGCTCGTGAGCCGGGACACCGGGCCGCGCCTGCCCACGCTGCTGCTCGCGGTGGGTGCGGAGCGGGTGCGGAAGCTGCTCGGCGCGTAGCGGTACGCCTGGGAGCGCCCAGGCACGCCAAAAGGGGGGCGGGTCCACTTCGGACCCGCCCCCCTTCGCGCGCTGCCGCCCTGTGCATCCTTCGGACTACCCCGGTTTCGGCCCCCGGCACGACGTACCGGAAGGCCCGGCCGGAGATCCTTGATCCATGAAGGAAATCATCGCCATCATCGGTTGGATCGTCGGCGTCCAGGGGGCACTCGGCCTCGCGGGACGCGTCTTCGGGGACGGCCCCTGGGGCCTGGTGCACAAGTGGTGGGACATCCCCACCGCCGGGTACGCCGTGCTGCTCGCCGTCGGCGCCGTCCTCGCGTTCTACGGGGAGCAGGGCAGGGCGCGGGCCCGGCGGTAGGGAAAGTCGGCCTCGATAAGGCCGCTTTTCCACTCACTCGTGGGAATGCCGCTCTACTTGCAGTATCCGCCGGAGTACTGGCCGGGAACGAAAATGCCCGCGGCGAACTTCACCTTGATGCACTTCTTCGCGTTCTTCGCCTTCATCGCGGTGGTGGTGATAACCGCGGCGTGCGCGCCCCAGTAGATGTTCAGGCCGGGCGGCAGGAATCCCGAGACAACGCCGGACAGGGCGCCGTTGTCGGCGATCTTCCGGGTTTCGCTCTTGTTGAAGTACGCGGTGCCGGTCACGATGCCCCACGTCAGCTTGGGGTCGGCGACGACGGGGAACGCGGTCTTGTCGTTCGTCTCGATCGTCTGGACGAGGTCCTTGCCGTCCAGCTTGTAACTGGTGGGCACCGCGTCGCCGTTGGCGTCCTTGGCCCACGGCGCGTCGATGGTGCCGACCGGGACGTGCACGCCGTCGGCGCTCTCGCGGTGCAGCGCGAAGCCGCCCCGGCCGTCCGCGGAGATGTCGGTTCCCTGCGGCAGGTCGAGCCGGAAGCGGTGGCTCTCGGGGGCCTTGCCGTCCTTGAGGGTGACCAGCGTGCGGGCGCCGCCGTCGGTGGTCGGCTGCACGGCGATGTCGGTGGCGGCCGCGGCGTCGCGGTAGACGACGGTGCCCGCACCGGCCTTGACGCCCGCCACGCCCTTGGCGTCCGGCAGGGAGAGGCCGAAGGAGCCGTTGTCGGCGGCGCCGTTGAGGGTGCCGTTCGCCTTGTCGGGGGCGGTGATGGTGACGTCGCCGCCCTCGGTGGCGGTGACGGCCTTGGCGGGCGTGCCCGGGGCCGCCGCGGACGGGGCGATGTCGCCGGTGCCGGTGGCCTTCTCCACCACGGCGGCGGCGTTGCCCGCGTCCCCCGCGCGGGTGTTGCCGGTGTCGGCGTTGGCGGGGATCGCGGTGGCGAACAGGGCGGCGCCGGCGGTGGCGGCGACTGCGGCGATGGCGAGCTTGCCCTGGCGGCGGTGAGTGCTGATGTGCACGCGCCGTACTCCTTTGAACGTGCATTTCAGGCATAGCAAGCACCCCTGCCCTGTTGGGGCAAAGGGAACTTGGCTGCCTTTGTGGTCGAGACCGACACCATCATGATCACAACGGATGCGCTGTGACGGAAGCCATAATTCCGCAACGGATTTCGATCAAGGTTAGGTCTCGTGCCTCAACCGCCATGGGATCTCAGGCGGGATGGGGGAGTGGCCTATGATTCGGGCTTCGCCCGGGTGGGCCTGAGGGGCCGTCATGGGGCCGGAGCCCGTAGTTCCGGGGCCTTGGCTCTACGGTCCCTGGCTCCGCGGCCCTTGGTCCCGGGGCCCGTCGGCTAGGAGCGCCGCCTGCGTCGTACGACGAGGAAGGCGCCCGCGGCGGCCACCGCGACGGCGCCCGCCCCGACGGCGACGACGGTCGTCGTGTTCGACTCCTCGTCGTCGTCCTGGGCCGCGTCGACACACTTGGATCCGTCGGCGGGACCGCCCGCCTCGACGGTCACCTTGCCTGCCGCCGTGTCCTCGCCGGGGTGCACCGGCTCGGCGAAACGGACGGTGTAGGTGCCGGGTTCGGCGTCGCAGCGGATCCGGGCGTGCGCCTCCAGCGAGACCTTGCCCGTGGACTTCAGCTCCACCGCCCCCACGAACGCCTCGGACCGGACCGACGCGCCGTCGTCGAGTTCCGGGTTCACCGTGGACAACTTGACCCGGGCGCCCGGCGGTACCGAACCCGGCGCGACGGTCAGTCGGCCATTGCCGTCCGAATCCGCGACAGCGCTCGGAATAGCCGCGAGGGAAAGCGTGAGCGTGAAAGCTCCGACGGTGGCGGCGTTTATGCGTGGCATAGGATGCAGTCCTCAGGTTCGGACGGCCGGAGTTCATTCCGGTCGCAGGATCCGTTCGCCGCGATCCTACCCAGGGGGGTCTCTGAGCAGCCCTTTGACCACGACTGCTCAGTTATCCGGAACGTGATCGAGTCCGTGCCGGGGAGTTGTCAAAAACCCACTAACAGAAGGTTTGTCGTGCGTATTTCTCGTCGGCTCCGTACGGTCGCCGTGGGGGTGGGTGGCGTATTGCTCGCCACCCTGGCGACCACCGCGTCCGCGGTGGAGAGCAAGGACCGGAGCAAGGACCCATGGACAGTTGAGGACGCGGAGGAGTTCTGGACGTCCGCGCGCATGCGGTCGGCGACACCGCCGCCGGCCGCGGAGGGCGAGACGCCGGAGGGCACCGGAACCGGCGCTGCCACCGGCACCGGCACCGGCCCCGCGAAGGACGGCGCCGCCCCCTCCTCCCGCCCCGCGAAGCGAGGCGCCCGTGCCTCCGGTCCCGCGCTGTACTCGGCGAGTTCCGAGACGTACTACGAAGGCTCCAAGACCATCGGCGTGCTCTACTACGTCGACAACGGCATGGCCTCGCACCACTGCACGGCCAGCGTCGTGCACAGCCCCAAGGGCAATGTGATCCTCACCGCCGGGCACTGCGGCAACGGCAGCAAGTACGCCTTCGTCCCGCAGTACCGCACCGGCAAGCCCGCCTCCCAACAGCCCAACGGCATATGGGCGATCGACCGGGTCTTCAAGGACCCGCGGCACGCCGACACCGGCCCCGGATCGAACCTGGACTTCGCCTTCGCGACCGTCAAGCCCGACAAGCTCGGCCGCCAGGTCGAGCAGATCACCGGCGCCAACACCCTCACGCGGACGCCCGCGTACAACGTGTGGGTCGACGTCATCGGCTACCCGAGGGTCAAGCACGACCCCAAGGACCAGGCGATCAAGTGCCGGATCAAGACGACGCGCCTCACCGGGTACAAGCAACTGCGCATGGAGTGCGGCGGGTTCCACGGCGGCACCTCCGGCAGCCCCTGGCTGATGAACTACGACGAGAAGACCAAGACCGGCCAGGTCGTCGGCAACCTCGGCGGAGTGGGCGGCGGCGGAGCCACCTCCGACGTCTCGTACAGCCCGTACTACGACAACGAGGTGTTCAAGCTCTACCAGGACGCCGTCAACAACGTCGCCACGGTGAAGCGGCCCCCGCTGCCCTACACCCCCGGCACCGGCGAGACCTGGCAGCACGCCAAGCAGCTTGCCTCCGGCGACTACACCGGCGACGGCAAGGCCGACCTGCTCGTCGTCTGGACCGACGGCGAAGTCACCCTCTACACCGGCAACGGCAACGGCGGCTTCTCCGGCGAGCGCAGGCTCAAGGCCGCCAACAGCACCTGGAAGCACGCCACGACCATCACCGGCGGCGACTTCACCGGCAACAACACCGCCGACCTCATGGTCCGCTGGTCCGACGGCGAAGTCACCCTCTACCCGGACGTGAGCCCCGCCGGATTCGGCCGCGAGATCAAGCTCGCCGACGCCAAGTCCATCTGGAAGCACGCCGACCAGATCACCGCGGGCCGCTTCACCGCCAACAAGTGGACCGACGACCTCGTCGTGCGCTGGAGCGACGGCGAAGTCACCCTCTACGGCGACGTGGACGGCGGCGGCTTCAAGAAGGAGAACAAGCTCCAGAAGCCCAACGGCACCTGGAAGCACGCCACCCTCCTCACCAGCGGCGACTTCACCGGAAACGACAACTGGGACATCATCGTCCGCTGGACCGACGGCGAACGCACCCTCTACCAGGACGTGAACACCACCGGCCTCGGCAAGGAGACCCAGATGCAGGCACCCAACGCCCTCTGGAAGCACGCCGAGGCGATGACCGCGGGCAACTACAACGCCAACGGCCACCCCGACGACCTGATCGTCCGCTGGAGCGACGGCGAGGTCACCCTCTACGCCGACACCAGCACCAGGCTCGGCACCGAGCGCAACGTCGTGCCGCCCAAGGCGTCCTGACCGCCGACCGCTACGCGATGTGCTCGGCGTCCTCGTCGAGCGAGCGCTGGTAGCGGTCACGGAAGCCGCGCAGGTACGGGCGCAGGGTGCTCTCGGTGAGGGGGCCGCCGGACTGGCCCTTCACGCCGTAGAGGTCCTCCAGGTACAGGCTGAACTGGCGGGCGTTGGGGTAGTCGCCCATCTCGCTCACGTACTTGCGGAAGGCGTTGAAGTACGCCTCCTCGCGGGTCATGTCGTCCGGCAGGCCGGCGCTCTCCGCCGCGGCGGGCTCGGGCAGGGGCTCCGGCTCGGGCGCGGGCTCGGGGGCCTGCTCCTCGCGCGGGCCGGGGATCAGATGGGCGCCGCCCGCGAGGGGGCGGGTGCGGCCGGGGCCCGCAGGGACGCGGAAGCCGGAGCCGTCGTCGATCACGTCGGCCCGCTGGTCGTGAGGCTGCTGCGCCTGCTGAGCGTGTGCCTGCTGTTCGTAGAGCTGCTGTTCGTAGAGCTGCTGCTCGTAGACCTGCTGGTCATAGGCCTGCTGGTCGGCGTACTGCTGCTGCTCGTACGCCAGTTGCTCGTCGTAGCCCTGCTGCCCGTGGCCCTGCCGCTGGGCCTGCTCCTCGTACCACTCGTCGTACGGGGCCTCCGGGTCGTACGACACTGGGCCCTCACCGGGGTGGGACTGCGGCGGGTGCTGGGCGGCGAACCAGGGGCTGGCGTGGTTGGCCGGGGGCTGCGGGGCGGGCTCGGGGGTGGCTTCCGGGGCGGCTTCCGGTGCGGCTTCCGGGGTGGGCCCGGCCGCCGGGTCCTTGACGAGGGCGACGGGGGCGGCCGAGGCGGCGAGCTGAGCCTGGGGCAACTCCCGCTGCGCGGACTCCGGCTGGGGCAGCCCGGCCGCGACCGGCTCGGCCTTCGTCAGCTCCGGCTGCTGGGCGGCCTGGACGGGCGGCAGGACGGGCGGTTCGATGCCGGCCGCCGCGAGGCCCGCGGGGGCCGTCTCCGCGAGCGGGACGCCGTAGCGGGCCAGGCGCAGCGGCATCAGGGACTCCACCGGGGCCTTGCGGCGCCAGCCGCGGCCGAAGCGGGAGCGCAGGCGGGCCTGGTAGACCAGGCGCTCCTGCTCCAGCTTGATCACCTGGTCGTAGGAGCGCAGCTCCCACAGCTTCATGCGGCGCCACAGCAGGAACGTCGGCACGGGGGAGAGCAGCCAGCGCGTCATGCGCACGCCCTCCATGTGCTTGTCGGCCGTGATGTCGGCGATCCGCCCGATCGCGTGCCGGGCCGCCTCGACCGCGACCACGAAGAGCACCGGGATGACCGCGTGCATGCCCACGCCCAGCGGGTCGGGCCAGGCCGCCGCGCCGTTGAAGGCGATGGTGGCCGCCGTCAGCAGCCACGCCGTCTGACGGAGCAGCGGGAAGGGGATCCGGATCCAGGTCAGCAGGAGGTCGAGCGCCAGCAGGACGCAGATGCCCGCGTCGATGCCGATGGGGAAGACCATCGAGAAGGTGCCGAAGCCCTTCTTCTCGGCCAGCTCCCGCACGGCCGCGTACGACCCCGCGAAACCGATCCCGGCGATGACCACCGCACCGAAGACGACGACCCCGATGAGTATCCGGTGCGTACGTGTCAGCTGCATCGCGGCCACCCGCGAACCCCTCCCTGTTCGGTGTGTTGCGACCGATAGCCTGGCACACGCGTGCGGGAGCGTGTGTCCCGGTACGTCGTCACCGGGCAAGTCGACCCGGCCGGTGCCGCCGGTCTAGCGCGGGTTCGCCACTTCGAACCCCAGGCCCACCAGCAACGGCAGCCCGACGAGGACCAGGTGGGTCACGGCCGTCCGCCAGCACCGGAACACCGAGGCAAGGCAGATTCCCCCGCCCGTCAGCCAAGCCAGGAACCACAGAATGCTCTCGCGCTCGGCCGCCGCGTCCTGCACCTCCCGCGGGCTCGGAGCCCCGAAGGACAACCCGGACAGGACGTAGCCGGAGCCCGCGTAGAGCACGATCACGATGTCGACGACGGCCACGACGACGGCCAGCTTCCCGTCATTTCGACGTGGAGCGAACTTCATACCGGTGATTTTCCCTCTGTGCGGAAACCGGGGGCCTGAGCGGATGTACGTGCTCAGACCCCCGGCCAGAAATGCGGTCAGCCCTTGCCCTGGAGCGTGTGCTCCAGAGAGTCCGCGTACAGGCGAGCTCCGGCGGGCTTGGGGTGGAAGGACTGCATCGACGGGGCAAGCGGATCGTTGTCCGCCTGCGACCGGCCAAACATGACGATGCCGTGGACAGTTTCCGGGTCGCCGCAGATGGCCTTCCCGGCGAACTCGTCGCGCGGGTCGGAGAAGACCGCCCACGATCCCGCGTCGGAAGTGGCGCCCTTCATCTCATCGGCGAGCGTGTCGGCCACCGTGTTCACGAACTGGCCCTCGGTGTTTTCCATGGACGGGATGCAGGACCCGTCGTGCTCCAGGAGCCGCGGGTAGCCCATCAGGACGACCTTCGCGTTCGGAGCCTTGGAATGGACCTTGTTGAGCACCTTGACGATCTGTGGCCGCACCGAGTCGTGCAGCCACTTCGGTGCCCACTTGTCCAGCCGGTCAGTATTCCCGGGCAGATCGTCGCCGGTGGCCGGATCGACGTTCCCGATCGTGGCCGCCTGACAATTCTTCAGGGACGGCAGGGGAAGGTCGATGCACTTCGTGATGACGTCCGCGAAGCGTGCGTCATTGCCGCCGATGCTGAGTGTGACCAGGCTGGTGTTCTGGTCCAGGTACCCGGCATCGACCTGTGGCACCTCGCTGGACTGGCCGTCCTGGAGCATGTCGTAGGTGCGTGCTCCGGAACAGGCCACGAAGTGGTAGTCCAGCTGCGGGTCGAAGCTGTCGGCCAGTTTGCCGATGGACTTCGAGGCCCCGGGCAGGGACGCCTGCCGGGACCAGGCAAGCTTCGAACGGTGGCACTTGTCCGTGGTCTTGTCGGTCAGCTTGTTCTTGTAGTCCGTCTCGGAGAAGTAGTCCTTTCCACCGGATTCCGTCGCGCCCTCACCCGAGGAGTACGAGTCGCCCATGGCGACGACGGAGTCCTTCGGCTTGCCCGGCAGCGACTGGAAGGCGATCGAGCCCCAGGCGATGTCCTCGTCCGCTGTCCCGTCCTTGGTGGTGTTGGACAGCTCGACCTCCGGCGTTCCCGTGAAGTGGAACGTGCCGAGACTCACCCAGCCGCCGGCGCGCTGGAGCACATGGCGCTTCGGGCTCTTGGAGTCGGAGTTGCGGACGACGTAGGCGGCCTGCCGGGTCTGTGCGCCGGTGTCGGGCAGGTGCACCAGCACGCGCGCCCAGTTGAGCTCGTGCCCGAGCGTCCACTTGCCTTTGATCGTCATCCGGTTGCCGGGGCCGCCGAGGTGGGACTCCTCATCGCGGGTGTGGGTGTACCAGAAGTGGCCGCCATGGCCGCCGCCGATCGAATGCAGATCGGCCTTCGCTTCGTAGTGCTTGTCCCCGTCGGGGTAGAAGGTGAACTGGAACTTCCCCTTCGATGACACCTTCCCGCACGACGACCAGGACTCCGTGCCGTCAGGGACGGACGCCACGACGTCGGCGTTCTTCGGGGCGTTGCCGCACACCGGCTCCCCGTACTTCAGCCGGTGTCCGCGTCCGGGCTCGGAGATCAGGGTCTTGTACTTGATGTCCTCGTTCCCGCACGTCTGGTCGCAGTCGGACTTCCACGTGACGTTCTCCTGGTTCCACCAGTACTTCTCGTAGCACTTCGCGTCCGGGCAGTCCGGCGGGCTCGACGTGTCGCAGCCGTTCTTCTTGTTGCAGAAGGCATCCAGCGGCGGGCTTACCCGGGAACGAGCAGCGGACGTGTCCCACCAGGCGGGACGGAAACCGGCCGAGGCGAACCCGGACTCGCCCGGCCAGTCCTGACGGCCGTCCGTGGAATACGACAGGCCGGTGTCCATGGACCAGGCGGCCCAGCCCATCACCTTCTCCTCATACGGCCAGTTCTGCGGATTCGCCGCGTCCCGGATGTTGTTCGGATTGACGCTGACATCCATGAACGGGTGGTCCCAGGCGCCCTTCTTGTACATGGGGTTCGCCGGGTTGTTGTACCAGCCGAGGCCCCAGTGCCCGCCGTGCTTCTTGGCCTCCGACTTCGGATTGAAACCGAGGTTGTAGTTCCAGGCCGCGGTGAACCAGTTCTCCACCCGGGACGGGTCGTCATTGTTCACCGTGATCTTCTGCCCCTTGGTGTGGACCTCGTTCCACTTGTCGGCCAGGATCTTCATCGAGGCAGCGACGTTGGAGGCGTAGTCGATCGCGAGGAGCTTCTGCGCCTTCGGGTCGGTGCTGCTCGTCTCGCCCTTCTTCTCGTGTCCGGACAGGCGCATGCCGTCGGTGACCTGACCGACGCCGTAACCGCAGTCGGACTTCTTCCAGTTGATGCGCCAGTAGCCGAAGACGGTGTCCTTGGCGTTGTGGCCGTAGTAACCGTCCACGGCTGCCAGCGGGTTGCCCATCTGCCCGGGCACCGCGCCGTTCTCGGCCTGCCACAGGTTGGACTCCTGCGCCATGACGCCGAGCAGGACATTGGCAGGGATGTGGCCGCCGCCGTTCAGCTTCGGCCGCGGGAAGAGGCCCTGCGGGTCGATCGTGCCGAGCCCGGCCTGGCTGCGGTAGCCGCCCTGGCGCAGCCACTTGGCGCGCAGTTCCCCGCGTACGGCCATGTCCACGGCCCACTCGACCTGGTTCGGCGTCGGCTGGAGCGCCTGTGCCTTCATGTCGTTGCGAGAGACCGCGCACCACCGGTCGGTGTCACGGGGGTCGTGGGAGACGGGTGAGGGGGTGGCCGCGGCCGCGCGGGTCAGTGTGCGCGGCTTGGCGCTGCCGGTCAGAGCGGGGGAGGAGCCGTCGCCTGTGCCCGGCTGCGCCGAGGCGACGTACTGTTCGACCTTCTTGCCTGTCGTGGTGGCAGTGGACGTCACCTTGATCGCCGCG
The DNA here is from genome assembly GCF_042677545.1 of Streptomyces sp. NPDC127108. NCBI lineage: Bacteria > Bacillati > Actinomycetota > Actinomycetes > Kitasatosporales > Streptomycetaceae > Streptomyces > Streptomyces sp. NPDC127108. The sequence continues at coordinate 84,618 of NZ_JBHXTE010000034.1, read as the reverse complement.
TCGTCGGCCGTCCCGGGAGCCTTGCCGGTGCGGGCCCGCACTCCGGCCTGCGGCTCCTCGGCCTTGTCGAAGCCCTTCCCTGCAGCCCTGATACGCGTCAGACCGGCACGGACTCCGGGGGTGAGGACGGGCTCGACGGCCAAGCGGCCGTGGGAGGAGACGCTGGTGTCGGCAGGAGCGTCGATCTTCGTGATGCCGCTCTCCGCCACCTTGACGTCCTTGGCGTCACCGGTGAGGAAAGTACGGCCCTGTGCGCCGGGCGCGAGGTCAAGGTCGCCGAGGCGCCCGGTGGCGATGGTGCGCGGCTTGCCTTCACCGCCGTACACCTTCGCCTGCGCCGTCTTCGTGCCCTTGCGGTCCACGAAGCCGACCCGGCCGCCCGCCAGGGGGCGGATGTCGAAGGGGACGCTGTCGCCCTGAGCGAGCCTGCGCACTTTTCCCTCGTCGCTGACGTGCACGAGATCGCGGCCGAGACCGGCGACGACACCGTCCTTGACCGGGGCTGCCGACGACACCTGCCCGCGCAGCTCGCCTGTCGTCGCGACCGTCTTTCCGGACGTGTCCACCGTCATGACTCGCGTCTTCACCTGCGACACGTCGTTCATGTCGCGGTACTGGGTGAAGGCGGCGGTGTGCGTGATGGTGTTGCAGGTGGGGTCGAAGTAGGCGAGCGTGGCGGTGAACGGCAGCTTCGTCACCGCGCCCGTCCTGGTGTTCACGATCGCCGTGAACGCGCCGCCCTGCATCAGGTTGGGCTTGTTCGTGAAGGCACGCGGGGCGTACACGGCGGCGACATGGGAGTCGTCCATGGCGCACTGGTTGCCGATCCACGAGTCGGCCGGGATGCCCGGCTCACTGAGGACGGCGGCCGTCTTCCAGCTGTACGCCTTGCTCGACTCGGCGGTGAGGATACGCAGACCGTCCGCGTCGGCGGCGGCGGTGACGGCCCGGTCCTGGCTCTTCTTCCAGTCCTTGCCGAGGTTGGCGTCCGGGCTCGGGACCCGGCCCGAGCCGGGCTTGTCCGGGGACTGTGCTTCAGGCTCCGACCCCTTCCTCGGTGCGGGGGTGGGGAGTTGGGGTTCTACGGCGAGGGCCTGCGACACCAGGGGTCCGCTCGCGACCAGCATGGCCGTGGTGATGAGCAGAGGTGTGCGCAGACGCCTCGACACGCGGTGACGACGTATCAAAACGTTCCTTGCGATGGTGATGTGAGCGGGACCCGGTCAGGCTTCCTTCGCCTTGGCGACCGCATCCCTGGTCGCCTCGGCGGCCTTGTCGAAGTCCTTCAAGTGCTTGGCGATCTCGTCCCGCTGGATCTTCGATTCGGTGTCGAACCACGTCCGGGCCACGTCGTACGTGTCGCGGCAGGCGATGTCGGCCTTGGCCGTCGCGATCTCCCGGTCCGTCACCTTGTCGGGGTCGGTGAAGCGAGGGTCGTCACTGGCGTCGAGCGGTCGCTTGTACCCGCCATGGCCCTTGTCCTTCATGCAGGACGACCACTTGGCGAAGACATCGACGACCTCGGGCGCCTTCTGGGACCTCTGGAACGACTTGCCGCTGATCTCCTGGACGATGGCCGGAGGCTGCGTGTCGGGGACCTTTCCGTCCACGTTCTCCACACAGCGCCGCAGCGTGGCGTCGTCGGCACCGGACTCGTCGACCGCTCCGGCTTCCATCGCCTTGTCGTACGCCTCCTGCTCGCCCGCGGCGGGGTGGTAGCCGCGCTCGGCGGAGAGCCGCGCGTCGTGGACGCCGTAGCGCCAGTCGGTGAGCGTCTTGCCGCCGAGCTCCGGCAGGTCGGGGGCCGGCTTCCAGGAGTCGTAGCCCGCGGCGCTCATGCACTGGTCGAGCAGCTGGTCCCGGGACTGGGACACCACGCGCGCCTGGGTCGAGGTGGGCATGTACGCCTCGACGGGCAGGCGCCAGGTCGCTGGGTTGTCCGGGGAGCCCACGTAGGCTTGCGCGACCTTGCCCGGCGTGGCGGTCTGGTACATGTCGGAGTCGTTGCCCGCAGCGCTCTCCGGACCACCGGAGAAGTAGTAGGCGGTGCCCGCCCCGGCTGCCAGCACGAGAGCCGTTACCGGAGCCGCTGCCTTCGCCGTCAGCCGCATCCTCGTTGTTCCCCTCTGCTGCTCGGTCACTTGCTGGTCCACCTGAACGAGGCGTTGTTGTTGTGGACGTGCCGGAATTGGTCGATGTGCTGATATGGGGCCATCACGTCCTGCGCGCCCTTGTAGCCGCTGTTGACGTACACCCGGGCCTTGTACTTGTGGTGCTCGTTCTCGCCCGACGCGGCGTGGTTCTTGACCTTCAGCCCGGATCCCGGCCAAGGGGCGCTCGCACCGTTCTTGACGCAGAAGGTGAGCGCCGACTGCGCGCCCACCACTCCGTCCGGCGCGTTGTTGAAGTCGAAGATGCTGTAACCGATGTTGCGGTACGAGCCGTTCTGCCCGGAGTTGTAGAAGATGTGGAACTTGAACTTCGAGACGTGCGGGCTCTTGCACGCCTGTGGGCTGTACAGGTTGTCGGTCTCATCGGCTGCCGCTGGAGTAGCGATCAGTACGGCCGCCGCAAGCCCGGTCATCGCCGCGATGCCTCGGCGGACCCTCCGCGAACGGGTGTCGGTGGGCAACGGAATCTCCTTGCTTTCCTCGCTCGTTGACGCGTCGCCGCGAGGGAAGGGCGCCACCGCGCAGCCCCCCTCCCGACGCGCATATGAGAGTTCCCTGAAGACGGAACCAGGAGGGAACTGTATGTAGCCACCACACGGTTACCGAGTGGTGGCTATGGGGCATACGCGACATCGAGTGAGATTTCGGCGCCTTATTTGATCATGTTTTGCACTTCAAGTGATCAAATCGAAAGCAATCAGGGCGTTTAGGTCGACAGATGCCTGACGTGACGTCAGGTATGCGTCCGTGGCGCAAGTGGCTGGCTGGCGCCGAGAGGCCGCAGTCACCCGCACGAGTGCCCCCGTGTGCCGGTACGGCAGCCGGCGTGTGGGCGGACACAGCAGGAGCCCGGCCGCCTGGGCGGCCGGGCTCCGGTAACTCCTGCGCGCGCGGGGCGAGTTGAGGTGACCCCGCGCGCGTATGCGAAGAGTCGGACTACTCGCTCTTGGGCTTCGCGTCGGACTTCGGCTTCGCGCCGGAGCCGTCCTTGGAATTGTCGTCCTTGTCGCCCTTGGGGGTGCCGGAGGACTTGTCCGTGCCGCCCGCGCCGCCCGCCTTGTTCGCCGCCGCCACCGCCGCGACCGCCTCCTTGGCGGCCTTCTGGGTGTCCTTGGCGAGGGCCGCCTCGTCGGGGGACTTGTCGCCGGCGAGGCCCGCGCCGTTGTAGTCGACCGTGACGACGGCGTTCTCCACGCGGGCCACGAGCGTCTGCTGCTTGAAGGTGTCCTTCTCCTTCTTGACGTCATAGCTGACCAGCGTCGCCTGGTCACCCACGCCCGGCACCGGAGTGGTCTTGACGCCCTTGGCGTCCTTGGCCGCCTGGGCGTCGGTGACCTGCTTGGTGAAGTTGCCCTGGGCACGCTTGGCGCCGCTGCCGAGCGACTGGTCGGACTCGAAGCGGTTCAGCGAGACACGCAGCCAACGGAACTGGGAGCCGTCGACGCCGTTGTTGTCCAGGCTGTCCCACGTGCAGTTGCCGCGCGTGGACACATCGTCCGACGTGCCCGTCTTGCCCGCCTTGTTCTTCGTGGCCGGGACAAGATCCCCGAGAGTCTTCTTGGAGAGCGTGGCGCAAGGCTCGGGCAGCTTGGCGAACGCGGCCTTCTCCACCGTCGCGGGCTTGTCGGCGGCACCGTCCGCGCCACCGGACGCAGACGCCGACGACTCGGCGCCCGAGTCCTTCTTGTCCCCGTCCGAACCGGAGTCGCCGCTGCAGGCGGAGGCGAAAAGGATCACCGGTACGGCTGCCGCGCCCACCAGAACGCGGGTGAGTCGCTGACGCTGTCGCTGTGCGGGTCGGTGCATGGTTCCTTCACTCGTGTTCGCTCTCGGCGGCCGTGCCGTTCCATGGGGTCGTTGAGCCACCGTACGCGGTGTGCGACGCGGGTGACCCGGCTTCCGGCGAGCCCGCACACCCCCGAAACGGCCCTCAGCCGTCGAACCTGTCCACCAGGTTTTCCGCCAGTTCGCGCGCGTTGTCCTGCATTTCCTTGGAGTCCGGGACCTCGGTCCTACGGGCCGGCTGCTCGTCGTACTCCACCGTCACGATCACATTCGACGTGCGGAACACCACAGTCACGGTGCGCTGCCGCGTCGCCGACGCGGCGGTGGTCAGCACGTCGTTCAGGAACGCCTCGTCGCCGAGGTCGTCCAGGGTGCGCGGCTCGTACCCGGCGGGGGTGTTCTCCTCCGCCACGGCCCCACCGCCGTCGGGCTCGTCGTCCGCCGCGGCGCCGTCGCCCTTCTTGGCGGAGGCGTGGGCGGCGGCCGGGGCGCCCTGGGCACGCGGGGAGCCGTCTGAGTCATCCGGTCCATCTGATTTGTCCGAGCCGCCCGGCTTGCCGGTCCCCTTGGGGGCATCGGAATCCCCGGACTCCCCGGAACCCCCCGACCCCTCCGGCTCCTCCGTGTCGTCGTCCTCGCCCGACCCCGAGGACGGCGGCTCCGGAATCCCCGCCTCCCGGAGCTTCGACCGGTACAGCTCCTGCGCCCGGGTCTCGTCGCTGACCGTCCCGTCGTACGACACCACCCGCTCGAAGTCGACGAGCAGATGATGGGTCGCGTCCGCCGACTCGACCTTCCAGCGGCAACCCACACGCCGGTCGGTGTCATACGTCACCGTCGCGGAGCCTGCGTACGCCCTCTCTCGCTGCTTGGTGTCCTCGATGTCCTGAATGCCCGGCAGCATCGCGTCGAGCGTCGAGTTGTCGACCGCACCGCAGGGCTCGGGCAGCGTGCGGTACTTCCCGGGCTCGGCCGCCGCCGTGGAACTGCCGGAGTCGCCCGACTTGCCGTCGTCACCCGCGCCGGTCCCCGAGCTGCCGGTGCAGCCGGCGAGCAGCGCCACGAGGAGCGCGGCCGTGCCCGGTACGTAGACCCTCCGCTGCACCGTGCTGGCTCCTCTCGACGTGGACGGGTCCGGCCGACCCGTGCGGGCCGCGCCACCGGGCCTGTCCGGCCTGGTTATTCGGTTGCCGCCGACGGACGGCCGGTGGACACAATGTGTATCGCACGCGCCGCTGTGGATGCCGGTCCGTTATCCCATACGTCGACCTTGGCACCGGTATTTGCGCTTCAAGTCTTTTGTTGTTGTACGGGGGAAAGAGGAAGCTATGTCGTACGTAGAGATGCCCGGGGCGAACGTTCCCATCCGGATGTGGGCGGACCCCAAGACGGTCGAGGGCGCCGCGATGCAGCAGCTGCGCAACGTCGCCACGCTGCCGTGGATCAAGGGCCTGGCCGTCATGCCGGACGTCCACTTCGGCAAGGGCGCGACGGTCGGCTCCGTGATCGCCATGCAGGGTGCGGTGTGCCCGGCGGCGGTCGGCGTCGACATCGGCTGCGGGATGTCGGCGGTGAAGACGTCGTTGACGGCCGCCGATCTGCCGGACGACCTGTCGCGACTGCGGTCGAAGATCGAGCAGGCCATTCCGGTGGGGCGGGGGATGCATGAGGACCCCGTCGAGCCGGGGAAGTTCCACGGGGTGCCGACCGGAGGGTGGGACGACTTCTGGGGGCGGTTCGACGGGGTGGCGGATTCGGTCAAGTTCCGTCAGGAGCGGGCCGTCAAGCAGATGGGAACGCTTGGGTCCGGAAATCATATGATCGAGTTTTGTCTCGATGAGTCTGGTTCGGTCTGGCTGATGCTGCACTCCGGATCGCGGAACATCGGTAAGGAGCTGGCGGAGCATCACATCGGTGTGGCCCGCGACCTGCCGCACAACCAGGGCCTGGTGGACCGTGACCTGGCGGTGTTCGTTGCGGACACCCCGCAGATGGCGGCCTACCGGAACGACTTGTACTGGGCGCAGGAGTACGCGAAGCACAACCGCGCGCTTATGATGGCGCTCTTCAAGGACGTGGTTCGCAAAGAGTTCAAGAAGGCCGCGCCGAGCTTCGAGCAAGAGATCTCCTGCCACCACAACTACGTGGCGGAGGAGCGGTACGACGGCATGGACCTGCTGGTCACCCGTAAGGGGGCGATCCGCGCGGGCTCCGGTGACTACGGCATCATCCCCGGCTCGATGGGCACCAGCTCGTACATCGTGAAAGGTCTCGGCAATGAGGCGGCCTTCAACTCCGCGTCGCATGGTGCGGGGCGGCGGATGAGCCGCAATGCCGCGAAGCGCCGCTTCACGGTGCAGGATCTGGAAGAGCAGACCCGAGGCGTGGAGTGCCGCAAGGACTCGGGCGTCCTGGATGAGATTCCGGCTGCGTACAAGTCGATCGAGCGGGTTATGGAGAGCCAGCGCGACCTCGTCGAGGCCGTGGCCAAGCTGAAGCAGGTCATCTGCGTCAAGGGCTGACCGCCTGGGTGAGGGCAGCCGAAACCGGTGCCCTCACCCACCCATGTCAGTCGGGTTGCTGAACCAGTCCGTTGCGAAGCTTCCAGCGGCGCACTTGGCACGCGCTTAAGGAATAGCCCAACTCTGATGCGGCGTGCTTGATCGTTGGCGCTGCCAGCAGCCTCCTGTCCATTTCGGGTGTCCAGCGGATACGCGGTGGCTTCACTTTCGAGCCTGCGGGGCGGGTCCAGCTCAGGACGGACGTGGCTGAGGACTGTTTGCGCTCGAGTGCCAAACAATCCGGGTAGTAGAGATCCGCCGCCAGTGCCTGTGCCGTTTCTGTGACGTAGAGGACGTTGTAGACGCCGTCGCGCGCGTTACGGGTCAAAGTGCGCTCAGCACCCGTGAGTGCATGGGCGTGTTGGCTGAAGTAGCGGGCTACGGCGGTACTGGCTGTCGTGAGTGAGACGAACGGTAGGCCCTGGCCCGTATAGCCGATCGAGCCGTCAGCGTCGACGATTCCGCGGACGTAGTCGCGTTGGGAGAACGCGACACTTGGTGGACCTACCACTTTGGACTTGCGGCCGTAGGGCAGGCCGAGTCGGTTGACCGTTGTCCTGGCCTCGAGGGAGTGCAGGTTCCAGATGGCCGAAGTATGGGTCTCGGCGAAGTTGGTGGAGCGGGTCCGTTCGCTGATGGTGCTGTTATAGGGCGTCAAGCGCTGGAACTCGTACAGAATCGCGGAGTCACAGGCGCTGATCTCCAAGGCCAGCCTCCCTCTGTCCCGTGTCGTCGCAGAGAGATGCCCATCCATCTGCAAGAACCCGAACATGTACGCGTACTCGGGGACTTCGAGGTCCATGAACCGGTGACCGCTAGGCTCGTGTTCAGCCATGAGGAAGTGAGCCTTCCTGTTTGGTCAGGCCCTCGGTCCGGGATGCCGCCCGGCTGGGGGCCGTCTGTTTGATGTTGTCGGCTTGAGCCTAGGCAGGCCGGACATCAACTCGCATGGCGATAGGACGCGTTCACCGGTGTGGGTGACTCGCGTTCGGGCCGGGGCGGGGTGCTGGTGAAGGCGGGACGTCTACTCCGCGTGCATGACCGCGTAGATCATGATGAACGCCACGATGTGGATGCCGAAGAGGAAGTACGCCAGGTACCACCACACCAGGCGTTCGTTCTTCTTCTCCTGGGCGAGTTGGCGGGACTCCTGTTCGTGGATGAGGCGGTCCAGGGGGTCCGGGGAGTCGGGCGAGCCGCCGGGGGTGCCGGGGTCGTCGGCGGCGTAGGTCATCACTGCTCCCGGTGGACCTTCGTGTTGGACGCCTGGGCGCGGGGGCGGACCACGAGGAGGTCGATGTTGACGTGGGGCGGGCGGGTGACCGCCCAGGTGATCGTGTCCGCCACGTCGTCGGCGGTGAGGGGCTCGGCCACGCCCGCGTAGACCTTCGCGGCCTTGTCCGCGTCGCCGCCGAAGCGGGTGAGCGCGAAGCCCTCGGTCTTGACCATGCCGGGGGCGACCTCGATCACGCGGACCGGGGTGCCGACGATCTCCAGGCGCAGGGTCTCGGCGAGGACGTGCTCGGCGTGCTTGGCGGCGACGTAGCCCCCGCCGCCCTCGTACGTGCCGTGGCCCGCCGTGGAGGAGACGACGACCACGGTGCCGTCGCCGCTCGCGGTGAGGGCCGGGAGCAGGGCCTGGGTGACGTTCAGGGTGCCGATGACGTTCGTCTCGTACATCTGGCGCCAGTCCGCCGGGTCGCCGGTCGAGACGGGGTCGGCGCCGAGCGCGCCGCCCGCGTTGTTCACCAGGACCGCGATCTCGCGGAAGGCGGTCGCGAAGGTGTCGACGGCCGCGCGGTCGGTGACATCGAGCTCGTACGCCGTGGCGCTGTGCCCGGCGTCGGTCAGCTCGGCCGCGAGGGTCTCGATGCGGTCCTTGCGGCGGGCCGTCAGGACGACCCGGTACCCGGCCGCCGCGAGGCCGCGGGCCGTGGCCGCGCCGATGCCGCCGCTGGCGCCCGTGACGATGGCGATGCCGGGCTTGCGGGGCGTTGCGGCGGCGGACATGCGGGCTCCCTGGGGTTCGTTTCGTACGTGCGTTCCGTACGTGCGTTCCGTACTGCCTCGGTCAGCATAGGCGCGGCCTGCCCGGGGTGGAGGGGCGGTGTTGGCCTTGGGAGCGGGGGCGGAGTGGGGGGGGGGCGACGCGGTGGCGGAGTGGGGGCGGGTGTGGTCAACAGGGTGGCATGTGGGGGGTTGGGGGGTCCGGGGCCGTGGGGGGTGGCATGTATGGCGGTGGTGTGGGCGCCGGTGGTGTGGATGTCGGCGGCGCCGTGGATCCGGGACGGACGTCGGGATCGGCGTCGGTGGCGTGGAGGTAGTCGTGCGGGTGCTCTGTGTGGGGGCCGTGGTCGCGGGGGCGGTGCTGTGGGGGAGCGGGGGCGCCGTGGCGGACGTGGACGCGGTGCCGGAGGCGGATGTCGCGTACCACGGGCAGGTGGCCATGACCCGGGGGCTCGCGGCGGTCTCCCTGACGCCGGAGAACCACGGCCCGGACGACGTCCCGGGTGCCACGGTCCGTCTTGTCTGGTCGGTGCCCCTGGAGGACGGCACGCGGCTGCCGGACACCTGTGTGCGGTCCGGTGAGCGCGGGGTGCTGTGCCGCACGGGTGCGCTGCCCGCGGGCGCGCGCGGTGAGCGGCTGCACCTCGCGGTGCGGCTCCGCGGGGCGCCCCGCGAGGTGACGGTGACGGTGGGCACCGTCTGGAACGGCGGCGCCGTCGACCACAATCCCCGCAACAACGAGCATGCGGTGCTTGTCCTCGACACCGGGGACTCGTACTACTTCTGAACCGGCCCGCCCGTGTCCGTCAGGTCGCGCAGGTCGAGGCGCCAGTCGTTGCACCGCATCCAGTGCCCCTTCGGGTACTCCATGTCCTCCTCCCCGAGCAGCGTGAAGCCCGCCTTGCGGCACACGCCGTTGGACGCGGGGTTGGTCACGGAGGGGAACGCGTGCAGGTGGTGGTGGCGGGCCTCGCGGCGGGCCTCGGCCACGACCAGGCGGACCGCCGTGCCCGCGATGCCGTGGCCCTGGAACTCGGGGACCACGCCCCAGCCGGCCTCCCACACGTCCTCGCCCTTGTGGTGGGTCTCCCAGAAGCCGACGATGCCCGCCGACGCCCCCTCGGGGCCCGCCGCGATCCGGAACATCCGGCCTCCGCGGCCGTCGTCCAGGCCCAGATACCGACGGTGGCGGTCGAGCAGCTTCTCGTGGGTCTCGGGGCCGCCCAAGTGCGCCGTCATCTCGGGTGAGTTGTGCCGTACGAGCAGCTCGAAGTCGCCCTCCGACCAGGGCGCGAGCCGGACATCCTGAGCCTGTGTTCTCTCCATGGCCTCACGGTAGGCGGAGGGTCTGACAATGCCCGGCGCGTCGACGGCCGCCGCACCCCCCGCCGTCCTGAGGGCCGCCCCGCCTCAGCCCGCCGCGTACGCCGTCGGCGGCACCCCCACGGTCGCCGTGAAGTCCCGTACGAGATGTGCCTGGTCCGCGTACCCGAGCCCCGCCGCGAGGTCCGCCCAGTCCACCGTCGCCGCAGACTCCGCGCGCTCCAGGGCCTCGTGGATGCGGTAGCGCAGGATCACCCACTTCGGGCCGACCCCCACGTACGCGGAGAACAGTCGTTGCAGCGCCCGCACCGACAGGCCCGCCTCGCGCGCGAGGTCGCCGACGCGCCGGATCGCGCGGTCGGCGCGGATGCGGTCGGCGAGGGCCATGGCGAGGTCGGCCTGCGGGTCGGGGGCGGGGCCGTGGCGCAGCAGGAAGGCGTCGAGGGCGGCCACGCGCGCGTGCTCGTCGTCAGGGGCGAGGATCGCGTCGGCCGCGTCAGAGATGCCGACCATGTCGGCCGCGTCGGCCATATCGGCCACGCCGGTCGGCCCGGCCACCGCACCCGCGTCCGGACGCACGTCTTCGAAGACGTCCTCCAGGGGCACCTCCCGCCCCGTCAGCTCCGCCACCGCCAGCCCGGGTGCGAACGGCCGGAAGCCGCCCGGCCGGAACTGCACCCCGCACACCCGCCCGCGCCCGGTCAGCTCCTTGCTGAACAGGCCGAGGCCGATGCCCGCGACCTCCCCGAAGGGCGCGCGGCCCGGCAGGTCCTGGAAGACGACGTTCACCGACGGGTGCGGCACCACGTGCGTCATGTACGGCTCGGTGAGGTCCCAGTCGATCAGCCAGTAGTGCTCCAGGTAGGGGCGGAGCGGCTCGGCGGGCGCGTGGCGTCGGAAGCGTACGCGGGTCAGCAGGCCGGAGGCGTCGACGATGCCCCGGGTGTCGCGGCGGGGGGTGCCGGGGGACGGAGGGGGAGAGGCGGAGGGGCCGGGCATGGCGTGATCGTAGGGCGGGGTACCGACAGCGGCCCCGGACGCGCTCTGCGGGGCTGTCGCGTTTGTTCAAGACGGGCCGGGCCCCGGCTGTCTACGGTCGTCCCATGAACACCACTCACAAGACCGGAGACCTCCTGGCCGTCGCCGCCGCGCATGCCCTGCCCGTGGTGCGGAACCTGCCCGACGACCGCCTCGACGCGGCCACGCCCTGTGCCGAGTACGACGTGCGTGCCCTGGTGAACCACCTCTTCCACGTCGTCGTGCAGTTCCAGGAGCTGGCCGCCAAGCGGAACGCCGACTTCGGCGGTGATACGCCCGACTACGTGGCCGAGGGCGACGACTGGCGGGAGCGGTTCGCGGAGCAGACGGAGAAGGTGGTCGCCGCCTGGTCCGCGCCCGGGGCCGACGAGGGCACCACCGGTGCGATGAACATGCCCGCGCGGACGGTCGGTTCGATGGTCCTGCTCGATCTGACGGTGCACGCCTGGGACCTGGCCCGCGCGACGGGGCAGGAGTACGGGACGGACGAGGAGGCCGCGAGCGGCGTACCGGACGTCGTGGACACCCTGCGCGCGGCCGTCGCCGAGCTGGGCCCCACGGCCCGTGCGATGGGCGTCCTCGACGAGCCGGTGGCGGTGTCCGAGGATGCCTCGGACTTCGACCGGCTGCTCGCGGCGACGGGGCGGGACCCGCACTGGAGCTGAACCCGGCCACCGGCCCGCCTCACGACGGCGACGGCGTCCGCAGCGCCTCCACCGCGATCCGCGCCGCCGTCCCGATGACCGCGTCCGCCGAGGGCAGCGTGGCCGCCGTGCGGGCGGCGCGGGTGAAGACGGCGACGGCGTAGCGGCCGCCGTCGGGGTACTCGACGACGCCGACCTCGTTGCGCACGGTCGGCAGGCTGCCGGTCTTGCCCGCGACGTGGACGTCGTCGAAGGGGAATCCCGCGGCGAGGCGGTGCGGCCAGACCTGGAGGCCGAGGACGCGGCGCATGGCCGCGCCGTGCTCGGGGGTGCAGGCCTCGTCCCGCCACACCGCGCCGAGCAGGCGGGTCATGTCGCGCGGGGTGCTGTGGTTGGTGCGGGCGGGGTCGAGGGCGCGCAGGCGGGCGATGACGTAGGGGTCGGTCAGGGCCTGCGCGCCGCCGGGGCCCGCGTCCTCGCGCATGGAGGCGAACATCTCGCGGAAGCTGTGCACGGCGCGGGTGCGGGCGAGGCCGAGGCGGGCCGTGGTGGCGTTGACGGCGTCCAGGCCGACGCGGCCGAGGAGGAGTTCGGCGGCGGTGTTGTCGCTGACGGCCATCATCAGGTACGCGGCGTCGCGCAGGGACATCCGTACGGGGTCGAGCATCGCGGCGAGCCCGGTCGGGCCGGACGTGCGGTCGGTGGGCGGGCACTCGATCTGCTCGGTGAGGTCGAGGCGGCCCGCCGCGGCCTGCTCGTGCAGCGTGACGAGGACGCACAGCTTGTGGACGCTCGCGGTGACGACGGGCTGGTCCGCGCCGACGCCGACCTCCGCGCCGGAGTCGATGTCGACGGCGTGCAGTCGGCCCGTGACGCCGGCCTCGGTGAACGCGTCCTGGAGACGGATGGGGGTCGTGGTCACAGCCAGTACTCCGCGGTCGGACGCAGATGGAGCGGACGCGGGGGCGCGTCGGCGGTCAGGGCGGCGGTGTCGTGCAGGGCGCGCGTGACCGCTTCGGCGAACGCCACCACCGCGGTGTCGCCGCGCCCCTTGGGCCAGGCCACCGAGTGCCGCCAGGCCAGCGGGGCGCCGGCCAGAGGCCGCCAGACGATGTCGGGCTCCGTGCCCGCAGGGGGGACGGGGTGGGCGTCCTTGGGGCTGAAGGCGACGGCGTGCGAGGACAGGATCAGGCCGCGCACGAAGCTGGCGCCCTGGCCGTGCCGGACGGCGGTCGGGGTGTAGCCGTCGCGGGCGCAGGTGGTGAGGAGGTCGTCGTGCAGGGCGGGGGCGGCGCTGCGGTGGAAGAGGACCAGGTCGTAGCCGGTGAGGGCGGTGAGGGGGACCTCGGTGAGGGCGGCGGCGGGGGCGCCGCGGGGCAGCAGCACGCCGACCTCGCGGCGCAGCACCGGGCCGAGTTCGAGGCCGGTGACGTCGCAGGGGTGGTGGATGAGGCCGACGTCCAGGTCGTGCGCGGTGAGCTGGGCGAGCTGCTGGGTGGTGGTCAGCTCGCGCAGTTCCAGTTCGACGCCCGCGTGGTGGCTGCGGAAGTCGGCGAGGAGCGCGGCGACGGTCTCGCCCGCGATGTCGGGCGGGAGGGCGGCCCGCAGCAGTCCGCTCTCGCCGTCGCGGATGCGGCGGGCGGTGGCGAGCAGGGCCTCGGACCGGGCGAGCAGTTCGCGGGCCTCGTCGAGGAGCAGCGTCCCGGCCTTGGTGATGGTGACCTGTCTGCTGGTGCGTTCGAAGAGGCGCACGCCGAGGTGGCGCTCCAGGCGCTGGACGCGTTGCGACAGGGGTGGCTGGGCCATGCCGAGGCGTTCGGCGGCCCGACCGAAATGTGACTCTTCCGCAACAGCCACAAAGCACTCCAGGTGCCGCATCAGGTCCACGAGCAGCGACGATATCGCAGATTAATGAATAAGTAAGTGATATCGAACTTGGACATAGGGGGTGCGGCGCTGATCTGCTCCCTCCATGACCTCGCTGACCTCGCTCTCTTGGGTACGGCCCGCCCCCGCTCGCGTACGTCGTCGACGCGCCGTGCGCCGTTGGTCCGGCGTCCTCGTCGTGGGCCTCGCCCTCGTCACGGGCTGCTCCACCGACTCCGGCTCCGGTACGTCCTCGAACTCCCCGAAGCCATCGGCCGCCGCCGACACCCGCGAGCGGCTGCGCGTGGACGGCACCACCCGCGACTACCTGCTGCACAAGCCCGCCAAGTCCGGCACGGGACCGCGCCCGCTGGTCGTCGCCTTCCACGGCCGTGGCGCCGACCCCGCCGAGATGCGCGAACTGTCCGGCCTGAACGAGGCGGCCAAGGCGCGCGGGATGCTCGTCGCCTACCCGGAGGCCCTGCGCAAGACGTGGGGCGCGGGCGCGGCGCCGTCCCGGAAGCGCCCGGACCCCGACGCCGACGTGCGCTTCACGCAGGCCCTGGTCGACAAGCTGGTCCGCACGGAGCGGGCCGACCCCCGGCGGGTGTACGTCGTGGGGTTCTCCAACGGCGGCTCGATGGCGCTGCGGGTGGCGGCGGACCGGCCGAAGCTGGTGGCGGGGGCCGTGGCCGTCGCGGGGCAGTTGCCCACGGGGCGGGACGAGGTGCGGCCGACGGGGCCGGTGCCGGTGATGGTCGTCTACGGGGCCAAGGACCCGGTGCGTCCGGTCACGGGCCTGGCCCGTCCCGGGCCCGCCCCCAAGGGCCAGGAGCCCATCATGGCAACCAAGTCGGCCCGCTCGAGCGTCAAGGCCTTTGCCACGGCCGGTCGTACGAAGCCTCCGGTCGAGCAGTCCCGGAAGGGCTACGACCGCACCGTGTGGCGTCCCGGCCCCGGCACGGTCCCCGTCGAACTCCTCGTCGTGCGCGACGCGGGTCACACCTGGCCCGGAACGCGCGTCACCCCGCCCAAGGGCTTCGGCCCCGCCAGCACGGCGCTGGACACCACCGGCACCGTCCTCGGCTTCCTCACCGACCAGAGCCCGCGACCCCCGCACGGGGCGGCCAAGAACCAGGAGCGCAGCGACCGATGAACGAGAGCGACCGATGAACGTGAGCGACCGATGAACGTGAGCGACCGATGAACAAGACCGTCCGCCGCGCAGCCGTCTTCTGCGGGCTGCTCGTCCTCGCCCTCCTCGTGCGCGCGACCTGGGTGCAGTTCGTGAGCGCCGAGACCCTCGCCGAGCACGATCAGAACCGGCGCGTGAAGATAGCCGACTTCGGCCAGCCGCGCGGCGACATCATCGTCGGCGGCGAGGCCGTCACGGGTTCCGTGACCACGCCGGGATCGGACTTCAAGTACAAGCGGGTCTTCAAGGACGGCCCGATGTACGCGCCGGTCACCGGCTTCTTCTCGCAGTCCCAGGGGCAGACGTTCCTGGAGGGCGTGCACAACGACCTGCTCACCGGCAGGGACAGCAGACTGCTCGGCTCGCCCCTCGACACCCTGACCGGCGAGCGGCCCAAGGGCGGCGACGTGGTCACGACCATCGACCCGAAGGCGCAGAAGGCCGCGTACAAGGGCCTGACCGACCTGGACGCCAAGGGCGCGGTGGTCGCCATCGACCCGCGCTCCGGCAAGATCCTGGCGCTCGCGAGCACGCCCTCGTACGACCCGTCGGTGTTCTCCGGGATCTCCGGCAAGGACGGCAAGGCCTTCGAGAAGCTGAGGAAGGACAAGGCCAAGCCGCTCAACAACCGGGCGTTCCGCGAGGCGTACCCGCCGGGCTCGACCTTCAAGATCCTCACCGCGGCCGCCGCCCTGGAGCACGGCACGGTCGGCGACATCAACGAGCGGTCCCGTGCGCGGGCCCCCTACCGGCTGCCGCAGAGCTCGACGGAGATCGGCAACGTCGTGCCGAACGACATGTGCGACAAGGTGTCGATGAAGACCGCGATGCAGTGGTCGTGCAACAACGTCTTCCTCGACGCCGCGTTGCGGACGGGCAAGGACAAGATGCGGGAGACGGCGGAGCGGTTCGGCTTCAACGAGGAGCAGTTCATGCCCGTACGGACGTCCGCGAGCGGCTATCCGGAGAAGCTGGACAAGCCCGGGACGGCGCTGACCGGCATGGGCCAGGGCAGCGTCACCACGACGCCGTTCCAGATGGCCATGGTCACCGCGGGCCTCGCCAACGACGGCAAGGTCATGAAGCCGTACCTGGTCGAGGAGTTGCGCGGCGCCGACCTCTCGACGGTCGAGAAGACCGAGCCCGAGGAGCTGGAGCAGGCCGTCTCGCCGGAGACCGCGCGCAAGGTGCAGGAGATGATGGAGTACACGGTCACCGACGGCACCGGCGACAAGGTGGCCATCGACGGCGTCACCGTCGGCGGCAAGCCCGGCACCGCGCAGCACGGCTCGAACGTGCGCGACCAGCGGCCGTACGCGTGGTTCGTGTCCTACGCCAAGCAGTCCGACGGCACCTCGCCGGTGGCGGTCGCGGTGCTCGTCGACCCCGAGGACATGGACATCACCCGCTCCGAGATCGCGGGCGGCAAGCTGGGCGCGCCGATCGCCAAGGCGGTGATGCAGGCGGTCCTGAAGAAGTCCTGACCGGGACCAGGACTGTTACTGACCGGGATTGTCACTGACCGGGACCGTTGCTGACCGGGGCCGTTGCTGACCGGGATGCGGGGCGACGATCGCGTGCGCGGCCCGGGCGGCCTGGGCCGCCAGGCCCGGGATGCTGGACGTGAGGAACGAACCGCCCCCGGCGAGGTCCCCCACCACGTGCAGGCGCGGGTCGGCCGGGACCAGTCCGCCGGCCGGGTGCAGCTTCGCGGAGCCGTCGGCCAGCAGGGCGGTGACCAGCGGTCCGGCGGCCCGGGGGATCGCCTGCGGCGGCGGGTTCACGGCGTTGACGACGACGTCAGAGGTGCTTTCCCCGTGGTTGCCGTGCACCCGGAACCCGCCGTCCGACGCCTCGATCTTGCGGACGCCCGCGACGACGGTGAGCTGCCCGGCGTCCGCCAGCCGCATCAGGGTGGCGGCGTTCACCGGCACCATCGGCGAGGCCACGCTCGTCGCCGTGCGGAAGTGCCGGAGCAGCCGTGTGCGGTCGGGCTCGGACAGCAGTCGCCATGCGTAGGGGCCCACGCTGTGCGCCGTCTCCTGGAGGAGTCGGCGGCCGCGCCTGGGGTCGTCGACGGCGGCCAGTTGCTTCCGCAGGCGCCGGACCGGGTCCTCGGTCCCGGTCGCGAGCAGCTCGGCCACGAGGTCGTCGAAGTCCTCTCCCGCCTCGGCCAGTTCGGCGCGCAGCAGCCCGACGAGGTCGTCGAGGGTGACGGAGCCGTGGTCCCGGTGCAGCGCCGCCACCCGCTCGACGGTCATCTGTCGCGGCCGGTGGCCGACCGGACGCTGCCACACGTGGGGCAGCACACCGCTGCGGGACAGCAGCGTGATCGGCCCGGTGTGGCCGCGTGCGGCGAGTGACACGACGATGTCGACCGCGGTGAGGCCGGTCCCGATGACCGTGACGCCGCTCCTGTGCGGGACCCGTTCGAGTGTGCGGGCCAGCGGATACGGGTCGTTCACGTACCCCGGGGCGCCGTCGAGGCCGTAGTGGTCCTGCGGCGTTCCCCCGCCCACGCACAGGGCCACGTGGTCGGCCTCGTGCGTGTGCCCGTCCTCGGTGCGCAGCGACCAGTGGGCCCCGGGCCGGGTGGCGCCGGTGACGCGGCCGGTGACGGTGCGGACCTGCCAGCCGTTCGCGCGCAGGGCCGCCGACGCCGTCTCCGCGGTGTGCGCGAGGTACGCGCCGTAGAGCGCGCGCGGGACCAGCGGTTGGCCCAGCCGTTCATCGAGGTGGGCGGTGCCGCGCGGGCCCAGCCAGGCCGCGTAGTGCCCGAAGTCCGAGTGGCGGATCGACATGAGGGCCGGTGGCGAGTTGACCAGCACCGTGTCCAGGTCCGGGCCGTAGGGGCGGCCCCGCCAGAGGTGCGGGGACGGCTCGAACACCGTGATGGTCCCCGGTCTGTCGGCGGTGGCTGCCAGTGTGTCCAGCAGGCCGACCGCGGCGGCACCCGCTCCGACGATGGCGATGTCCACGCTCTTCCCCTTCCCGTCGTGGGCCGCGGTCGGATGGAAGCCGCGGCCTCTTCGAGCCTTGCCGGTCCCGGTGCGGGGCCCCATCCCCCGCGAGCGGTGACCGGCCCGGGAACGACCCCCTCGAACGGGGGGTTGGTGCGGGACGGGAGGACGGGCACGCTTGTCCGCGTCCAGACCACGGGGGTGTCTCCATGTCCGCTGCGCGTCGCCACGACGAGGTGCTGTCCGCTCACACCAAGGTGCTGTCGGGCGCCGACCGGGCCACCGGAACGCACGACCTCTTCAGCCGGGCGTCCGCCGAGTTGCGACGGCTCGTACCGTTCGACTCGGCGGTGTGGGCGGCCACCGACCCGGAGACCGGTCTCATCACCGCGCCGATGCTGGTGGAGAACCTCGGCTCCGGTGAGGGCTGCGCCGCGTACTGGGAGAGCGAACTCCTGGAGGAGGACGTCCTGCCGTTCCGGGACCTCGCCCGTGCCGCCGTGCCGACGGCCGGCCTGCGCGCGGCCACCGGTGACCTGCCCGCACGGAGCGCGCGCTTTCGCCGACTGCTCGGCAGCCAGGGCGTGGGGGACGAACTGCGGGCCGTCCTGCGGGTCGGCGACCGGCCCTGGGCCGTGATCAGCCTGTTCCGCATGGGCGACGGCGCCCCGTTCGGCCAGGACGAGATCACCTTGCTCGCCGGCCTGTCCGCTCCGCTGGCCTCGCGGCTGCGCCGGTTCGCCCGCCCGTCCGCGTCCGACGGCCGGACCGACGCGCCCGCGCCCGGACTGGTGCTCTTCGATCCCTCCGGTGAACCGGCCTCGGTCAACGAGGAGGCACGGCAGCACCTCGCACGGCTCCCCGAAGGCCCCTCCGTCCCCTCGCAGTTGGGTCTGAGGGTGCCGATCTGGCTGGTCGCCACCGCTCTGCAGGCCCGCGCGATCGCCCGGGGCCGGGAGCGGACGGGCGGCGCGAGGACCCGCATCCGGACCGTCGACGGCCGCTGGCTGACCTGCCACGCCTCCTGCCTCAGCGGTCCGGGCGGGCAGCCCGGCCCCGTGGCGGTCGTCATCGAACCGGCGGCCGCCGCCGACCGGGCGGTCCTCGTCGCCGAGGCGTACGGTCTGACGCCGCGCGAGCTGCAGATCACCCAGCTCGTCACGCGGGGGCTGCCCACCGCCGAGATCGCGGCGACGCTGTTCATCTCCCCGCACACCGTGCGCGACCACCTGAAGGCCGTCTTCGGCAAGGCGGAGGTCTCCAGCCGGGGTGAACTCGTCGCGCGGCTGTTCGCCGAGCACTACCGCGCCGGGGGAGAGCCCCGGCGTCAGCCCTCACAGGGGCAGGTCAGGGCCACACCGAGCGATCAGGTCAGGGCCACACCAAGCAGTAGGGCTGATGCCCGGCCTCATGCAGCCGGTGGGAGAAGTCCTGCCACTCGTGCAGGAGTTGATACACGTTGAAGGCGTCCCTGGGGCCGCCGCGGTCGGGGACCGTGGACCAGATGAAGGCCGCCGCGCCGACCGACTCCTCGCCGATGCCGCGCAGCGGGTCGACGACCGTCATGGGGAGCTTGACGACGGCGTAGTCGGGGTGGAGCACGACCAGTTCCAGCGGGGGGACCTTGTGCAGGGGTATGCCCTCGATGCCGGTGAGGACCATCGCGGCCATCGTCTCCGGCTTGATCTTGGTGAACATGCCGCCCATGCCGAGCTCGTCGCCGCCGAGTTCCTCGGGGCGCATCGAGATGGGGACCCGGGCCGCCGTGGCGCCGTCGGGGGCGCCGAAGTATTTGTAGGTCACCCCCACCCCGCCGCTCCTGTTTCCCGCCCGCTCACGCTGCACCTTGTCCGGCGTCCGCTGCTCGGGTGCCGGGACCGCCTCTGCCTCTCGCCGGTGCTTGCCCCGCCGGGCACGCCGGGGACCCAGGCCGTCGGTCCCCTCGCCCAGTCCGCCACCGCGCTGCATATCTCCACCCGACTGCTTTTCTAGAGCGCGCGGACCCCGCCGCGCAACCCGATCATCGTGTCAGTGACCTCCCCCACGGTCACCCGCCGAAACGTGGGGTGAAACACCAGTCCACAGGATTTCCGCACAACGGCCCCACGGCGAGGCCGACAGCGTGGAAAACCGCCGCACAGGAGGCCCGGCCACGATGTCCGGACCCTCTGACACCATGGTTCATGTGAGCTTCCCGTATAGCGCCCCAGTTTCGCAGACTCTTTTCGACCGTGCGGCGGCCGTGACGCCCGGCGGTGTGAACTCGCCCGTACGCGCCTTCCGCGCCGTGGGCGGTACGCCCCGTTTCATGGTGTCCGGTACCGGTCCGTACCTGACGGATGCCGATGGCCGCGAGTACGTGGACCTCGTGTGTTCATGGGGACCCATGATCCTCGGCCACTCCCGTCCCGAGGTCACCGCGGCCGTCCAGGAGGCCGTCGCCCGCGGCACCTCCTTCGGCACGCCGGGCGAGGGCGAGGTCGCCCTCGCCGAGGAGATCGTCGACCGGATCGCCCCGGTCGAGCAGGTCCGCCTCGTCTCCAGCGGCACCGAGGCGACGATGTCCGCCATCCGCCTGGCCCGGGGCTTCACCGGGCGCGCCAAGGTGATCAAGTTCGCCGGGTGCTATCACGGGCACGTGGACGCGCTCCTCGCCGCGGCCGGGTCGGGCGTCGCGACCCTCGGCCTGCCGGACACGCCGGGCGTCACCGGCGCCCAGGCGGGCGACACCATCGTCCTGCCGTACAACGACCTGGAGGCCGTGCACGAGGCCTTCCACACCCACCCCGGCGAGATCGCCTGTGTGATCACGGAGGCCTCGCCCGGGAACATGGGCGTGGTGCCGCCGCGCCCCGGCTTCAACGAGGGCCTGAAGTCCGCGTGCGCGAAGAACGGCGCGCTGTACATCTCCGACGAGGTCATGACCGGATTCCGGACAAGTAAAGCCGGATGGTTCGGAGTTGACGGGGTGGCGCCCGATCTCATGACCTTCGGAAAGGTCATGGGCGGCGGATTCCCGGCGGCCGCTTTCGGTGGCCGCGCCGATGTCATGGGGCATCTCGCGCCGGTCGGGCCCGTTTATCAGGCGGGCACGCTGTCCGGGAATCCCATCGCCACGGCCGCGGGTCTCGCGCAGTTGCGCCTCCTTGACGACGCGGCGTACGAGAAGGTGGACGCCGTCTCCGCCGAACTGCGCGGCCTGGTGAGCGAGGCGCTGAACAAGGAAGGCGTCGCGCACCGCGTGCAGAACGCCACCAATATGTTCTCCGTGTTCTTCACCGACCGTGAGGTGCGGAATTACGACGACGCCAAGACCCAGGAGTCGTTCCGCTTCACCGCGTTCTTCCACTCGATGCTGTCGCAGGGCGTCTATCTGCCGCCGTCGGCCTTCGAGTCCTGGTTCGTTTCCACCGCCCATGACGAGCGTGCCGTCGAGCGCGTCGCCGCCGCCCTGCCGGCCGCCGCGCGCGCGGCGGCCGAAGCCACGAACTCCCCGGAGGCCACCGCATGACCGCGGGCAACACCAGTGCGGGCAGTGAGATCACCGTCGTCCACCTGATGCGCCACGGCGAGGTGCACAACCCCGACGGGATCCTCTACGGCCGCCTTCCCGACTACCACCTCTCCGACCTCGGCCGGCAGATGGCCGACCGCGTCGCCGAGCACCTGTCCACCAGGGACATCACACACGTCGTGGCCTCCCCCCTGGACCGGGCGCAGGAGACCGCGACCCCCATCGCCAAGGCGCACGGCCTCGACCTGGCGTCCGACGGGCGGCTCATCGAGGCCGACAACGTCTTCGAGGGCAAGACCTTCGGCGTCGGCGACGGCGCCCTGAAGAACCCGGAGAACTGGAAGCACCTGGTCAACCCGTTCAAGCCGTCCTGGGGCGAGCCGTACGTCGAGCAGGTCGTGCGGATGATGGGCGCCCTCGACGCGGCCAAGGACACGGCGCGCGGGCACGAGGCCGTGTGCGTGAGCCATCAGCTGCCGATCTGGATCGTGCGCAGCTTCGTGGAGAAGAGGCGCCTTTGGCACGACCCGCGCAAGCGGCAGTGCACGCTCGCCTCTTTGACGACGTTCACCTATCGCGGCGACAAGATCGTGTCCGTTGGTTACTCGGAACCTGCCCGGGATCTTGTCCCTAAGCACCTTCTCGCCGGCGCTAAGCCGGTGAAGGGGAAGAGCAAGGCATTCGGCGCGTGACGCCGGCGCTGTGCCTGTAGGACGGGGCTCGGTGTGGGGGCTTGTATTCGCGGGGAATCTGCGGGCCGGTTGTGGCTGGTCGCGCAGTTCCCCGCGCCCCTTTCAGGGCCGCGGATCGCCGCACCCCTTTCGGGGCGCCTCTGTCACGCCGGGTGTTCGCTATCCGTTGGCTGTGTGTTCGCTGTGTGCGGCGGGTAATTGGGCGAACACCCTATGATGCCGAATGTCTCTTCTCTGTAATAGACCCCATATTGACCCTCCTGTTCGGAACCCGGGTCTTCGTCGCACCCTCTAAGGGGTTGTCCTTCAGCCAGGAGGACCAAAAGCGCGACGAATGGGGTTGGAATGCGCGACGACAGCCGCACGGACCGGGGACGCGGAGTACCGGCGATGCGCCGGACCTCCCTGAGTCGCCGGGGCGCGCTCGGCCTGGGTGCCGGCGCGGCGGCGGCCATCGGCCTTTCGGCCTGCGGCTCCGGTTCCGGCGACTCGGGATCGGGCGCGGACAACGCCAAGGGCGCCGGGAAGCCGGGTACGCCGAGCCGCCCGGCCAAGCCCATCGGTGACGGCTCCACCGCCTTCACGGGCAAGCAGCCGAACCAGCCCGAGAAGCCGCGCCCGCTGGAGCCCGGCGAGACCCCGCCGCAGTTCGTCGTCTTCTCCTGGGACGGTGCCGGTGAGGTCGGCAACGGTCTGTTCCCGCGCTTCCTGAAGCTGGCGAAGGAGCACGACGCGGGGATGACGTTCTTCCTCTCCGGGCTCTACCTGCTCCCCGAGTCCAAGAAGCGGCTCTACCGGCCGCCGAACAACGGCGTCGGCGCCTCCGACATCGGCTACCTCACCGACGGCCACATCAAGGACACCCTGAAGTACGTGCGCCAGGCCTGGCTGGAGGGCCATGAGATAGGCACGCACTTCAACGGGCACTTCTGCGCGGGCACCGGCTCCGTGGCCAACTGGACGCCCGCCCAGTGGCAGTCCGAGATCGACCAGGCGAAGTCGTTCGTGACGAAGTGGCGCACCAACACCGGCTGGAAGGACCTGGAGCCGCTGCCCTTCGACTACGAGAAGGAACTCGTCGGCGGCCGCACCCCCTGCCTGCTCGGCCAGGACAACCTGCTGCCGACCGCCAAGAAGCTCGGCTGGCGCTACGACGCCTCCTCGCCGGGCGGCCGCCAGAAGTGGCCGGACAAGAAGATGGGCATCTGGGACCTGCCCCTGCAGGCCGTGCCGTTCCCCGGCCACACCTTCGAGGTCCTCTCGATGGACTACAACATCCTCGCCAACCAGTCGAAGAACTCCACGAAGGCCCCGCCGTCCAACTACCCGGGCTGGCGCAAGCAGGCCACCCAGGCCTACCTCAAGGGCTTCCAGCGCGCCTACGAGTCCAACCGGGCGCCCTTCTTCATCGGCAACCACTTCGAGGAGTGGAACGGCGGCATCTACATGGACGCCGTCGAGGAGGCCCTCAAGGGCATGGCCGGGAAGAAGGACGTACGCCTGGTGTCCTTCAAGCAGTTCGTGGACTGGCTGGACGTGCAGAAGCCGGATGTCCTCGCCAAGCTGCGCGGCCTGGAGGTCGGCCAGAAGCCGGCCGGTGGCTGGAAGAGCTACCTGTCGGGCGGCTCCTCGGCCGGTCAGGGCGACGCGGGCGAGGACACCGGCAACGCGGCCTGAAATGGGACTTTCCGCTACTGCGGGGGGCGTCGAAGATCCCCGGAACGGGCATGCGAAACTTTTCACATGAGTGCCGCCCGCCGCGCCCCCCGCAGCCAGAACCGCAGCCTCCGCCGAAGCGTCCGCAGCCGTCGCAGTCGTGCGACGCTGCTGGCGGCGGGCGCCGCGGCGGCCGCGCTGACGCTGTCGGCGTGTGGCTCGGGCGGCACCTCCGGCGGCTCGGGCAAGACGAACTTCGTCACCGGCAAGGACGGCATCGCCACCGTCAAGCAGGGTGACCGGCACGACGCCCCGGCCATCGACGGCAAGACCCTCGACGGCAAGCAGCTCAGCATCGACGACTACAAGGGCAAGGTCGTCGTCCTGAACGTCTGGGGCTCCTGGTGCCCGCCCTGCCGCGCCGAGGCACCGAACTTCGTGAAGGTCGCCGCCGACACCAAGGACGACGTCCAGTTCGTCGGCATCAACGCCCGTGACCCCGAGAAGGGCCCGGCGATCTCCTTCGAGAAGGACTACAAGGTCACCTACCCGAGCCTGTACGACCCGATGGGCAAGCTGATGCTGCGCTTCCCCAAGGGCACGCTGAACCCGCAGTTCATCCCCTCCACGATCGTCATCGACCGGGACGGGAAGATCGCGGCGCGCTCCCAGCAGCCCCTCAACGAGGAGAAGCTGCGCAAGATGGTCGAGCCCCTGGTCGCGGAGAAGTGAGCGCCGTGTCCACCTCCGCGTCCCTCCTGACCCTTGCCGCCCAGCCGGGCGAGATGAACCAGACGGTCTACAGCGGCACCCTCGCGCTCGCCCTGCCGATCGCGCTGCTCGGCGGCCTCATCTCGTTCTTCTCGCCCTGTGTGCTGCCGCTCGTGCCCGGCTACCTCAGCTACGTCACCGGCGTCAGCGGCACCGACCTCGCCGACGCCCGGCGCGGACGGATGGCCGCGGGCGCCGGTCTCTTCGTACTCGGCTTCACCGCCGTCTTCGTCTCCACCGGCGCGCTCTTCGGCTACTTCGGACAGAACCTGCAGGACTACCAGAGCGTCATCAACAGGG
This sequence comes from Streptomyces sp. NPDC127108, assembly GCF_042677545.1. Lineage (NCBI taxonomy): Bacteria > Bacillati > Actinomycetota > Actinomycetes > Kitasatosporales > Streptomycetaceae > Streptomyces > Streptomyces sp. NPDC127108. Next base: position 60,135 of record NZ_JBHXTE010000034.1, on the reverse strand, counting down.
TGCTCGGCGTCCTGATGATCGCCCTCGGGCTGTTCTTCATGGGCCTGATGCCGTGGCTCTCGCAGCGCGAGTTCCGCTTCCACAAGAAGCCCGCCACCGGACTCGCCGGGGCGCCGCTGATCGGCGCGCTGTTCGCCGTCGGCTGGGCGCCGTGCGTGGGCCCGACGCTCGCGTCCGTGAACGCGCTCGCCATCGACCAGGCGACCGCCGGCCGCGGCGCCATACTGAACGTCGCGTACTGTCTGGGACTCGGGCTGCCCTTCATCTTCGCCGCCATCGCCTTCCGCAAGGCGCTCGGTGCCTTCGGCTGGGTCAAGCGCCACTACGTCTGGGTGATGCGCGTCGGCGGCATCATGATGATCGCGACCGGACTGCTGATGCTGACCGGTGTCTGGGAGGGCCTCGTGCAGGAGATGCAAGTCTGGTCCAGGGGCTTCACGGTGGGGATCTGATCCATGAGCAAGACCGAGACCGACACCAAGAACGGCGCCGCGCAGGACGCGCCCGGCGCCCAGGACGAACTCGGCGCCGCGAGCGCCCAGCTCTCCACCGCCCCCCTCGACGACGCCGCGGGCTCCGCGCCCGGTCCCGGCATGCCCGCGCTGGGCGTCATCGGCTGGATCCGCTGGTTCTGGCGGCAGCTGACCTCCATGCGGGTCGCGCTGCTCCTGCTCCTGCTGCTGTCCCTCGGCTCGATCCCGGGCTCGCTGATCCCGCAGGAGAACCCCGACGCGCTGAAGGTCGAGGACTTCAAGGCGGCCCACACCACGCTCGGGCCGCTCTACGACAAGCTGGGCCTGTTCCACGTCTACAGCTCGGTGTGGTTCTCCGCGATCTACATCCTGCTGTTCGTCTCGCTCATCGGCTGCATCGTGCCGCGCACCTGGCAGTTCGTCGGCCAGCTCCGCGGCCGCCCCCCGGCGGCGCCCAAGCGGCTCACCCGGCTGCCCGCGTACACGACGTGGCGCACCGAGGCCACGCCCGACGAGGTGCACGAGGCGGCGCAGCGGCTCCTGAAGCAGCGGCGCTTCCGCTCGCACCAGGTCGGCGGCTCCGTCGCCGCCGAGAAGGGCTACCTCCGCGAGGCCGGGAACCTGTCCTTCCACATCGCGCTCATCGTGCTCCTGCTCGCCTTCGCCGCCGGACAGCTCTTCAAGTCCGAGGGCGGCAAGCTGATCATGGAGGGCGACGGCTTCTCCAACACCCTCACGCAGTACGACGACTTCAAGTCGGGCAGCCTCTTCGACACCGACGACCTCGCGCCCTTCAGCTTCAAGCTGGACCGCTTCGAGGGCTCGTACGAGATGTCGGGCCCCGAGCGCGGCACGGCCCGCACGTACAAGGCGCACGTCACCTACAGCGAGGGCGCCCACGGGCCGGAGAAGAAGAAGGCCATCGAGGTCAACGAGCCGCTCGAGGTCGACGGCTCGAAGGTCTACCTCATCGGCCACGGCTACGCGCCCACCGTCACCGTCCGCGACGGCAAGGGCAAGGTCGTCCAGCGGGTCTCCGTGCCGCTGCTTCCCATCGACTCGATGGGCACGGCCACCGGCGCCATCAAGATCCTCGACGGCTACCGCAACAAGGACGGCAAGAAGGAACAGCTGGGCTTCAACGCCTTCTTCGTGCCGACCTTCGCCGGTGAGGGCAACGGCCAGATGTTCTCCCAGTTCCCCGCGCCCTTCAATCCGCGGCTCGCGCTGTCGGCGTACCACGGCAGCCTCGGTGTGGACTCCGGTGTTCCGCAGAACGTGTACCAGCTGGACACGCGGAAGATGAAGAAGTTCAAGGACGCGAAGGGCGAGCTGCTGAAGAAGCGGCTCAAGATCGGCGAGACCATGAAGCTGCCGAACGGCGCCGGGTCGATCACCTTCGAGAAGGAGCTCAAGCAGTGGGCGACCTTCCAGATCTCGCAGGAGCCCGGCAGCAGCTGGGCGCTCGGCGGCGCCATCGCCGCCATCGCGGGCCTCGCCGGATCCCTGTTCATCCAGCGCCGCCGCGTGTGGGTGCGGGCCACGACGGGTGCCGACGGCGTCACCGTCGTGGAGATGGCGGGCCTCGGCCGCAGCGAGTCCGCCAAGGTGCCCGAGGAGCTGGGCGCGCTGGCCGCGCAGCTGCACGAACAGGCGCCGAGCGCACCCGACGCGGACCCCGAGCCCGCCGAAGCCAAGACCGACCCCGAGGCCGACACTCCGTCCGACCCCGACCCCACCCCCGATGTTGTTCCTGCCGAAGGGGCTGAGAAGTGACTCTCGCCACCACCCTCGCCGCCGAGCCGAACGAGAACCTCGCGCACATCAGCAACGTGCTGATCTACTCCGCGATGGGCGTCTATCTGCTGGCCTTCTTCGCGCTCATGGCGGAGTGGCTGTTCGGCAGCCGCAGCAAGGTCGCCCGTACGGCCGCCGCGCTCACCGAGCAGTCGGAGCAGGCCGACGAGTCCGCCGCCAAGGCGTCGGCTCCTGCCGTCACCGTGCGGGCCAAGGGCGGCACGGCCACCCTTGAGCGCCCGAAGGCCGCCGCCAAGGAGGCCCCGAAGGTCGTCACCCGCGCCGCCGCGGGCAGCCGCGACGTGCCGGACGGCCCCGGTGCCGCCGCCGGTGACGAACAGGGCGACCTCTACGGCCGGATCGCGGTCTCCTTCATCGCCCTCGGCTTCCTCATCGAGGTGGGCGGTGTCGTCACCCGCGCCCTGTCGGTGCAGCGTGCCCCGTGGGGCAACATGTACGAGTTCAACATCACCTTCTCCTCGGTGGCCGTCGGCGTCTTCCTGACGCTGCTCGCGCTGAAGAAGAACGTCCGCTGGATCGGCCTGCCGCTGATCACCTCGGTCCTCCTCGACCTCGGCCTCGCGGTCACCGTCCTGTACACCGAGTCCGACCAGCTGGTCCCGGCGCTGCACTCGTACTGGCTGTGGATCCACGTGTCCACGGCGATCTTCTGCGGCGCCGCGTTCTACGTCGGCGCGGTCTCCACCGGCGCGTACCTCTTCAAGGACAGCTACGAGGCCAAGCTGCAGGCCGGCGGGAAGCCCGGCCGCTTCGCGACCTCCGTGATGGAGCGACTGCCCGCGGCGGCCTCGCTCGACAAGTTCACGTACCGCATGAACGCGGCGATCTTCCCGCTGTGGACGTTCACGATCATCGCGGGCGCCATCTGGGCGGGCGACGCCTGGGGCCGCTACTGGGGCTGGGACCCCAAGGAGGTCTGGTCGTTCATCACGTGGGTGGCGTACGCCTGCTACCTGCACGCCCGCGCCACGGCCGGCTGGAAGGGCCGCAAGGCCGCCTACCTGGCCCTGATCGCCTTCGGCTGCTGGCTGTTCAACTACTACGGCGTCAACATCTTCGTGAGCGGCAAGCACTCGTACGCCGGGGTCTGATCCGGCGGCCGACAGGGGCCGGTTTCCGTGACGTGGGTCACGGGAACCGGCCCCTTCCGTATGGACAGATGAGAGGGCGTGGAGACGAATCAGGGGGAACTCGCGGCACAACGGCGGCAGACGCGCGTACGGATCCGGGGCTCGGACCCCGACGCCTTCGGTGAGCTCTTCGACACCTATGCCCGCTCCGTCTACAACCACGCCTACCGCCTGACGGGCGACTGGTCGGCGGCCGAGGACATCGTGTCGCTGACGTTCCTGGAGGCGTGGCGGCTGCGGGAGAAAGTGGACGTCGACGGCGGCTCACTGCGTCCGTGGCTGCTCGGCATCGCCACGAACGTGACCCGCAACCAGCGGCGCGCCGCCCGCCGCCACACGGCCGCGATGGCCCGGCTCCCGCGCGACGAGTCCGTCGCCGACTTCGCCGACGAGGTCGCGGGGCGCATCGACGACACCGAGCAACTCGCCCTCGTGCGGACGGCCCTCGCGAAGCTGCGCCGGGCCGAGCGGGAGGTCCTCGCGCTGTGCGTGTGGTCGGGGCTCGGGTACGAGGCGGCGGCCGTGGCGCTCGGCATTCCGGTGGGGACGGTACGTTCGCGGCTCTCCCGGGCCCGTACAAAACTCGCGAAAGCGATGGAAACGCCTAAAGGGCGCGGACAGGTGAGAGATGACCGCGCGACCGCGGTCAGGCCCATCCAGGAGGGAAACCGATGAAGTCCGAAGCCGAACCCGACTTCCCGACCTTCCCGTCTCCGAGCGAGCGGGACCTCCCGCCGGGCCGTCACCTTCTGCTCAAGGAGCACCTGATGACCGAGATCCGGCAGACCGAGACCGAGACCTCCGGGGCCCCCGGGCCCGCCCCCCGGCGGCGGAGGCCGTGGCTGCGGCCCGCGCTCGTCGCGGGCGCGGTGGCCGCCGCCGTCGCGGCGGGCGTCCTCGTCGCGTCGCCGTTCGGCGGCGGACCGGCCCAGGCCGGACCGCCGTCGAAGGAGACCGTGAAGATGCTGGAGGACATCGCGGACGCCGCGCGGCGCTCGCCCGCGCCGAAGAACGTCCGGGACGACCAGTTCGTCTACATCAAGAGCAAGGTCGCCTTCAGCTCCGACGAGGGTCTCGACCCGCTGCACCGGCGGGAGATCTGGATGTCCGTGGACGGCAGGCACACGGGGCTGCTGCACGAGCCCGTGAACGACCACAAGAACATGCGGATGGAGCCGGAGCTGCCCCTCGTCGCGACCGACACCAACTACCGCAACCTCCAGAAGCTGCCGACCGATCCGGTCAACATGCTCGACTGGCTGCGCAGGGAGAGCAGCGGCGAGAAGAGCGCGGACCAGCAGGCCTTCACGCTCGTCGGTGATCTCTCCCGCGAATCGCTCATCCCGCCGAAGCAGGCCGCCGCCCTCTATCTCGCCGCGTCGAAGATCCCCGGAGTCGAGCTGATCGAGGACGCGGTGGACGCCGAGGGGCGGCACGGGGTCGCCATCGCCCGTGAGGACGACGGGGTGCGCGAGGAGCTGATCTTCGACGAGAAGACCAAGCAGTACCTCGGCGAGCGGGAGGTCCTGACGGAGGACAAGCCGTTCGGCAAGAAGGGCGACCTGTTGGCCGACACCGCCGTCCTGGAGCGGAAGGTCGTCGACAAGGCGGGCGAACGCCCGTAGCGGGACGCCGCCGGGTGCGTGACCCCGGGGGGCGTGTGCGTGAGTCTTGGCCCATGACCGAAAGCAACGAAGCTGCCGGAAGCGGCGAAGTCATCGAACACGGGACGAGCCGGACACGCGGGGACACGCACACGCTCCACTGGACGCTGACCCTGCCCCACCCGGTCGAGGAGGTGTGGGCGGCGGTGGCCACCCCGGAGGGACTGCCGGGGTGGCTCGCCGCCGCCGACGTGTTCGAGCCGAGGCTCGGCGGGGCCGTGACGCTGCGCTGGCTCACTGTGTCCGATCAGGGGACTCCGTCCCCGGGCCCCGATCCGGCGGCGGCCACGCACTCGGGGCACGTCACCGCGTGGGACCCGGACGTCGTCGCCGAGTACACGGTCGACCTGCACGGGCGGTGCCGGTTCCACCTGGAGCCCGCGGGCACCGGGCGGACGGCGCTGCGGTTCACCAACGAGATGGTCGGCGACGACTCGCTGCGGCGGGACTGCCTCGCCGGGTGGCACCAGCACTTCGAGTACCTGGCGCAGGCGCTGGCCGGGCGGCCGATGGACTGGTCGACGTGGAGTTCGGAGCGGTTCCAGGAACTGCGGCGCAGCTACGACTAGTTGCCGCCGGTGGTCGTCGGCTGCCGCTGGTCGCCGTGGGCCCGGCCGTCGTGGACCCGGTCGGCCCCGATCGCCTCGCCGACGCGCAGCAGCAGCTTGCCCGTAGTCGTGCGGCCGCCCATCAGCTCGTGCGCCCGCGCGGCCTCCGCCAGCGGGAACTCGGCGGTGACCGGCAGCGCCACGGTGCCGTCGGCGACGGTGCGGAAGGCGCGCCCGGCGAGCTCCCGCAGGACCTCGGGCGCCGTCTGGGCCAGCGTCAGGATCGAGAAACCGGCCACCGACCGCGCCCCCGGGTACAGCTCGGCCTGCCCCAGCCGCCACGGCTCGGCGGAGCTGGCGTTGCCGAAGGAGACGAGGCGGCCGAAGACCGCGAGCGCCGCCAGGCCCGCGCGGAACGTGTCGCCGCCGACCGGGTCGAGGACGAGGTCCACGCCCCGGCCGCCGGTGGCCGCGCGGGCCGCCTCGGCGAAGCCGTCGCCGACGAACACCTCGTCGTAGCCGTGCTCGCGCGCGTACGCGGCCTTCGCCGCGCCCGACACCACCCCGAACACCCTGGCCCCCGCCGCCTTCGCCAACTGCCCGGCCACGGTGCCGACACCGCCCGCCGCGCCCTGCACCAGGACCGTCTCGCCCGCGCGCACCCTGCCCACCTCGTGCAGCAGGGCGTGGGCCGTGGGCAGCACCGTGGGCAGGGTGGCGGCGGTGCGGAGGCCCACGCCGGGCGGCAGCGGGAAGGTGGTCGTGGCCTCGGCGAGCGCGACCTCGGCGTAGGCGCCGCCCGCCGTCAGTGCGGCCACCTGCTGTCCCACGGCGAGGCCCGCGACGCCCGCGCCCACCGCCCGGACCCGCCCTGACACCTCCAGGCCCGGCACGAACGGCAGCCGCGGCACGCGGTAGCCCTCGGCGCGGGCCTTGAGGTCGGCGAAGTTCACGCCGGTGTACGCGACGTCGATGGTGACCTGGCCGTGGCCCGGCTCGGGGACGTCCGCCGTGACGGCCCGCAGGACGTCGGGGCCGCCGAATTCGTGGAGCTGGACTGCGCGCATGGGGGTGCCTCCGGGTGTTCGATCCGCATTGAACACTCGGGACTGTATGGTTTGGATCGAACACTCGGCAAGTGGGGGCGAGCGGGGAGGCGGTGCGGCGTGGCGAGCGCGAAGGGTGCGACGGGCGCGAAGAGGGCGTCGGGCGTGACGGGGGCGCCGGACGCGTCGAGGGCGTCGAGGGCGTCGGGCGCGGGTCATCGTGCGGCGCCGGTGCACGCGCGGCTCGCGGACGTCACCGTGCAGGAGGCGCTCGCCGCCCTCGCCGATCCCGTACGGATGTATCTCGTACGGGAGTTGGCGGCCTCGCGGGACTGGACGCGGGCCTGCGGCAGCTTCGACGTGCCCGTCGGGAAGGCCGCGCTCAGCCACCACTTCGCCGCGCTGCGCGCGGCGGGGCTCGTCGAGCAGCGGGACGAGGGGGCGCGGCGGGTCAACCGGCTGCGGCGGGAGGAGTTCGACGCGCGGTTCCCAGGGTTGCTCGAACTGGTGCTGCGCGGGGACTGACCGGTGGTGGACCGGCGGGCCGAGGGGGACGCTCGGCCCGTCCCCGCTAGTCCATCGTGATCGCGTCCAACTGCGCCCGCAGATACACGTGCGAGTCCGTGCCGCGCACATCCGTGCCCGGGTCGCACTCGTAGAAGTACACCAGCGACATCAGCTCCTCCGCCGGGGCGTCCGCCGGGGGCGGGAGCACACGGTGTCGGCCCGAGCGCCAGCGGCCCGACGTCCAACGCGCCATCAGGTCACCGACGTTGATGGTGAACGCCTCCGGGTCGTGCGGCGCGTCCTGCCAGCCGTCGGCGTCCGTGAACACCTGCAGACCGCCGCGGCCCGCCTGCCGGTCGAGGACCGTGACCGTGCCGAAGTCCGTGTGCGGGCCGATGCGGAACTGGCCCGGCTCCGGTTCGCCGAGTACGTCCCTGCCGGGGTACCAGTTGATGTTGAAGCCCCAGGTGGGGTTGTTCGTGTGCCGGGTGAAGAAGTCCTCCGGTTCGCCGAGGACGACGGCGAGGAGTTCGAGGAGCGCGTCGGAGAGGGCGCGCATGCGGGCGAGGTACGTCTCCACGTCGGCGCGCAGGCCCGGGGTTTCCCGGGGCCAGGTGTTGGGGGCGAACCACTCCGCGTCGACCTCCGGGTCGCCGGTGGGGGTGTCCGCGGCGAAGGAGAAGGACTCCTTGAGGTCGGGTGGGGAGGCGGCGCCCTCCGCGTAGCTGTTGGCCTCCGCGCCCGGGCCCAGCCAGCCGCGGCTGCCGACCTTCACCGCGTAGCGCTCTTTGGTGGTGGGTGGGAGGTGGAAGAAGGTGCGGGCTTCCTGGCGGATGGCTGTCCGTAGGCCGGGGTCCACGCCGTGGCCCTTGACCAGCAGGAAGCCTGCCGTGCGGAGTGCTTCGTCGACCGTTTCCCTGACCTCGGCGGCCGTCCGCGTCCGCGCGTCCGGGTCACCGGAGAGCCAGGCCCTCAGGTCGATCGTGGGGATCGTCATGCCCTCATGCTGCCCGCGTGGGGGGTGGGTGTCCCGTTCAGGTGGGACGGTCCCCCGCCGAATCGGCGCTTCGCGCCTCGTCCTCAAACGCCGGACGGGCTCTCCCCCACCCACCCGCCCAAACTGGCACCACCAGCCCAACAGCCCGGCACCTTCAGGCCGACCTCGGCTAGATCTCAGCCCGTCCGGCGATTGAGGACGAGGCGCGGAGCGCCGACAAGGGGGGAGCGGGGGCGGAGCCCCCATGGGGAACGCCGGTCAGGCGTCGTCGCGTGGGTCGCGGTCCTTCTCCAGGCCGCGGAGGAACTCGGGGTTGTCGTCGGGGGCGACCCAGTCACCCCGACGGCCACGCCCACCCCCGTCCCCCCGCCCGGCCGAAGCCCGCTTCTTGCCGGTGACGAACCAGGCGATGGGCCCCAGCAGCACCTCGCCGAAGAGGAGCACGATGATGACCCACACCACCTTCGGCAGATGCCGGACTTCCTTCTCGGGTGTGTTCAGGACGTCGATGAAGGCGTAGATCCACACGGCCAGGACCAGCAGGAACGGCAGATACCTGAGCATGCGCGGGAGATCCTCCAGGAAGCGGAGCGCGGGCGCCGGGCGCACCCGGTGACCTGGCCAGGGTAGCCGGTGACCGATACTTGACCGCATGGCTTATGACGATCTCCGCTCTCTGCTCCGGGCCCTGGAGCGCGAGGGCGATCTCAAGCGCATCAAGGCCGAGGTCGACCCGTATCTGGAGGTCGGCGAGATCGTCGACCGGGTGCAGAAGGCGGGCGGCCCGGCGCTGCTGTTCGAGAACGTCAAGGGCAGCGCGATGCCCCTTGCGATGAACGTGTTCGGCACGGACCGTCGGCTGCTCAAGGCCCTCGGCCTGAAGTCGTACGGCGAGATCGGCGAGAAGATCGGCGGCCTGCTCAAGCCGGAGCTGCCGCACGGCTTCGTCGGCGTGCGCGAGGCCTTCGGCAAGCTCGGCGCGATGGCGCACGTACCGCCGAAGAAGGTGAAGGACGCGCCGGTGCACGAGGTCGTGCTCACCGGCGACGACGTGGACCTGGACCGGCTCCCGGCCCTCTTCACCTGGCCGAAGGACGGTGGCTCCTTCTTCAATCTGGGGCTCACCCACACCAAGGACCCCGAGAGCGGCGTCCGCAACCTCGGGCTCTACCGCCTCCAGCGTCACGACAAGCGCACCATCGGCATGCACTGGCAGATCCACAAGGACAGCCGGAACCACTACCAGGTGGCGGCGAGGAGGGGCGAGCGACTGCCCGTCGCGATCGCCTTCGGCTGCCCGCCCGCCGTGACGTACGCGTCCACCGCCCCGCTGCCCGGCGACATCGACGAGTACCTGTTCGCGGGCTTCCTCCAGGGCAAGCGCATCGAGATGGTCGACTGCAAGACGGTGCCGTTGCAGGTGCCCGCGCAGGCGGAGGTCGTCATCGAGGGCTGGCTGGAGCCCGGCGAGATGCTGCCCGAGGGTCCTTTCGGCGACCACACCGGCTTCTACACGCCGCAGGAGCCGTTCCCGGCGCTGACCATCGACTGCGTGACGATGCGCAAGCGGCCGCTGCTCCAGTCGATCGTGGTCGGCCGCCCGCCGACGGAGGATGGCCCCCTCGGCCGGGCGACGGAGAGGTTCTTCCTCCCCCTCCTCAAGATCATCGTGCCGGACATCGTGGACTACCACCTGCCGGAGGCGGGCGGCTTCCACAACTGCGCGATCGTCGCGATCGACAAGAAGTACCCGAAGCACGCCCAGAAGGTCATGCACGCGATCTGGGGCGCGCACATGATGTCCTTGACCAAGCTGATCGTGGTCGTGGACTCCGACTGCGACGTGCACGATCTGCACGAGGTGGCGTGGCGGGCGCTGGGCAACACGGACTACGCCCGTGACCTGAGCGTCGTCGAAGGCCCCGTCGACCACCTCGACCACGCCTCGTACCAGCAGTTCTGGGGCGGCAAGGCGGGCATCGACGCGACGAAGAAGTGGCCCGAGGAGGGCTACACCCGGGACGGAGGCTGGCCCGACATGGTCGAGTCCGACCCGGAGACGGCGGCGAAAGTCGACCGCCGCTGGAGGGAGTACGGCCTGTGAGTTCCGCTTCCGCCGCACTGCCGCAGCAGCCCGGCCGCACCAAGGCGTTCCTGCGCCTCGTCATGATCGAACACTCGGTCTTCGCGCTGCCCTTCGCCTACATCGCCGCCCTGACCGCGATGTTCCAGTGGGACAAGAACATCCACTGGGGGCGGCTGCTGCTCGTGACGATCTGCATGGTCGGGCTGCGTACGTTCGCCATGGCCGCGAACCGGATCATCGACCGTGAGATCGACGCCCGCAATCCGCGCACCGCGCACCGCGAGCTGGTCACCGGCGCCGTCACCGTGAAGTCCGCCTGGACCGGCGCGCTGATCGCGGTCGTCGTGTTCCTCGGCTCCGCCGCGCTGCTCAACCCGCTGTGCCTGGCGCTCGCGCCGATCGCGGTGATCCCGATGGTCGTCTATCCGTACGGCAAGCGGTTCACGAACTTCCCGCAGGCCATCCTCGGCATCGCGCAGGCCATGGGCCCGATCGGCGCCTGGCTCGCGATCACCGGCGAGTGGTCGTGGACGGCCGTCATCCTGGGGCTCGCGGTGGGCGTGTGGATCGGCGGCTTCGACCTGATCTACGCCTGCCAGGACGTGGACACCGACCGCGAGGTCGGCGTCATGTCCGTGCCCGCGCGCTTCGGCATCCCGGCGGCCATCTGGGGCGCGCGCGGCTGCCACTTCGTCACCACGGCGCTGTTCGTCTGGTACGCCCTGGAGACCGGCGCGGGCGCGTTCTTCTGGCTCGGTCTGGTCGTCGTCGCGGGTGCTTTCGTCTACGAACACAACATCGTGCGGCCGCACGACCTCTCCCGCCTCAACCGCGCCTTCTTCCAGGTCAACGGCTTCATCGGGATCGCCCTGTTCGCCTGCGCCCTGCTCGACCTGCTCGTCCGCGGCCTGACTGTCTGACGGGCCGTGGGCGGGCGCGGGCGCCCATGGATAGGCTTCACAGTGTGAATGCAGGAGATACGCAGCGTAGGCCTTGGATCGTGGGGGTGTCCGGTGCGTCCGGTACGCCGTACGCCGCTTCGGTCCTGCGGGGATTGCTCGCCGCGGGGGAGAGCGTGGACCTCGTGGTGTCGCGGGCCTCGCGGCTCACGCTGCTCGACGAGACGGGCATCTCGTTCCGGGACGCGCACTGGCAGGGCGACCTCGGCGAGTGGCTGGCGCGCGGCGCCGACGGCAAGCCAGGGACGTTCCGGGTGCGCACGGACGACGTGCGGTACTGGGCCGCGGGTGATCTCGCGGCGGGGCCGTCATCCGGGTCGTACGCGACGAAGGGGATGCTGATCGTCCCGGCGTCCACGGCGTGCGTGGCCGGGGTGGCGCTCGGGCTCTCGAAGGATCTGCTGCAGCGCTCGGCGAGCGTGACGCTCAAGGAGCGGCGGCGGCTCGTCGTCTGCGTGCGGGAGACCCCGCTGAACGGGCAGACGCTGAAGCACTTGGTGGGCCTGGACGAGGCGGGCGCGGTCGTGCTGCCCGCCTCTCCGGCGTTCTACGCGGGGGCGACGCACATCCAGGATCTGGTGGACTTCGTCGCCGGGCGGGTGCTCGACGCGGCGGGGGTGCCGCACCAGCTGTACCGCCGGTGGGAGGGCGAACTCGGCGGTGCGTCGGGAGCGGGTGGCTCCCGGCCGGCCGAGGACGGCCCCGGTGGCGCTTAGCGCTTCTTCGCGGCGCGCGGCTTCTTGCCCGCCTTGCGCGCGGCGGTCGGGGACTGGTGGGCACGCGAGCGGTTGGCCAGATCCTGCAGCTCGCGCATACGGGCGTAGGCCATCTCGATCGTGTACACGGGGAAACACTCTCCTGAAGTTCGAAGGATCGTCGTTGATCTGCTGAGTTTCCGAAAGATTCACAGGGGCTGGACCCTGTTACGCCTTAGATTCTACACGTAGACTCGAGAAAACGCTAAATAATGAAAGGCTTCGACCTATGGACGCCGTGGACAGGCAGCTCATCCAGGCTCTGCGCGAGAACGGCCGCGCCTCCTACGCCGAGCTCGGGCGCCTCGTCGGCCTCTCCGGCCCCAGCGTCACCGACCGCATCAACCGCCTGGAGGCGGCCGGCGTCATCACCGGCTACCGCGCGACGGTCGACTCCGCGTCCCTCGGCCTCGGCGTCATCGCGCTGATCGGCATCTCGCTGTCCGACGCCGCCGACCACGAGGACGTGGCGCGACGCCTTCGGGACCTGCACGAGATCGAGGACTGCTGGTTCATCGCGGGCGACGACTCGTACATGCTCAAGGTGCGGGCCTCCGACGTGGACGGCCTCGAGAAGACCATCCGCCGCCTCAGCGGCACCAAGGGCGTCTCGCGGACGCGGACCACGATCGTGCTCTCCACGAAGTGGGAGAACCGGGTCGGGGAGCTCCCCGAGGAGGTCTGACCACCGGGGGGTACGGTTGGTCGGGTCTGTCGCAGGTCGTCGGAGAAACAAGAGGTACGGCAATGGACGCAGGGCTCAAGCGCGACCTTGAGGAGAAGGTCCGCTCCGGTGAGCGGCTGTCCCGCGAGGACGGCATCGCCCTGTACGAGTCCGACGACCTGGCCTGGCTCGGCGGGCTCGCCCACGAGGTGCGCACCCGCAAGAACGGCGACGTCGTGCACTTCAACGTCAACCGTCACCTCAACATGACGAACGTGTGCACCGCCTCCTGCGCCTACTGCTCCTTCCAGCGCAAGCCGGGCGAGAAGGACGCGTACACGATGCGCATCGAGGAGGCGGTGAGGCTCGCCAAGGCGATGGAGGGCGAGAACCTCACCGAGCTGCACATCGTCAACGGGCTGCACCCGAACCTGCCGTGGCGCTACTACCCGCGCTCCCTGCGCGAGCTGAAGGCCGCCCTGCCGGACGTCTCCCTCAAGGCCTTCACGGCCACCGAGATCCACCACTTCGAGACCATCTCCGGGCTCGGCGCGTCGGAGATCCTCGACGAGCTGATCGACGCCGGGCTCGAATCGCTCACCGGCGGTGGCGCGGAGATCTTCGACTGGGAGGTCCGGCAGCACATCGTGGACCACCGCACCCACTGGGAGGACTGGTCCCGGATCCACCGGCTCGCCCACGAGAAGGGGCTCAAGACCCCCTCCACCATGCTGTACGGGCACATCGAGGAGCCCCGGCACCGGGTCGACCACGTCCTTCGGCTGCGCGAGCTCCAGGACGAGACCGGGGGCTTCCAGGTCTTCATCCCGCTGCGCTACCAGCACGACTTCGTCGACATGAAGGACGGCAAGGTCCGCAACAAGCTGCAGGCCCGGACGAAGATGGCCTCCGGGGCCGAGGCCCTCAAGACCTTCGCCGTCTCCCGGCTGCTCTTCGACAACGTGCCGCACGTCAAGGTCTTCTGGGTCATGCACGGCGTCGCGACCGCCCAGCTCGCCCTGCAGCACGGCGCGGACGACATGGACGGCTCCGTCGTCGAGTACAAGATCACCCACGACGCGGACAACTTCGGTACGCCGAACAAGCTGACCCGTGACGACCTCCTCGACCTCATCCGCGAGGCCGGGTTCCGACCGGTCGAGCGCAACACCCGCTACGAGACGATCCGCGAGTACGCCGGCCCGGACCCGGCACTGCGTGAGTCCCCCCAGCCGATGCGCCTCTGACTGGGACAGTGGGCGTACCCCCCTCCGGGCCGGACAGGGTTCCGTGCTTCACTGGAAGGGCTCGTCCCGCTCGGGCACTCTCGGGCTATTTCGGAACGGAAGAGTGGATTGACATGCTCCGCTACACGCTGATGCGCCTCGGGGTCTTCGCGGGCTGCTTCTTGGTCGTCTGGGGCCTCGTCTACACCGGCGTCGTACCGCGCGGCCTCGGTGGCTCCAACCTCCTGTGGGTGGCGCTGCTCGCCCTGGTGGTCTCCGCGCCGATCAGCTTCGTCCTGCTGCGCAAGGAGCGCGACCGCGCCTCGGAGAAGGTCGTGGCCAAGGTCGAGAACGTCAAGGCGGGCCTGGAGCGGAACCGCACGCAGGAGGACACCGCCGACGACGCGGCGCGCACCGCCCAGTCGTAAGGCAGCCCAGTCGTAAGGCAGCCGTAAGGTTCGTCACACGCGTCTCGTACGCAGAAATCCCCGGTACCGGAGCATGCCGCTCCAGTACCGGGGTTTCGCTGTTTCTGGGACTCTTGGGGTCCCCCCTACCTCAAACAAGTCCTTTGATGAACTCAAAGTTCAAGTGTTAACGTGTTCGACATGAAGACAGCAGCCGCGCACCGCAATGCCATGAGCGTCCCGCTCGTGGCGCGCCTGCATGTCGATCTCTGCCGCTGCATCTCTGCCGCCTGTCGCGTCATCTGAACGACTTCGACATCTGCACTGCAGCGGCGCCCGTGACCCTTCGCGGTCGCCGCTCCTCACGTCCCCCGCCATTACCCGGAGTGTGTCCGTGTCCGCGAATTCCGCGTCCCCCACCGATGATCCGAAGCCCGGCTTCCGGATACCCAAGTTCCTGAAGCTGCCCTTCTGGGCCCAGATCCTCGGCGGTCTGGTCCTCGGCGTGCTGCTCGGCTGGCTGGCCCGCAGCCAGGACATCGGCTGGCTGGTCACCACCCTCTCGAAGGTCGGCGACACCTTCATCGGCCTGCTGAAGCTGGCCGTCGCCCCGCTGGTGTTCTTCGCCATCCTGATCTCGATCACCAATCTGCGTAAGGTCAACAACGCCGCCCGGCTCGCGACCCGCACGCTCCTCTGGTTCATGATCACGTCGCTGATCGCGGTCGCGATCGGCCTCGTCATCGGCCTCGTCACCAACCCGGGCGCCGGCACCGGCCTGACCCCGAAGGACGGCGCCAAGCCCGAGAACGAGGGCTCCTGGATCGACTTCCTCACCGGGATCATCCCGACCGACGTCGTCACGCCGTTCACCGAGCTGAACGTCCTGCAGATCGTCTTCATGGCCGCCGTCGCGGGCATCGCCGTCCTCAAGATCGGCGACGCGAAGGCCAAGCCGATCCTCGACCTCAGCGAGGCCGTGCTCGCCCTGCTGCAGACGGCCCTGTGGTGGGTCATCAAGCTGTCGCCGATCGGCACCGTCGGCCTCATCGGCTTCGCCATCGCCGACTACGGCTGGAACCTCATCAGCAAGTACGCGACGTTCACCGCCGACATCTACATCGGCTGCGCCCTGGTGCTCTTCGGCGTGTACCCGCTGCTGCTCGCGTTCGTCGCCAAGGTCAACCCGCTGCAGTTCTTCAAGGGCGCCTGGCCCGCCATCCAGCTGGCCTTCGTCTCGCGCTCCTCGGTCGGCACCATGCCGGTCACCCAGAAGGTCACCGAGCGTCTCGGCGTACCGAAGGAGTACACGTCCTTCGCGGTGCCCTTCGGCGCCACCACCAAGATGGACGGCTGCGCCGCGATCTACCCGGCGATCGCCGCGATCTTCGTCGCGCAGATCTTCGACGTGAACATGGGCGTCAAGGAGTACCTGCTCATCGCGTTCGTGTCGGTGGTCGGCTCCGCCGCCACGGCCGGTCTGACGGGCGCCACGGTCATGCTGACCCTGACCCTGTCCACCCTCGGCCTCCCGATGGAGGGCGTCGGTCTGCTCCTCGCCATCGACCCGGTCCTGGACATGATGCGCACGGCCACGAACGTCGCCGGGCAGGCGCTCGTCCCGGTCGTCGTCGCCGCCCGCGAGAACATCCTCGACAAGGAGGCGTACGACAACGCGTCGGCCTCCCCGCTGGACTCGCTGGACGAGCCGCTGCCCGCCACCGCGTGAGCGCGGCCCCCTAGCGGCATCGGGCCGAAACCGTGCCCCGCACCGGAAATCCGGTGCGGGGCACGGTCGTTCCGGGTAGGGCTGGGGGCGGTGCGGTGCGGTGGCCTCCGGGTGACCTCCGTGCGACAGGAAGGACCGCCGTACGCTGATCCGTGGACGGATGGTGCGGGAGGCGGGGGCCGGGGTGTCGGATGTGAAGGTCGTGAGGGCTGTGAAGGCCGTGCAGGCTGCGAAGAACGGGGGCAAGCCGGTGCGGCAGAAGCGGATGCCGCGGGCCGTGCGGGAGCGGCAGATGCTCGACGCGGCCGTGCACACGTTCGGGCAGCGGGGCTACCGGGCCGCCTCCATGGACGAGATCGCCGAGCTGGCCGGGGTCTCCAAGCCGCTGGTGTACCTGTATCTGAACTCCAAGGAAGAGCTGTTCACCGCCTGCATCCGGCGGGAGGCCGCCGCCCTCATCGAGGCCGTCCGGCACGGGGTCACCCCCGGCGACCCCGCCGACCGCCAACTCTGGGACGGGCTGCGCGCGTTCTTCACCCACACCGCCGAACACCCCGACGCCTGGGCCGTCCTGCACAGCCAGGCCCGCACGGTCGGCGAGCCGTTCGCCGCCGAGGTCAACGTCATGCGCGAGGAGATCCTGGCCTTCGTGACGCTGCTCATCGCGGAGGCCGCCCGCGCCGCCCGTCAGGACCCCTCCCTGCCCGACCGCGAGGTCGCGGGCCTCGCCCAGGCCCTCGTCGGCGCCGCCGAGTCACTCGCGGGCTGGGCCATCACCGAGCCGTCCGTGTCGGCGAACCAGGCCGCCGCGACCCTGATGAACTTCGCCTGGGCGGGTCTCGGCGATCTGATGGAGGGGCGGTTCTGGTCACCGAGCCGGTGACGTGGACCCGACCCCCCGACGCCGCTGCCCCGCGCAGCTCGAACGCGGCACCCTCGGCCGCGTACGTCACCGTGCCCGGCAGCAGCACCGGCGCCCTGAACTCGGCGGACAGGTAGAGGGGTTCGTCGCCGGTGCCGATGCCGCTGTGCTCCGCCACGCAGCGCGCGAACGTCCACATGCCGTGCGCGATGGCGCGCGGGAAGCCGAAGAGCCGGGCCGTCGCCGGGTGCAGGTGGATGGGGTTGCGGTCGCCGGAGACGGCGGCGTAGCGGCGGCCCAGGTCGGCGGGGAGGTGCCAGTCGGCGCGGGCGGGGAGGGGGGTGCCGGGAGCCTTCGCGGGGGCGCGGTCCGGGGGGTTGGCTTCTGGGGCGTCGGCGTCCGGGTGGTCGGCTTCCGGGTTTTCGGCTGTCGTGCGGTGGCGGGACAGATACGTGCTGTGGGACTCCCACACCGTCTCGCCGTTCACCGTCGCGCTGGTGGTGATCGTCGCCTCGGTGCCCCGTCGGTGGGGTGCCAGACTCCGTGCGTACGTGGTGAGTTCCAGGTCCTCCTCGGGCAGCGGGGCGCGGTGCTGGACGATCTCCACGGACGTGTGGACGAGGCCGAGCAGCGGCAGGGGGAAGTCGCGGGCCGCCATCAGGCGCATGGTCTGGGGGAAGGCGAGGACGTGCGGATAGGTGGGGGGTAAGGGGTCGGCGCCGGTCGGCCTTTCGCCGTTCGTGCTCCGGCCCGTGCCCGTGCCCGAACTCGCGCTCTGCCCGGCGGCGAAGCCGCAGAGGCGTTCGTACGCCACGAGGCGGTCGACGTCGGTCCGGACGCGGGCCGTGACGGGGCCCGGCAGCGGCCCGTCCGGGCGGGGCCGCTTGAACGGGGACCGGGCTGCTCCCCGGAGCAGGGTGAGCGCGAGCGAGGCCATGACGGAACCCTTCTGTTCGCCGGGGAGCCGGACGCTGGGGCTGGGGCTGGGGCTGGGGCTGGGGCCGGGGCTGGGGCCGGGCGCCCCGAGGCCTACGCGCCGAGCAGGCTCTGCCCGCAGACCCGGATCACCTGACCGTTCACCGCGCCGGTCGCCAGCCACGCCGTCGTCTCCGCGACGTCGACGGGGAGCCCGCCCTGGCCCAGGGAGTTCATGCGGCGGCCCGCCTGGCGGATGAGCAGCGGGACGGCCGCGGTCATGCGGGTCTCGATGAAGCCGGGCGCGACCGCGTTCACCGTCACGCCGTACTCCGCGAGTGCCCGGGGCGCCAGGGAGCGGACGAGGCCGACGATGCCCGCCTTGCTCGCCGCGTAGTTGGTCTGTCCCGCGTTGCCCGCGAGGCCCGCTATGGACGCCGTGGCCACGATCCGGCCCCCGCGCCGGACCGTGCCGGACTTCAGCAGGAAGTCCGTCGTGCGCAGCACGCTCGTGAGGTTCACGTCGAGGACCGAACTCCAGCGGTCCGCCGCCATGTTGGCGAGCCTGCGGTCCCGGGTGACGCCCGCGTTGTGCACGAGGACGCCGAGGCCGTCCGGCAGCGCGGCGGCGATCCGCTCGCCCGCGTCGTCCGCGGTGATGTCGAGGGGCAGCGCGGTGCCGCCGACGCGCTCGGCGACGCGGAACAGGTCCGGTTCGGCGGCCGGTACGTCGAGCACGACGACGTGGGCGCCGTCGCGGGCCAGGACCTCCGCCACGGCCGTCCCTATGCCGCGGGCGGCGCCGGTCACGAGGGCGGTACGGCCCGCCAACGGGCGGGCCGGGTGCGGAAGTTGGACTACCGCGCCGGGCGGTGCGGTGATGTCGGTCCGGGCTCCGGCGTCCTGGGCGGGCGCCATGTGCCCCGCGCCCGTGGCGGCCTCGGCGGCGGCTTCGGCGGCCTCGGCAGCTTCCTCCAGGTACCCCGACATCTCCTCGACCTCCACCACCTGCCCGCTCACGTACGCCGACTTCGGCGAGAGCAGGAAGCGCAGCGTCGCCTCGGCGGCGGGCGCCGACGGGGTGCGGACGAGCTGGGCCGTCCTGCCCCCGCCCAGCTCCTTGCCGAGGGAGCGGACGAAGCCCTCGAGGGCCTGCTGCGCCGCCGCCTGGTGGTGGTCGGCGGGGGAGAGGGGCGCGCCCAGGATCAGCACGCGCCCGCAGGGGGCTATGGAGCGGACGACGGGATGCAGCGTGGCGTGCACGTCCATGAGCGCGGCAACCGTGCTGACGCCCGTCGCGTCCAGTACGACAGCGGCGGGGCGGCGGCTGCCGAGCGGGCCGTTGTGCGGGGGCAGGCCGGTGCGGGTGAGGCTCTCGTGCAGGCCGGGGAGCGGGATGTCGCCCGCCGTCAGGAGCAGCACCGGGCCTTCGAGCGCCGGGTGCCGGGGCGACCAGCGGCGCAGCGGGACCGGCTGCGGCAGACCGAGTCTGCGGGTCAGGAAGCGGCCGGGGGCGGTGTGGGTGAAGGTCGCGTAGCGGTCGGCCATGGGGCGGACTCCCGGCTCGGTGCTGAATTTACTTCCGAGTAAGGTTACTTGGGGGTCAGGGGGCCGGTCGAGGGGGCGGCCGGTGAATGATCGAGGTGGTGAGAAGGCTCGTACCGGCGCGTTCCCGGGGCGGGCGCCGGGTCCGGACGAGCCGTCGGTGAACACGGAGCGTGACTGGGCTGAACGGGCGGGGCGGGCCGGGGGCGCCTAGGGTGACCGGAGGGGAACCGCACCTCTTGGAGGTCGCCGTGCGCAGCACACCCGCGCTCACCGCCGTCGCAGCCCTGGCTCTGGCCGTCGCCGGCCTGCCCGCGGCGGCCGACCCGTCCGGGCCCGCGAAGGCGGACCTCAAGCGCTTCTACGCGCAGAAGATCAAGTGGGCGGCCTGCAAGCCCGACGTGCAGAACCTGTCGGAGGACGTGACCAAGGACAAGGACGTCACCTGCGGCAAGGTCGAGGTCCCGCTGGACTACGCCCACCCCGGCCGCGGCACCATCCGCCTCGCGCTCCTGAAGATCAAGTCCAGCGGCGACAAGCGCGGCTCGCTCCTGGTGAACTTCGGCGGCCCCGGCGGCGCGGGCGTGGCGGGGCTCGCGGGCGCCAAGAAGGACTTCGGCTACGTCGGCAAGGGCTATGACGTCGTCGGCTTCGACCCGCGCGGTGTGGGCCTGAGCGAGCCCGTGAGCTGCGGCGGGGACCCCGAGCCCGGCGACGACGTGGAGGACCCCGGCGACGCCGCCGCGGTCCTGAAGGAGCTGCGCGCGACGGCCGCGAAGTGCGCGAAGGAGTCCGGCCCCGTCCTTCCGCACATCGGCACCGTGAACGTCTCCCGCGACCTCGACGTCATGCGCGAGGCCCTCGGCGACAAGAAGCTCAACTACCTGGGCTTCTCCTACGGGACGCGGCTCGGCGCGGTGTACACGGCGCAGTTCCCGAAGAAGGTCGGCCGGATGGTGCTCGACGGCGTGGACACGCTGACGGAGGACGTGGCCGAGCAGGGCCTGGTCGGCGCGGAGGGGCGGCAGACCGCCCTGGACAACTTCCTGCTGTGGTGCACGAAGAACGCGGGCTGTGTGTTCGGCGAGGACTCGCGCAACGCCCGGCACGCCATGACCAAGCTCATCGACGACCTCGACGCGTATCCGCTGCGGTCCATGGACGGCCAGGAGTTCACCGGCCAGGACGTGGTGAGCGTGCTCGGCAGCGCGCTCTACAGCAGGCAGGCCTGGCCCGCCCTGTCCCAGGCGCTCGGTGCGCTGCTCGCGGACGGCGACCCGAGGGCGCTGCTCCGGATGGGCGGCTCGATGGGGGAGCAGCGGGCGTTTGGCGGGCGTACGAAGGTACCCGCCGACAATTCGTCCGCCGCGCTCATGGCCGTGAACTGCGCGGACGACCCCGACCGGCCGGGCGCCAAGCGCGTGGAGCGGGAAGTCGGCCGTCTCCAGGAGGAGTTCGAGCAGGCCTCGCCCGTCTTCGGCAGGTCGATGCTGCTGCCCGTGCTCCTCTGCTTCGGGCGGCCCGCGGGCACGGACTACATCCGCAAGGACGTACGCGACGTCGACACCCCGAAGTTCCTGCTCGTCGGCACCCGTGGCGACCCCGCCACGCCGTACCGCTGGACGGTGGAGACCGCCGAGCGGCTCGGCTCCTCCGCCGTCGTCCTCGACAACAGGGGTGACGGGCACACCGGTTACTTCGGCTCGAAGTGCGTGAAGGACAAGGTGGACGCGTTCCTGCTGTACAAGCAGATGCCGAAGAACGGGAGTTCGTGCGCGGCGGAGTGACCGGGGCAGGCACGGCCACGGGCGCGCCTATGGCTATGGCTGAGGGGGCGGTGGCGCCGTGCGGGCCGCCGGGTCCAGGCTCAGCATCGCCGCCTCGTCCGCGCTGCCCGGCTCCGCCTGGTAGGTGACCAGGCGCTGGCCGCCCGTCCTGGCCAGGCGCATCACCTCGTACGTGAGGGACATCGCCCCCGCCTTGGGGTGCGCGAACGACTTCACGCCGCCGCCGCGCTCCCGCACCTCGTACCGGTCCCACATGCGCGCGAACTCCGCCGACTTCAGGCAGAGTTCACCGACCAGGGCGGCCAGCTGCGGCGAGTCCGGGTCCCGGCCGCCGACGGCGCGCAGATGCGCCACCGACTTGGCGACGGTCTCCTCCCACGGCACGTACAGCTCCCGCCCCACGGGGTGCAGGAACATGTAGCGGGTGATGTTGCGCTGCTCGGCGGGCCAGTCGAACAGGCCGGGCATCAGACGGCGGCCCGGGGTGTTCGCGGCGAGCAGGTAGTTGTGCGGGCTCACCACGTACGCGGGCAGCGGGCGCAGGGCGTCCAGCATCCGTACGACGGTGTCGCGCACCGCGAACTCGGTGGTGGGCGGCGGTTCGCTGAGGCGGCCCGAGGCCAGCTCGGCGAGGTCGTGCAGGCGCTCGTGGGCGTCGCCGCACAGCCGCAGGGCGCGGGCCAGGGAGTCGATCACGGCCGGTGAGGGGTTGCTCTCGCGGCCCCGCTCCAGGCGCGTGTAGTAGTCGACGCTGACCCCGGCGAGCGTCGCCAGCTCCTCCCGGCGCAGGCCCGGCGTGCGGCGCAGGCCCGTCCCGGCCGGGAGGCCCGCCTCCGCGGGGCTGACCTGGGCGCGGCGGGCGCGCAGGTAGCGGCCCAGCTCGGTGCCGTTTCTCTCGGAGGTGCCGTGCGTCATGGGTCCAGTGTCCGTGACCCGGCGCGAATGTGGGGGGCCGTGTCAGGGCCAGGAACACCGCGGTCTGCCGGGGGGCGCGCGGGCGGCGGAGGGTGGAGGCGGCCCACCCGGCCGCACCTCTTCGCCCCTGGGCCCTGCGCGGGCCCCGCGGCCCCGCTCGTACCCCCTCGTACCCAGGAGATTCCGCATGTCGTCCACCGTCCCCTGCGCGGAGCGGGCCGCCGCACCCACGGATCCGGCGCCGCACACGCCCTCTGCGGAGCCCGCGCCCCCTGTGGAGCCCGCGCCCGCCGTGGAACCCGCACCCTCCGCGGAGCCTGCGCCCCCTGTGAAACCCGAACCCGCCGAACCCGCCGCGCCCACCCGACCCGAGCGCCCCGCCCTCGCCCTCGTCGCCGCCCTGCTCGGCTTCACCGTCATCACGGTCGACGTGTCCGCCGTGAACATCGCGCTGCCCGGCATCCGGGCCGACCTGCACGGCGGGATGACCGGGCTGCAGTGGGTCGTGGACGCGTACACGCTGATGTTCGCGGCGCTGATGATCTCCGCGGGGGCGCTCTCGGACCGGGCGGGGGCGCGGCGCGCGTACGCCTGGGGGACGGCCCTGTTCGCGCTCGCCTCGCTGGCCTGCGCGCTCGCGCCCGGCATCGGATGGCTGATCGCGGCCAGGGTGGCGCAGGGCGCGGCCGCGGCAGTCGTCATGCCCGCCTCGCTCGCCCTGATCCGACAGGCGTACGACGACCCGGGGCGCCGGGCCCGCGCCATCGCGCTGTGGACGGTCGGCGGCTCGGTCGCGATGGCCGCGGGCCCCGTCCTCGGCGGGGTGCTGTCCGAGACGGTGGGCTGGCGCGCGGTGTTCCTCCTCAACCTGCCCGTCGGCGCCCTGATCCTGGCCCTCCTGAGCCGCACGGCCCCGTCCCCGCGCCGCCCGGCCCCCCTCGACGTGCCCGGCCAGCTCACCGCCGTCCTCGCCCTCGCCGGACTCGCGTACGCCGTGATCGAGGGTGGCCACGCGGGCTGGACGCACCCGGCGGTCCTCGTGGCCGTGGCGGTCACGGTCGCCGCAGGGCTCGCCTTCCACACCGCCGAGAAGCGCCATCGCGCCCCCATGGTGCCGCTGCCCCTGCTGCGGCGGCGCGAGGTCGGCGTCTCCCTCGCGGTCGGCTTCGCCGTGAACGCGGGCTTCTACGGAGTGGTGTTCGTCCTCGGCCTGTACTGCCAGGAACTGCTCGGCATGTCGGGCATCACGACGGGCCTGATGTTCGTGCCGCTCGCCGTCCTCATCACCTCGACGAACCTCGTCTCACCGCGCCTCGCAGAGCGCGTCGGCCGCCGCCCGGTCATCGTGACCGGCCAACTCATCCTGGCCGTCGCGATGTTCGCGCTGCTCCCCCTGGCCGTGGACACCCCCCTCTGGCTGGTCCTGCTGCTCCTCGCCCCGACCGGCATCGGCGGTGCTCTCGCCGTCCCCGCGCTCACGGCCCTGCTCCTCGACACCGTCCCCGGCCACCGCGCGGGCACGGCGTCCGGCCTCCTCAACTCCCTGCGCCAGACCGGCGGAGCCCTGTCGGTGGCCCTGTTCGGCGCCCTCATCGGCGGCGCGGACGGCGGGTCCGGCTTCGCGGTGGCCGGGATGCGGCAGGGGCTCGTGGTGGTCGGCGTGACGCTGCTCGTGACGGCGGGGCTGTCGGGGTGGCTGCTGCCGCGCACCGAAACGGCGAAGCCGTCTGCCCGGAGGCGGACGGCTTCGCCCGGGGGTGGGACCGGTCCCCGCTAGCAGTTGCCCTTCGCCGGCTTCCCCGCGAACCGTTCCGCCAGCCACTGCGCCGCCAGCGGCGACTGGGTGATGACGCCGGTGACGTGCTCACCGAGCGGGACGGTGTGCCACTCCACGTTCGCCTTGCGCGCGCACCAGTCCTTGCGGACCTGGCTGCCGACGCCGTACGGGATCAGCTCGTCGGCGAGGGCGTGGTAGAGGTACACCGGCGCGTCGGGGGCGCGGGTGCCGACCTGGGACTCGCGCAGGCGCTGCTGCCAGTCCGGCTGCTCCAGGGGGTTCTTGACCGTCATGTCCTTGATCCGCTTGAACGAGCCGAGGACCGCCCCGTCCGCCACGCAGGAGTTGCGCAGCGCGCCGATCAGCGCCTTGCCCGCCGGGTTCAGGTACGACTCCAGCTTCAGCTCGGGGAACGCCGCGTCCTGGCCGATCGCCGCCATGAAGATCAGGCCCGAGCCGTACGAGCCGTCGTTGAAGGCGGCCACCTTCTGCAGGTCCCCGGGCACACCGCCGGTCGCCGTGCCCTTGACCTTGAGGTCGGGAGCGTACGAGCCGTGCAGCTCGGCCGCCCACGAGGAGGCCTGGCCGCCCTGCGAGTAGCCCATGATGCCGACCGGCGAGTCCTTCGACAGGCCCGCCTCGGGCAGCCGGATCGCGGCCCGCGCGGCGTCCAGGACCGCCTGGCCCTCCGCCCTGCCGACCGTGTACGTGTGGTCGCCGGGCGTCCCGAGGCCCTCGTAGTCGGTCACGGCGACCGCCCAGCCGCGCAGGGTGAGCTGCTGGATGAGGTTCGCCTCCATCGTGGTGCCGCGGGGGAACCCGGCGCTCGGCGCGCAGTGGTCGCCGACGCCGACCGTGCCGACGGCGTAGGTGATGAGCGGGCGTGGGCCGGTGCGGCCGTCCTGCGGCACGATGACCGTGCCGGAGACGGTGTTCGGGGTGCCCTTCGCCGTGGTCGAGCGGTAGTGGATCTTCCACGCCTTGGTGTTCGTGGGCTGGCCGGGCAGCGGGTGGAAGGCGCTCGGCTCGGAGCTGACGATGTCGCCGGGGGCGGCGGCCGGGGCCCGGTCCCCGGCGGTGCTCTTCGTGTCCTCCGCGTGCGCGGTGGTCGTGAGGGTCGCGGCGGCCAGGCCCGCGGCGGCCGCCAGGGCGACGGCTCTGAAGCTGGTGGGTAGGTGCATGCGGCTCTCCCAACTGTTCGTGGGGGAAAGAAAGGTCGAGCGGGACGAGGGGGAATGCGTCGGGTACAGGCGTCGACCGTAGTGACTCCCGAGTAAGTTCCGGGCTGACGGGAACGCTCAGCTTCGTTGACCTGGTGTATCAGCCCCGGCCGCACGCGGCGGTGAACCGGCCCCGGCGGCGTCCGGCGCGTCGGCCCCGTCCGCCCCCGTACGCTCCCGTCCGCCCGGCGCCTGTGCCCGGTACGCCCCCGGCGTCGTCCCCGTCCACCTGCGGAACGCCCGGTGGAACGCCGTGTCCTCGGAGAACCCGAGCCGCGCCGCGATCCGCGCGATCGGCTCGCGCCCCTCCGCGAGCCCCGCGATCGCCGCGTCCCGCCGCACCGCGTCCTTCAGCCGCTGGTACGACGTCGACTCCTGTGTGAGCCGGCGGCGCAGCGTCGCCGGGCTGACCGCGAGCCGCGCCGCGATCTCGCCGAGCGAAGGAAGGCGCGGCGAGTCCCGCAGCGCCACGGCGAGCGCCCGCCGCACCTGCTCGGCGACCGTCGTCCCGTACTCCCGCCGCGAAAGCAGGTCGAACGGCGCCCGGCGCAACATCGCCGCCAGCGCGTCCTCGTCCCGCACCAGCGGCGCCGCCAGCCAGTGCGGGGCGAGCCCGGCGCCGGTGCGCTCCGCGCCGAACCGGACGGGGCAGCCGAACAGCTCCTCGTACTCGTCCTTGTGCGGGGGCGGCGGATGCCCGAAGTCGGCCCAGCGCAGCTCGATGCGGCGGCCGATCAGCCAGCTGCACAGCCGGTGCCAGATGATGACCAGGCACTCGGCGAGGAAGAAGTCCTGGTCGAGGTCGTTGCGTACGGTGAAGACGACGCCGTCGTCCGTGCGCGTCAGGGCGAGGTCCGGACCGCCGGGAAACAGGCCGTAGAACGTCACCCCGCGCTCCATCGCCGCCCCCAGGTCGTGGCAGCCGAGCGTGGCGTAACACATCATCGCGAACGTCCCCGGCCTGCTCGGCGACGAGCCGAGCCCCAGGAACTCGTCCTCCGTCGCCCGGTACAACTCCCGGAAGAGCCGCGCGAACTGAGGGGCCGTCACCCGCGCCCGGTCGTCCCCGAGCAGCAGCGGCGGTATCTGCGCGGCCTGCAGCAGCGGCACGGTGTCGACACCCGCGCGCTCGGCCCCGCGCAGCACGGCCCGCACATGGTGCACGGTGATCGTCCGCCTGGCCATGGTCATGACGTTAGCTGCCGGGGGCGTGCGCAAGAAGGGTGCGGCGGGAGTGCGGCGGGGGAGCCCCGGGGTTGGCCGGATCGGCGTGCATGACAGGGGTGGCGGCGTCCCGCTCGTCGGCGACGTCGTCTCCAGCGCGCGGGCGGTGGCGCCCCGGCGGGCTACACGTGCTGCATCACCAGGACGAACGTCGTGCCCGGCGCCAGCGCCTCGTACGCGTGCGGGACATCGCCCCGGTACGACATGTAGTCGCCGGGGCCCAGCTCCACCCTCTCGCCGTCCGGGCCCGCGGACAGTCGGCCCGTGCTGACGACCAGGTGCTCCACCGAGCCCGGGATGTGCGGCTCGGACTCGCGCACGGAGCCCGGCTCCATGGCGCCGTGGTAGATGTCGCGGCGCACGCCGGACGGGCCCGCCGAGAGCAGCGTGCCCGCGTACGAGGCCTGCTCGGCGCGCATCGTCGGACCCTCGCCCGCGCGGATCACCGTCACGGCGGGGCCCGGCGACTCGACGAGCACGCTGAACGGCACGCCGAGGGCCACCGCGAGTGCCCAGAGCGTCTCGATGCCCGGGTTGCCCGTGGCCGCCTCCAGCTGGGACAGCGTGGACTTGGCGATTCCGGCGCGTTTGGCCAGCTCGGAGAGGGAGAGGCCGGCCCGGGTGCGCTCCCGGCGCAGGGCGGCGGCGATCCAGTCGCGGGGCAGCCTCGGAGGCGTGGCGGCGGCCTTGTCGTCTTCGGTCATGCGGTGCGCTCCGCTTCCTGCGCTCTTCCCGTTCCCGGACTTTCCGGTTCCCGGACGTCTCGTTCCTGGGATCTTCCCGCGCTCACTCGCGAGCCATTTCGTTCGGTACAGGGTACCAATCGTTCGGCTTGACGAACGCGGACCCGTCTGCCCATGCTACGTGCATGCGTTCGCCACACCGAACGGACGGCCCTGCAGAACGAACGACTGGGTTCGTCCGCCTCTCCGACCTGCCCCCGGGCGTCCTGCGCGACATCGCGCTCGTCTGGGCCGCCGACCTCGTCGTCGGCGTCTCCTTCGGCGCGATCGCCGTCGCGGACGGCCTGCCGCTCTGGGTCCCGGTCACCATGTCCTTGCTCGTGTACGCGGGCTCCGCCCAGTTCAGTGCCGTCGCCGTACTGGCGGGCGGCGGTGGCGCCGCGGCCGCCGCGGCCACCGGGCTGCTGCTCAACTCCCGTACGGCGGCCTTCAGTCTGGCCGTCTCCGACAGCTTGGGCCGGTCCTGGGCGGCCCGCCTCGTGGGCGCGCACCTGATCACCGACGAGACGGCGGCGTTCGTGCTCGCCCAGCCGGACCGGAGGAGCCGGAAGGCCGCCTTCTGGATATCGGGGCTCGGCCTCTTCGCCGTGTGGAACGTGAGCGTGCTCGCGGGCGCGCTCGCCGGGTCCGCGCTCGGCGACACCGGACGGTTCGGGCTGGACGCCGCGTTCCCCGCGGTGCTGCTCGCGCTGGTGATGCCCGCGCTGCGGGACAGCGGCAACGCGCGCCGGGCCGGGGCCCTCGGCGCGGTGATCGCCGTCGCGGCCACGCCGGTCCTGCCCGCCGGGGCGCCGGTGCTGCTCGCGCTGCTCGGGCTCGTGGCGATGCGGAGGCGGCCGGGCAAGGGGGTGGCCGTCGCGGCCTCGGGGACGGACGCGGCCCAGGGGGCGGACGCGGCCCAGGGGACGGGCGCGGCCCCGGCCCAGGGGCAGGCCCCGACCTCCCCCCGAACCAAGGCCCACGAAGATCCCGCCCCCGAGCCCACCACGGAGCCCGCCCCCGCCTCCCCGGGAGCCCCCTCATGAACGCCTACCTCCTCTGCGTCCTCGTCCTCGCCGCAGGCACCTACGCCTTCCGCCTGGCCGGACCTCTCCTCCACGGGCGCGTCGAACTGCCCGTCCGCGTACAGGAGTTGCTGACCGTCGGCGCGACCGTGCTGCTCGTCGCGCTGCTCGCCACCGGGGCGCTCACCGAGGGGCAGGGGTTCGCGGGCTGGTCACGGCCGCTGGGGGTGCTGGTCGGGGGTGTACTCGCGTGGCGGCGCGCACCGTTCGCGCTGGTCGTGATGGGGGCGGCGGGGGCGACGGCGTTGCTGCGGCTCGTGGGCGTCTCCTGACCGGCAGCTCCCGCTTCCCCTGACCGGCAGTAGCTCCCGCATCCCCTAACCGCCAGCAGCTCCCGCTTCCCCGGCGTACAAGCTCTCCACCACCTCCGCGTACCGCTCCACCACCGCCCGCCGCCGCACCTTCAGGCTCGGCGTCAGGAGCCCGTCCGCGACCGAGAAGTCCTCATCCAGGACAGCGAATGTCCGGATCATCGCCGGACGCGAGACCTGTGCGTTCGCCGCGTCGACCGCCTCCTGGACGAGGGCGCGGACCCTCGGGTCGGCCGACGCCGGTTCGGTGAGGGTCAGGCCCGACCGGGAGGCCCAGCCCGCGACCTCCTCCGCGTCGAGGGTGATCAGGGCGACGGGGTGGGGCCGCCGGTCGCCCACCATGACCGCGCGGGAGACGAACCGGGATGCCTGGATGGCGAGTTCGGACAGGGACGGGGTGAGGTTCTTGCCCGCCGAGGTGATGATGAGGTCCTTCTTGCGGCCGGTGATGCGCAGATAGCCGTCCTCGTCGAGGGCGCCCAGGTCACCGGTGTGCAGCCAGCCGTCGTCGTCGAGGGCGGCGTGGGTGGCGGGCTCGTCGGCGTGGTAGCCGGGGAAGACGTTGGCGCCGCGGGCGAGCACTTCGCCGTCGTCCGCGATGCGCACCTCGCAGCCCGCGATGGGCCGCCCCACGGTGCCGTACCGCACGGCGGCCGGGTGGTTGAGGCTGATGACGCCGCCGGACTCGGTCATTCCGTACCCCTCGAAGACCCGGATGCCGCAGGCCCGCAGGAAGTCCAGGACGTGCGGGGCGATCGGCGCGCCACCGGTGAGGGCCCACCGCACGCGCCCGCCGAGCGCCTGCCGGACCGGCCCGTACAGCGTCTTGTCGGCGGCCTCGTACGCGTCCCGCAGCTCGTCGGGCAGCACCCCGTCGGCCGCGAGCACCCCGATCCGTACCGCCTCCTCGAACCGCTCGCGCCCGCCGTCCTGCGACTCCGCGAGCGAGAGCACCACCGAGTGGATCTTCTCGAACAGGCGCGGTACGGACGGCAGATGCGTGGGCCGAGCCTCGGCCAGCTCGCCGACGACGTCCTCGATCCGGCCGCCGAAGTACACCAGCGTGCCGCCCTCGATGAGGGTGGTGAACTCGATGAGCTGCGCGAGGAGATGGGCGAGGGGGAGGTAGAGGTACGTGGCGTCGCCCGGGCCGCCCTCGATCAGGGGCAGCGAGGCGTCCTGGACGGCGCCGATGTTGCCGTGGGTGAGGACGCAGCCCTTGGGCGGGCCGGTGGTGCCGGAGGTGTAGATGATGGTGGCGGGGTCGGCGGGGGTGCGGGCGTGGGCGCGGGCGAGGAGGTCGTCGGCCGGGGCGTCGGCCCGTTCCGGCAGCGCGTCGTCGGCCCGTTCCGGCAGGACGTCGTCGGCCCGTTCCGGCAGGACGTCGTCGGCCCGTTCCGGCAGTACGTCGGTGGCCTGTTCCGGCAGCGCGTCGGTGGTGCCGGGCGCAGCCGCCCACGCGTCGGTGGCACCGGGCGCAGCCGCCCCCGCGTACGCCTCCGCCCCCGTCATCACCACCACCCGCCGCACCCCCGGCAGCTTCCCCCGCAGCCTCTCCACCTTCGCCGCCTGGGCCGCGTCCTCGCAGAGCACCACCGAGGCGCCGGAGTCACCGAGGACCCAGGTCACCTCGTCGTCGCCCGCCGTCGGGTACACGGGCACGACGACGGCGCCCGCGGCCATCGTCCCGAAGTGCGCGTACGTCCACTCCACGCGGGTCTCGGCGAGGATCGCCACGCGGTCGCCCGGTTCGACGCCGAGCCCGATGAGGGCGCGGCCCACGTCCCGCACGGCGGTGCGCAGCTCCTCGTAGGTGACCTCCCGCCAGCCGCCGTCACGCTTGAACCGCAGCGCGGGCAGCCCGCCGTGGCGGTCGGCCGCCCACTCCGCGAGGACGGACAGGGTCCGGGGGCGTTCGGCCTGCGGCGACGCGGGAGGGGGAGTCATGGCTCGACGCTAGGGAGGGGGCGGGGCCCGCGGGATGACGGGAAACGTCAGCGGTGTTGGCCGGGGCGCTCATCGGCGTCAGCGCGCCCAGGCGTGCCCGGCCTGGGATCAGCGCAGCGCGTCGATGGCCTTCACGATCAACGCGCGCGCGTCGGCGCCGTACACCGCCATGCTCCGCAACTGCTCGAATGCCTTCACATACAAGGCGATCTCGGACGGCTGGGTGACGTTCACCTCGGCGGACAGCAGCTCGACCGACACCAGCGTGTCGTCGTGCACGTCGAACGTCTCCTGCGGCGACAGCACCCGCTCGCGCGTCGCCGTCGGGATGAGCCCGAACGACACCTGCGGGAGCGCACCTGCGGTCAGGAGGTATCCCAACTGTGCCGCCATCGCGTCCGCGTCGCCGAGTTGGTAGTGCAGCACCGCTTCCTCGATCACGAACACAAAGCGGTGGCCCGGCTCGTGGATGACCTGCGAGCGCTGCACGCGTGCGGCTGCCGCGTCCGCCCCGTCGTCGGGGACGTCCAGGAGCTGGGCGTTTCGGCTCAACAGGGCTGTCGCGTAACCCTCCGTCTGAAGCAGACCAGGAACGAGCACCGGGGAGTACACGCGGAGCAGCTCGGTCGACCGGTACAGCTCGGTGTAGCTGCTCTGCAACCTGGCCAGGCCCGTCCGGACGCGGCGACGCCACTCGCGGTAGAGCGACTCGGCGTGCTGGGAGGAGGCGATCAGGTCCGGGACCTGATCCACGGCGCCGGTCGCGCGGCACCAGAGGCGGATGTCCGTGGGTGAGGGCGGGGTGTGCGCGTTCTCGATCCGGCTGGTCTTGGCGTGGTGCCAGCCGCACTGGGTGGCCAGTTCGGTGACCGTCAGACCGGCGTTCCTCCGCAGGCCTCGAAGTCGCCGCGCCACGTTCTCGCGGGCGGCGTGGGCTGAGGACGACGGTGAGACGGGCATGAGCTGGCCGTGGTGCCTTCGGTGTCAGTGGATCTCGTACTGCTCGTGCGGGACGGCGCGGTCCCAGACTGCTTCGAACGCGTCGACACATTGTTTGACGATGCCGGGCTCGGAACGCAACTCCATGTCCGGGTCGGCCCAGTTGCCGTCTCCGGTGAAGTGGTTGAACAGCACGCGCGCCCCGTCGAAGATCCACAGGTCGGCGCCCGGCAGCATCAAGTCGACCGCATGCGGCCGGGGCAGCCATCTGACCTGTTCCCCGGCTGCGATGTTGACGACAGCACCGGCGTGCTCGTACCGGATGTAGTCGGTGACCGGCTCGGACACGATCCGTGCACGGCGCACGACCACGCCACGGGCGACTGCCCCGGAGATCACGTCGACCCAGGGCGCCCAGTACTCCGAGCCGGGGTCGATGTCCCGACGGCCGGTCCGTGCCCAGGAGTTGAAGTCGTCGGCCTCGTCACCGACGGCGTACTGGTCACGCATCTCGAGGTGCACCGCCGAGTGTCGCGCGGCCTTGAGGAGGTCGTCAAAACTGGGCGCGTTCTGCGGCATCGCAGGCCTCCCTCCGGACCGGGACCAGACGGGCGGGAACGCGGATCACGGTCTCGTGGTCGGGGATGCCCGACGCGTGCCCCGGGGCTGTCCGGGCGACGCACTGGTCTCGCGTCTGCTGGTCGGCGGCGTAGCCCTGGATCACGATGTCCGCGTTCTCCTGGTCCACCCAGGCTGTGGGTGACCCGTTCTTCCCGGTGTCGGGGTCGATCCCGACGAACTGTAAGTCCACGGCCGCCTCCAGCGTTCATGGTCGTGCGCTGATGTGCATCAACTTCCCGCTCGGTCCGCATGGCGTCAAGAGCGCACATCAGTACTGCAGACCGTCAGAGATTCATGCGCACATCGCTGCACATCGCTGGATGTCCTCGATACCGCGCCCCTAGCGTCGGCAGTCACGACACGCCCCGGCGACCGTGCGAACGGCTCCGGAGCATGGCCGACCGCGAAGGAGTCGACATGGGTGAGGCCGTGACATCCGGGCCCGTTCCGAAAAGCCCTGACCGGGGGCGAGGCCCGGGCCGAGGGGTCATCGCCGCCTGGCTGGCCGCAGCCGACCCCCACCCGGAATCCGTCCACCTCGCCTGGGCCCGGCAAGGCCTCGCCCTGCTCCCCCTCGGCCGCCGCTTCGACGCGATCCGCGTTCCCGCCGAGCGCGTCCACGCGGCCGTGGGCGGCGGCGAGCCGCAGGCGGTCGCGGCGTTCCTGGCCGACTGGCTCGACGGCCCCGTCATCCGCGATGTCCGCAGCGCCTACGGCCCGTACTACGTCCTCATCGCCACGGACGCCGCCTGGCGCGGAGCCGAGGAGCGGCTCAGCACGATCACGCTCCTCGGTGTGCCCCGCCTCGGCCACCCCCTCACGACGCTGACGCGATGGGTGGTCCCGCCGTCGGCGCCCGGCGACCTGTGCGACCCCGGGCACCTGGCCGCACTCCTGATGACCGCCGAACCGCTCCCCGTGCGGACGGTGGCGCCGTGAACCCCACGACGTCCGACCCCGGCCCCGACTCCGGTCCCGACTCCGGCCTCGGCTTCGACGAGTGGGCGACCCGGGCCTACGGCGACTACTTGGGTCATCTGTCGGGTTGTCCGTCCTGCCGGCGGACGGACTACTGCGCGGTCGGCGACCGCATGCGCCGGGCGTGGAAGGCGGCCCAGGGCGCCGCCGCCCGCGCCCACCGGAGGTAGGAGAGGGCGGGCGCGCGCGTTCAGCCCCTCCGCCGCCTCGGCTCCAGCAACTGGTCCCGCAGCGCGGTGAGTTGATGTGACGTGTCGACGGCCCGCGCCTCGTCCAGCGTGGTCAGTGCGAGCAGCAGCACGTCCGCGACGACGAGGGCCGTCAGGGCCTCGGTGGTTATCCCGGTGGGCGTGTGCGGTGCCGTGAGCACGGCGTCCACCCTGCTGCCGTAGGTCTCCGCCAGCTCGTCCGTCACGAGGACGACCCGCGCCCCCACGGCCCGCGCCCGGTCGATGAGCACCGCCAGCTCCGGCAGGGCCCGTCCGGGCTGGAAGATGACGACGGCGTCGCCCCGCCGCAGCGCGAGCAGGTCGTCGGCGAGCGTGAACCCGGTCGACCCCACGTGCCGGGCCCGTCGCCCGATGCGGCCGAGCGCCAGCGCCAGGTGCCGGGCGGCCAGCTCGGACGCGGCCACCCCGAAGCAGTGGATCTCGCCCGCGTCGGCGAGCGCGCCCACCGCCGTGCGCAGCGCCTCGTCCGAGGTGAGGCGGCGGGCGTGCCCGATGCGGTCCTGTGCCTCGTCGAAGACCTCGTCCCAGATGCCGCCGAGGTCCCGCCCCACGTGCGCGATGCGCTGGGCGAGCCGCACCTCGGGCGCGACGCTGGAGGTGAAGTCCGCCGTGAGGTCGCGCTTGAGCGCGGGCAGGCCCGCGTACCCCAGGCGCTGGAGGGCCCTGACGACCGTGGCGTTGCTGGTCCCGCTCGCCGACCCCAGCTCCTGCGCGGACGCGAAGAGCAGCGATTCGGCGGGCGCCCCCGCCAGATACTGCGCCACCGCGCGCTCCGACGCGGACAGCGTCTCCCACTGGTCCCGCACGGCGGCCCGCAGCCGGGCCAGGCCCCCGGCCGCGCCACCTCCGACCGCCCCCGCGCCGCCGTCCTCGCCCTCAGGCATCCCTGAAATTTCCATTACAGCTATTGACTCCCGTGTGATGCCCGTTACTCTCCTGGACAACGCATTCCAAGGAGAGAGAGTTCCGTAACCGACGTTACAGGACGGCGGTCCCGGGGACCTCTCCGTCGCGAGGAGAAGCATGGCACCGCGCACCGCCCCCGCAGGCCCGACCGACCCGGCTGCCCCCGACCCGGCCGCCCTCCTTCCGGCCGACCCGTCCAGAACGCTCCCGGTCGTCGAGATCTCCGGCGCCCCCACCGCCCGCGGCCGCCAGTACGGCGAGGCGGTCCGCCCGCAGCTGCACGCGGCGCTCGCGTACTACGAGGCCGCGTTCGGCCAGTCGGCCGGGCTGACCTGGGGCCAGGTGACGGACCGGGCCGCCCGCTGGCTCAAGCCGGTCGAGGACCACGCGCCGCACCTCGTCGAGGAGATGGCAGGCATCGCCGAGGGCGCGGGCGTCGGCCTCCTGGACGTCCTCGCCCTGAACGCCCGCGGTGAGGTGATCTACGACCGGTCGTTCAGGGACATGGCCACCCCGGGGGCGGGAGGGGTGTCCTCCGGCACGGAGGAGGAGCCCCCCGACGGCTGCACCTCCTTCGCCGCTTACGGCGAGGCCAGCGGCGACGGCCACGTCTACGCCGGGCAGAACTGGGACTGGCGCGCCGGAGTCGCCGACACCGTCGTGATGCTGCGCGTCGTCCAGCCCCCGAAGCCCACGCTGATCATGCAGGTCGAGGCGGGCCAGATCGGCCGCCAGGGCGCCAACTCCGCCGGGATCGCGCTGAACGCCAACGGCCTCGGCGGCCGCTTCGACGACGCGGTCGGCCTGCCGCAGACCGTCGTACGCCGTGACGTCCTGGACCGGCACGTCATCACCGACGCCGTCGACGTGCTCTGCCGCACCCGCGCCCACATCGCCTCGAACGCCCTGCTGACCTGCCGCGAAGGCTTCGCCCTCGACCTGGAGACGACACCCGCGGGGCACGGCTGGATGTATCCGACCGACGGACTCCTCGTGCACGGCAACCACTACCAGGCCGGAGTCCCCGCCGCCCTCGCCGCCGAGTACCGCCCGATGTCCCCGGACTCGCTGATCCGCGTCCCGCGCGCGGAGCAGGGCCTGCGCGCCCTGCGCGGCGCCACCGGACCCGACGAGTCCCTGAAGATCATCAAGCAGGCCCTCTCCGACCACCTGGGCCACCCCGAGTCGCTGTGCACCCACCCCGACCCGCGCCGCCCGCCCCTCAAGCACTGGGCCACCCTCGTCTCCTCCTGCGTGGACCTGACGACCGGCGACTACCGCGTCACCGCGGGCACCCCCTGCGACCGCGACTACCAGCACCTTCCGTGGAACCTCTACGACGGCCCGTACGGAGAAGCCAGATGACCACGAAGCGCCCGACGCGGCCGCCGTCCCCGATGCGGGCCCCGCGCCCGCGCGCCGTCGGGGCCGGGCTCGCCGCCCTCGCCCTGCTCGCCGCCGCGGGCTGCGCCGGAGCCGACACCTCCGCCCTCGGCGGCAAGCCCGCCGACGCCGCCAGGCTCAAGCTCTCCCCGACCACCCCGCCCGCCCAGGGCCGACTCGACCGCGCCGACTGGCTCCTGGAGGACGAGCCCGACTCCCTCGACCTCGACACCCAGGGCACCAGCGCGGGCCGCGTCGTCCTCACCAACGTCTGCGAGCGGCTCTACCAGCTCCAGCCGGACATGAGCGTCAAGCCGTTCCTCGCCGAGAAGGTCCGTACGCCCGACGACCGCACCCTCGTCCTGACCGTCCGCGACGGCGTCACCTTCCACGACGGCTCGAAGCTCACCGCCGCCGACGTGCTGTGGAGCCTGCAGCGGCACGCCGACCCGGACATGGAGCAGGCCGACGAGTTCGGCAATGTGAAGAGCATGGAGCGGACGGGGCCGCGCGAGATCACCGTTCGTTTCAAGGAGCCCGACGCCCTGTTCACCAAGGCGCTCGCCGGGGACGCGGGCATCGTCTGGAATCCGCGTCAAGTGCGGGCGGCCGGGAAGGAGTTCGGCACCCCGGGGCACGGTGACGCCTGCTCGGGTCCGTACCGCCTGAAGGGCTGGAAGTCCGGCGACTCCCTCACCATCGAGGCGTACGAGGGGTATTGGGGCAAGCGGCCGCTGACCCGCCGCGTCGAATTCCGCTGGGCGTCCGACAGCGCCCTCGTGAACGCCCTGAAGACGGGCGCGGCCGACGGCGCGTACGCCGAGTCGCCCAACACCGCCGCCGCCCTGCGCGCCACCAAGGGCCTCAAGCAGTACTACGGCCCCTCCACCGCCTCCCTCGTCCTCATCCCGACGGCCCGCGGCGGCCTGAAGGACCCGGCGGTCCGGCGCGCCCTGTCCCTCGCCCTGGACCGCGAGGGCATCGCCAACTCCGGTTACGGCGGGCTCGTGCAGCCGTGGGCGTCACCGGTCGGGGCGGGCGCCTGGGGGTACGAGAAGCGGCACTTCGCCGCCGCCCAGCGGAAGCTGGCGGCCGTGGCGCCGGTCACGCCCACCGCCGACGACCTCGCCGAGGCCAAACGGCTCGTGAAGGAGGCGGGCGCGCCCGACGACCCGATCGTGATCGGCACCGACAGCAGCCAGGGCCGCACGGTCGTCGCCAACGCCACCCGCGCCGCCCTCCAGCGCATCGGTCTGAAGGCGCAGATCAAGACGGTGCCGCCCGCCCAGTTCGAGGAGTTCTACAGCGACCCCGGCGCCCGCGCCGACATCGACGCCCTCGTCGGCGACTGGTACATCTCCAAGTCCGACCCCATGGGCTTCTACGACAACGGCCTGTCCGACTCCTCCAACAACTGGGTCGGCTTCAAGGACGCCACGTACGACCGACTGACGCACCGCGCCCTCGCCACGCTCGACGACGAGCGCCGGGCCCGGCTCACCACCGACATCCAGCGGCGGTTCGTGGACGCCGCCGTCTGGATCCCCGTGGCGCAGGTGCCGACCGCGCTCGTCCTCAGCGACAGGCTGACCGGACCGCCCGCGTCCCAGGCGTACCTCTACTACCCGTGGGCCGCCGAGCTCGGCCCGCGAAAGGCCGGGTGAGCCCCATGGCCCTTCGTCTCGCACTCCGCGTCGGCCGCCGTCTCACTGGTGTGCTCGCGACGCTCCTCGCCGCCTCGTTCGTCATCTTCGCCGCCGTGTACGCGGCGCCGGGCGACCCCGCGGTGTTCCTCGCGGGCGGCCGCGACAAGCTGACACCGGAACGGCTCGCGCAGGTGCGCGCCGAGTACCACCTGGACGAGCCCCTCTTCGTCCAGTACGGCCGCTGGCTGTGGGACTGCGTCCACCTGGACCTCGGCCGTTCCTTCAAGTACAGCGACCAGGTCGCCGACCTGGTGGCCGCCCGCTTCCCCACCACCCTCCAACTCGTGCTGTACGCCACGGTCCTGTTCGTCGTCCTCGGCGTGGGCGCGGGCGTCCTCGCCGCCGTGAAGCGGTCCACGTGGGTGGACTCGGCGGTGGTCGGCGCCACCACGCTGGCCGCGTCCGTGCCGTCGTTCGTCGCGGCCATCGCGCTCGTGTCGTTCTTCGGGGTGCGGCTCGGCTGGTTCCCGGTGACCGGGAGCGGGTCCGGCTTCCTGGACACGGTCCGCCATCTCACGCTGCCCGCCCTGTCGTTGGCGCTCGGCGCGCTCGCCCTCGTCAGCCGGGTCACCCGGCAGGCGATGGTGGACGCGGCGGCCTCCGACCACGTGGAGGCGGCCCGCGCCTCCGGCGTCCCCGAGCGGGACATCGTCCGCCGGCACGTCCTGCGCAACGCGCTCGGCCCCATCGTGACCATGTGCGGTCTGGTCATGGCGGGCATGCTCGCCGGGACCGTCGTCGTGGAGACCGCGTTCGGCCTCAGCGGCATCGGCTCGCTACTCGTCGGCGCCATCAACACCCATGACTTCCCCGTCGCCCAGGCCGTCCTGCTGCTCATGGTCACCGGATACATCGTGGTCACGACGCTCGTGGACGCCGTCCATCCGCTGCTCGACCCCCGCGTCCAAGGAGCGGCCCGATGACCGCGATCCTCAACGAATCCCCGGCCCCTTCCCCTCCCCCTTCCCCCGGCCCGGCCTCCGCCCCGGTCCCGGCCCTCGCGGCCGTCCGCGCCCGCCGCCCCGTCGGCGTCCTCGTCGCGGGCACCCTCCTCGCCCTGGTCGTCATCGCGGCCGCGTGCGCCCCCCTGCTCGCGCCGTACGCCCCCGACACCATCGACCTCTCCTCCTCCCTCGTCGGCACCGGCCGCGACCACCTCCTCGGCACCGACTCCTCCGGCCAGGACCTGCTCTCCCGCGCGCTGTACGGAGCCCGCAGCAGCCTCATCGCCCCGCTGGCCCTGCTCGCCGTCGCCGGAGTCCTCGGCGTCACCCTCGGCGTGCTCGCCGCGTGGCGCGGCGGCTGGGTCGACGTCCTCGTCTCCCGTCTCACGGACGTGATGTACGCCTTCCCCGGCCTGCTGTTCACCGTCCTGATCATCGCGGTCTTCGGCGCCGGCATGACGACCTCCGTCCTCGCCCTCGGCCTCGCCTTCACGCCGACCGTCGCCAAGTACACGCGCTCCCTGGCCCTTTCGGAGGCCCGCAAGCCGTACGTCGACGCCTACCGCGTCCAGGGCATGGGCGGCCCGCGCATCTGCGCCGCCCACGTCGTCCCGAACCTCGCCCGCGCCGTCCTCGGCTACCTGGTCGTCCTCTTCGGCGAGGCCCTGATGTCCCTGGCGACCCTCTCCTACCTGGGCTTCGGCGCCCAACCCCCGTCCTCGGACTGGGGCCTGATGGTCCAGGAGGGGCAGGCCGCGATCGTCCAGGGCGCGATGCTGCCCGCACTCGTGCCCGGCACGGCCATCGCCCTGGTGGTCGTGTGCTTCAACGTCGTCGGCGTCTGGGCCGCCGACCGTCTGGGGAGGCAGTGATGAGCGAGAACCGTTCCCGGGGTGCGTCCGCTTCGGTGACTGAGGAGGTGGTGGAGCCCGAGGCTGCGGTGCCCGAGGCGGTGGCGCCTGAGGCGGTGGCGCCCGAGGCAGCGGCGGTGCCCGAGCCTGCGGCGCCCGAGGCAGCGGCGGAGCCTGAGCCTGCGGCGGCGCCCCAGGCCACGGCGGCGCCCCAGGCCACGGCGGCGCCCGAGGCCGCAGCGGCGCCCGAGCCCGCAGCGGGGCCCGACGCCGCGCCGGAGCCCGGCCCCCTCCTCGAGATCGTGGACCTGACGCTGCGGCTGCCCGGCGCCGCCCGCCCGGTCCTCGACTCGGTGTCCCTCACCGTCGCGCCCGGCGAAGTCGTGGCCCTGGTGGGGGAGTCGGGGTCGGGCAAGTCGACCACGGCGAAGGCCGCCCTCGGGCTCTTCCCGGCCGGGGCGGTGGCCTCCGGTTCCGTACGCTTCGACGGCACCGAGGTCCTCGGCCTCACCGGCGAACGGCTGCGCGCCCACCGCGCCGACGGCGTCGCCCTGGTCCACCAGGACCCGCGGGCCGCCCTCAACCCGGTGCGCCGCGTCGGCGACTTCCTGGTCGAGCGCGGCGCCAGCAGGTCGGAGGCGGTCGAACTGCTCGCCTCCGTGGGCCTTCCGGACCCCGAACGCCGGGTGCGGCAGCGGCCGCACGAGATGTCCGGCGGGATGCTGCAGCGCGTCGCCATCGCGGGTGCCCTCGCGGCCCGCCCGCGGCTGCTCCTCGCCGACGAGGCGACCAGCGCGCTCGACGTCACCACTCAGGCCGACATCCTCGCCCTCCTGCGCACCCTGCGCGCCGAACACGGACTCGGCCTGCTCTTCATCACCCACGACCTGCACCTCGCTGCCGCGTACAGCGACCGCGTGTACGTCATGTACGCGGGCCGCGTCGTCGAGTCCCGTACGGCATCGGCCCTCTTCACCACCCCCGCGCACCCCTACACCCAGGGCCTCCTCACCTGCTCCCCGACCCTGGCCGACACCCCCACCCCTCTCCGCCCCATCCCGGGCCGCCCCCCGTCCCTCTCGGACACCTTCCCGGGCTGCCCCTTCGCCCAGCGCTGCCCGGACGCGCAGCCGACCTGCGAGACCTGGGCCCCGGAACCGGTGCCTCTACCGGCCGGCGGCACGGCGGCATGCGCCCTGGTGAGCGCTGCCTCCAGCGCTGTGGGCAATCGTCCCGCAGGGCGGGACGGGTGGGCACAGCCACAGGCCGACGGTGCCGACATGGACAAGGTGAACCACGCATGAAACCCCACCTGCTGGCAGCAGACAGCCTCAGCAAGACCTACCCCCTGCCCGGCGGCGGCTCCCACCAGGCCGCGGCCGACGTGACCTTCACCGTCCCCCCGGGCGGAGCCCTCGGCATCGTCGGCGAATCCGGCTCCGGCAAGACGACCGTCGCCAGAATGCTGGTCGGCCTGGTCCGCCCGGACCACGGCACGATCACGGTGGCGGGCAGAGCGAGGGCCGACCGCCCCCCGAGGGGCAGGGCGGCCCGCCTGGCCAGGGCGAGGGAGATCCAGATGGTCTTCCAGGACCCCTACGTCTCCCTGGACCCCCGCCTGACGGCAACGCAGTGCCTCCGCACGGCACTGCGCCTGCACGACCGGAGCGAGGCGGCTGCCGCGGAGCTCCTGGACCGGGTGGGCCTCGGCCCGAGGGAGGCGAACGCCCGCCCGAGGGACCTGTCGGGCGGACAGCGCCAGCGCCTGGCCATCGCGCGGGCCCTGGCGGTGGACCCCAGGATCCTGGTCCTGGACGAGGCGGTGGCGGCGCTGGACGTGTCGATCCAGGCCCAGATCCTCCAGCTCCTGGCGGAGATCAGGGCGGAGACGGGGGTGGCGCTGGTGTTCGTGAGCCATGACCTGGCGGTGGTGCGGCACGTGACGGACGAGGTTCTGGTGATGCGCGGGGGCAAGGTCGTGGAGCGAGGCCCGACCCCCCGGGTCCTCTCATCCCCCCAGGACCCGTACACCCGCCTCCTCCTGGCCTCCGTACCCACCGAGGGCTGGGACCCGTCCGCCGCGGCCCACGCCCGGGAGGCCCTGGACCCGACGTAGCCCTCGCGGTGCGCCCCAGTCCCGCCCCTTTCCCGGCTGCGTCAATTTGCGGCTCCGCCGCGCGGGGGGCTGCGCCCCTGGACCCCAGGGGGTGGGTGTCCCGTGCGGGTGGGACGCTCCTCCGCCGAATCGGCGCTCCGCGCCTCGTCCTCAAACGCCGGACGGGCTGAAAACAACTTCGCCGGGGCGGGCTGAAGGCGCACCAGGGCGGGCTGAAGGTGCCGGGCTGTTGGTCTGCTGGTGCAAGTTTGGGCGGGTGGGTGGGAGATAGCCCGTCCGGCGCTTGAGGACGAGGCCGCAGGCCGATCCACGCCCACCACGGCGCCCCCGCCAGCAGAAGGCGCCCCCGCCAGAAAAAGGCAGGAGCCCCGCTGCCTCCACATGACGTGGGGGCGCAGGGCTCCTTGGGTACTGCTTCCGTTCCGGATCAACCCACCGCGATTAGGCGGGGGTGACGTTCTCCGCCTGCGGGCCCTTCGGACCCTGCGTGACGTCGAAGGTCACGGCCTGGTTCTCCTCGAGGGAGCGGAAACCGCTGGCGTTGATCGCGGAGTAGTGAACGAAGACGTCGGGGCCTCCGCCTTCCTGGGCGATGAAACCAAAGCCCTTTTCGGCGTTGAACCACTTCACGGTTCCGGTAGCCATAAGCCCTCCTTGGGCCAAAGGGTTGCCCTGCTCCAGAACCTGCGATTGTTGAAACAACTGCAAAAGTCTGAAAACGACGAGAGCCCGCGGGTCACATGCTCCGCAGGCTCTGTACTGCAAGGGAAACCAAACTGCAACTTGCGGTGAGCTTAGCACGCAGGCACCCGGAAGCAATAGGGATCAAGATCACGTCACCCGGAGGTTTGACGGGATCTTCGGCGGGGTTGACGAAGGGTGCTCCGGGCCCCCGGCGACAGCGTCGCGCCGGGACGGGGCTAGCCTCACCGATGTGGACAATTCTCCCGCTGACACCTCGGACGAGGGGGCCTCGGACGGGGCACCCTCAGCCCGCACCGCGAGGCCGCGCGTCGGCCACATCCAGTTCCTGAACTGCCTGCCCCTGTACTGGGGCCTGGCCAGGACCGGCACCCTGCTCGACTTCGAGCTCACCAAGGACACCCCGGAGAAGCTCAGCGAGCAGCTGGTGCGCGGGGAGCTGGACGTCGCCCCGGTGACCCTCGTCGAGTTCC
This sequence comes from Streptomyces sp. NPDC127108, assembly GCF_042677545.1. NCBI lineage: Bacteria > Bacillati > Actinomycetota > Actinomycetes > Kitasatosporales > Streptomycetaceae > Streptomyces > Streptomyces sp. NPDC127108. The sequence continues at coordinate 17,967 of NZ_JBHXTE010000034.1, read as the reverse complement.
TGAAGAACGCCGACGACCTCGTCGCCTTCCCGGATCTGGCCGTGGGATGCGACGGCCCGGTGATGTCCTGCGTGATCGTGTCGCAGGTGCCGCTGGACCGCCTGGACGGGGCGCGGGTGGCCCTGGGCTCGACCTCGCGGACGTCCGTGCGCCTCGCGCAGCTGCTGCTCGCGGAGAAGGTCGGCGTACGTCCCGACTACTACTCGTGCCCGCCCGACCTCGGCCTGATGATGCAGGAGGCGGACGCCGCCGTCCTCATCGGTGACGCGGCGCTGCGCGCGAACCTCATCGACGGCCCGCGGCTCGGCCTGGAGGTCCATGACCTGGGCCGGATGTGGAAGGACTGGACGGGCCTGCCGTTCGTCTTCGCGGTGTGGGCGGCGCGACGCGACTACCTGGCGCGCGAGCCGGAGGTCGTACGAGAGGTGCATCAGGCGTTCCTGTCCTCGCGGGACCTGTCCCTGGACGAGGTCGCGAAGGTGTCCGAGCAGGCGGCGCGCTGGGAGGCGTTCGACGCGGGCGTGCTCGAGCGGTACTTCACGACGCTGGACTTCCGCTTCGGCGCGGCGCAGCTCGCGGGTGTGGAGGAGTTCGCGCGGCGCGTCGGTCCCTCGACGGGCTTTCCGGCGGACGTGCGGGTGGAGCTGCTCGGGTCGTAGGGGTAGCCGTAGCCGTATCGGTCCGTAGCCGTATCAGGCCGCGGCCGGGCCCCGGGCCCGGCGCGTGACCCGCCCCCCGGGGCTCCGGCGGGTCACGCGCTCGGCACGGGTGCCTTCATGTGCTCGCTGATCCACTGGATCGGCCCGTCCGCCATCGCGGGCACGTACGAGCGGGCGTTGTGGCCGCCGCCCTGGATGACGTTCAGGCGCGTCTTGACCGGGCCCTTCCCGTACTCCTTCATGAACGCGCGCAGGTTCGCCTGGCCGGATTCCGCCGTTCCGACCTGGAAGGCGATGTCGACCTCGGGGCCGCCGCGCGCGGTCAGGCGCCGGGCGAGCCGTCCCGGGTCGTTGGCGAGCCGCTCGGCCTCGTGGCCCCGCCACAGGGGTGAGTCGGGCACCGTGTCGGGGCCGCTCGCGATGACCGCCCGGAACCGGTCCGGGCGCTTGAGGACCGACTTCAGGCCCACGAATCCGCCCGACGACGAACCCATGAAGGCCCAGCCGTCGCGCGAGTCGAAGGTGCGGAAATTCGCCTTCACGAAATCCGGTACGTCGTCCGTCATCCAGGTGCCCATTCGCGGCTGGCCCGGTATGTCACTTCCGTCGTAATAGAACTTGTCATCGGGATTGAGGACGGGCATCACGACGACGAACGGCAGGCTCTTTCCCTGTCGCGACCACTTGGCGATGGAGCTCTCCAACTTCAGGTCCGTGCCCATCCAATAGTTATTGGGGTAGCCGGGGCCGCCGGGCAGTGCGATGAGAACCGGGAAGCCGCTGTGCGCGTACTTCGGGTCGAAGTATTGCTTGGGTGCCCAGACCCATACCTTTCCGGTGAACCCCGACTTCTTGCCGTGCAGGGTCGTCACGCCGATCTTGGTGCCGTCCTCCAGCGTGCTTTCCGTGGTGAAGTCCGCGCGCGGTCCCGTCGGCATGCGGCTGCCGTCGGCCTTCGCTCGCTGGGTGGCGCCCGTGTCCCCGGAGGCCGACGCCTTCGGGTTGTCGAACCTGACCGGCTCGGGCTTCTCGGACGAGCAGCCGGTGAGGGCGGCCGCGGCCAGTGCGGCGGCCGTGAGGGCGGCGATGCGGGTCGGGCGGCGGTTCATGGCGCTCCAGAAGGTCAGGGAGTTGTAGAGCTAGGGCGTCCAGGGAGACGTACGCGGGCAATCCGGTCATTTACGGATGGATAGATGGCGTCGGGGCGCGCGGCGTTCCCGTCCGCGCGCCCGTGTGTCCCACCGCATTACGCTGGCCGTCGACACGGGCACGCGGCGGACACCGGCGGACGCCGGAGGCACACACCGGCGGCGCCGTGTGGGCATGCGATCAGCGCGTCTGGGGGAGGCCTTCGCCATGCACCCGCTCGAAGCGGACGAACCCGCCGTCATCGGCCCCTACCGGCTGCTGGGACGCCTCGGCGCCGGCGGCATGGGACGCGTCTACCTGGGCCGCAGCGCGGGCGGCCGCACCGTCGCCGTGAAGGTCGTCCACCCGCACTTCGCCCTCGACGAGGAGTTCCGAGCCCGCTTCCGGCGCGAGGTCGACGCGGCGCGGCGGGTCGGCGGCGACTGGACCGCCCCCGTCATCGAGGCCGACCCGGAGGCTTCGGTGCCCTGGGTGGCGACGGCGTACGCGGCCGGTCCCTCCCTGACCGAGGCCGTGCGGGACGGCGGCGCGCTGCCCGAGCACTCCGTCCGCGTCCTCGGCGCTGGCCTGGCCGAGGCCCTCGCGCACGTCCACGGCCTCGGCCTGGTCCACCGCGACGTGAAGCCGTCCAACGTCCTGCTCACCATGGACGGGCCCCGCCTCATCGACTTCGGCATCGCCCGCGCCACCGACGGCACCGCGTCCCTCACCTCCACGGGCGTCTCCATCGGCTCGCCCGGCTACATGTCCCCCGAGCAGATCCTCGGCAAGGGCGTCACCGGCGCCGCCGACGTCTTCTCGCTCGGCGCCGTCCTCGTCTACGCGGCGACCGCGGGCACCCCCTTCCCCGGCGACTCCTCCGCCGCCCTGCTCTACAAGGTCGTCCACGAGGAGCCCGAACTCGGCTCCCTCACCGGCGACTTCCGCGACCTGGTGGCCGCCTGCCTCGCCAAGGACCCCGCCGCCCGCCCCGCCCCCGCCGCCCTGGCCCGCCACCTCGCCCCCGAGGGCGCGGCCCCGCTGGTGGCCGCGGGCTGGCTGCCCGGGGCCGTGGTGGAACGCGTGAGCCGGAGCGCGGTGCGGCTGCTCGACCTTGAGGTGGACCACGCAGGGGGCGCGGAGGGCTTGCCCGGCTCGGGCGGCTCGGGCGGCGCCCCGGTGCCGCTGTCGGGGCCGGTGCCGTTCACGGGGGCGGGGTCCGGGGCGGGGGTGTTCGGGCCGCCGGACGCGTCGTACGGGAGGGGGCCGGAGGGTTCGTACGGGCAGGGGCCGGAGGCTGCGTATGGGCAGGGACCGGAGGGTTTGTACGGGCAGGGAGGTGCCTCGACGCCGTCAGTGCCGTCAGTGCCGTCAGTGCCGTCAGTGCCGTCAGTGCCGTCAGCACCGCCGACGCCCCCGGGCCCTTCGGTGCCGTCGGCCGCGTACGCGGGGAACCACGCGGGGAGCGGCGCCTCGGCGGCGCACGGCGGCGAGACGCCCGCCGCGACCGACGCGGGGCCGTCCGACGCGGCGCCCACCGGTGGCCTCTCGCTCTCCGTGGCGGCGACCTCGGCGCCCGCGCGGCCCGACGGCCGGGGGCGCAGGGTGAGTTGCACGGTCGCGCTCGCGGTGGCGGGGGCGCTCGCGGCGGTCACGGTGGGGTCGGTGTTCGTGTTCAACCTGCTGCCGGGGGGCGACGGCGGCGGCGCCAATGACTCGGCGGGGCGGCCGCCGAGCGCGACGGGGGGCGCGGGGGACCCGCAGACCGAGGGTGCCGTGCCCGCGCGCTACGTCGGCAAGTGGCGCGGCAAGGCGTCGGCGCGCGACGGCCTCGTACCGCTCGGCACGTTCGACGTGACCGTGCGCCAGGTGCCGAAGGTGGGGGACCGCATCGGCGCGGTGACGCAGACGGACCTCATCGGCGACAAGTGCGTGGACAACCTGACCCTGAAGTCGGCCTCGGCCAAGGAACTCGTCGCCACCGGCGTCGGCGACAAGTCCAACCCGGACCAGTGCTCCCAGGCCGCCCACACGGTGCGGTTGCGACCGGTCGGCTCCGATCTGCAGTACACCTCCGAGGACCCGAAGGCGGGGGATCCGGCGGCTCGGCTTGCGAAGGTCGGGTGAGGGCCGGGGGGACATATGTGCACCTGAAGGGCTATGGGGGATTAGTCGTTGGGTGGGAATTGGGGGGAACTCGGGGGCGGTAAACCTGGGATTGACAGGTGCGGTAGCGTCCCACGTGGCAGTTGAGATTCTTTACTTTCGTGATACGGGGAGGTACCGATGGCTGACGACATCGACCGCGGTGCAAAACTCGAGAAGCTCCAGAAGCTGTACGAGGCGTTCCAGAAGAAGGAGGGCGAGGTCCGCGACCTCATCCACCTCCTGGACGGCCAGGCCAACGACAGCCACGGCTTCTGGAAGGGTCCGGGCGCCGACCGGTTCCGTGACGACTGGCGTGAGTTCAAGCCGCAGTTGAACCGCCTCGCGGACTCGCTGGGCGACGCCTACAAGTCGGCCAAGAACAGCCACGACCGGATCGAGCAGGCGACGTCGGTCTGACGTCGTTCTCGTCTGAAGTGGCGCTCTGACGCCGCGGTACGCGCGTGAGGGGGGCCACCGGCAACGGTGGCCCCCCTCACGTGTGTTCTGGCTCGCGCCATTAGGCGCCCGTCGTTCGGGCCCCTGTCGTTCAGGCGTCGAGGATCGCCTGTACGGGCATCATCTGCCCGCCGCGCACGAGGATGCCGCGGCCCGTGGGCCCGCCGCCGGAGCCGGTCGGCACCCGGACGTTGAACAGCTCGCCGTCCGACGCGCTCTGCGGGGCCAGGATCAGCCCCTGGCGGGAACGGCGCGCCTCGACCACGAAGCCGCGGTACTGCGAGCTGAGGGTGTCCGTGGCGCCCGCCGCGATGACCGCGATGCCGCCGTCCCTGCCGTTCTGCGCGACCTCCTCCAACGGCCGGTCCAGGGGGCCGTCGTAGAGCATGTCCGCGTCGTCGGCCACGACGGCGTACTTGCCGTCGGCGCGCTCGACCAGGTCCTTCAGGTCGCGTTCCGAGCTGTCGGCGGTCAGCACGCCGAGCACCCCGGCCTCGCCCTCCAGCGATCGCAACGGCGAACGGCGGGGCGTGACGAGGATCAGCGGCACCTGGCTCGCGAGCAGGGTGCGCGCGGCCACGAGGAGCGCCGTGGAGCGACCCGACTTGGGCGGTCCGGCGATCACGAAGCCGGGGCCCGACTCCTCCAGGTCGATGCCGATCGGCTCCAGTTCGTCGCCGCCGACGCAGAACAGCGCCCACAGCGGCGACGGCGGCACGAACGCCGGGTCGAGGGAGCGGGTCTGCTCCAGCGTGATGCGCATGGGCAGCTCGTCCACGCGCAGCGGGCGGCGGTCGCGCGAGGGCGTCGGGTGCCTGCGCTGCGCCTCCTGGGCGATCTCGCGCAGCGCGGCGACCTGGGCCTGGCCGGACGGGTCCGGGGCCAGGAGGGCGATCTGGCTCTCCTGGACGCCGTGGTCGGTCAGGCGGAGGGCGCGCCCGGACGGCATCTCCTTGGGCACCTCACGGGCCGAAAGGCCCGCCAGGGAGTACTCGTTGGCGTCCGTGAGCCGAAGGATCAGCTTGTCGGCGAACGACGGTGAGATCTGCCCGCTGAAGCCGCTGCGGTCTGCGGTCATGACGACCTTGACGCCGACTGCTGCGCCCTCCCGGAAGATCTTCACGATCATGTCGACGAGCCGGCCGTAGTCGATGCTCTCCAGGGCCGCGACATAGCCCTCCCAGTTGTCGACGAGCAGCACCATCCACGGCAGCCGGTCCGCGGGCGCGGCGGTGGCCCGCTGCTCGGCCGCGCTGGACAGGCCCTCCAAGGCGAGGAACTGCTGGCGCCGGGAGATCTCGGCGGAGAGCCGGTCGAGCAGGCGGCGCACCCGGTCGGGCTGGTCGCGGGTGACGATGGCGCCGCAGTGCGGCAGATTGGCCAGCGGGAGCAGGGCGTTGGCGCCGCAGTCGATGCCGTACATGTGCACGTCGGCGGGCGAGGTGTCGCGGGCCAGGGAACCGGCGAGGCTGCGCAGCGCCGTGGACCGGCCCGAGCGCGCGCCACCGGCCAGCATGATGTGCTCGCCGTGCACCAGGTCGAGCGCGAGGGGCGTGCGGCGCTGCTGCGAGGGCAGGTCGGTGAGGCCGATGCGGATGGGCGCCACCTCGTCGGCCGCGCGCGGCTGCTCTTCCGGCGCGTCCGGCAGGTCGCCCAGCCACAGCAGGTCGGGCAGCGGGGGCAGCCACGGGCTGCGCTGCTCGCCGAAGCCCATGAGTTCGGCGCCCTCGCGGATGGCGCCGACCAGCACGCTCAGGTCCGTGACCAGCGTGCCGTCGTCGTCGTTCGTGGCGAGCCGGGGCGCCGGGCGGCCGAACGCGGCCCAGTCCACGGGGAACGCGGTCGCCTTCGGCCGGTCGGAGTCGTTGCTGGGCCTGCGGCCACCGATGCGCGCCGACTGCACGGCCACCAGGGACTGCGCCCCGGACCGTACGTAGGCGCGTCCTGGTGTGGACTTGGCGATGGCGCCCGCGTCCGGCGCGTCGATCACGTCGGAGGACTCGCCGCCGTCGGTCACGCGCAGGGCGATGCGGAGGTTGGTGTTGGCGCGGATGTCGGCGCTCACCACACCGGCGGGCCGCTGGGTGGCCAGGATGAGGTGGACGCCGAGGGAGCGGCCGCGGCGGGCGATGTCGACGAGGCCCGCGATGAAGTCGGGGAGCTCGGCGACGAGGGACGCGAACTCGTCGATGATCAGGACGAGCCGGGGCATCGGCTCCAGTTCGGGTCGGATCTTGCGGGTGTCGTTGTAGTCCTCGAGGTCCTTGGTGCCCGTGTCGAAGAGGATCTCCTCGCGCCGCTTCAGCTCGGCGGCGAGCGAGGCGAGGGCGCGCTCGGTGAGGTGGGCGTCGAGGTCGCTGACCATGCCGACGGTGTGCGGCAGTTGGGCGCAGTCCTGGAAGGCGCTGCCGCCCTTGTAGTCGATGAGGACGAAGTTCAGGGCGTCGGGGCGGTTGGCGAGCGCGAGCGAGGCGATGATCGTCTGCAGGAGTTCGGACTTGCCCGCGCCGGTGGTGCCCGCGACCAGGGCGTGCGGCCCGTCCTTGCGGATGTCCAGGGTGAAGACGCCGTCGGCGGCGATGCCGATGGGCACCGAGGTGGTGGAGCCGCCCTGCCGCCAGATCTTGGCGACGTCCGCGCCCGCCGGGTCCGGCATGCCGAGCAGCGAGAGCAGGCGCGCCGCCGTCGGCAGGGCGGCGTCGGCGTCGTCCTGGCTCACGTCGCGCACCGGTGCCAGGGACCGCGTCACCAGCTCGCACCACGCGCCGGACACCTGGTCGGCCAGGACGTCACCGATGTCCTCCAGGCCGCCGCCGCTGATCCGTACGTGGCTCGGCCGGTCCGGCAGCCCGATGACGGCCGCCTTGCACTCCTCCGGAAGCAGCCGGTCGTCCTCGTCGACGCAGATCGCGAAGATGCCGTGCTGCGGGCCCTCCTGGAGCAGCTGCGGCACACCGGGCATCCGCCGCAGCAGCCGGGCCCCGTCCAGGACGACCAGCGTGAACGGGTCAGGGCGCAGCCGGTTGGAGGCCCCGAAGTCGGACGAGCTGGCCTTGCGGCGCTCCAGCTCGGCCTGCAGTTCGTGGATGCGGCGGCCGACCAGCTCGGGCTCCGCGCCGACCAGGGACAGACAGTCCTGGCCGCTCTGGGGCGCCGTGTGCGGCAGCCAGTGCGCCCAGTCCCAGGCGTCCTTGGCATCGGGGGCGGCGGAGAGCACGACGAGGGAGAGGTCGCGCGGGCTGTGCAGGCCGGTGGCCTGGGCGAGCAGCCAGCGGGCGACGGCGAGGCCGAGGCGGCGCTCACCGGCCACGCCGATCACGCCGAGCTCGGGGAGCGGCAGGACCACGGGGACGTCGGCGATGAGGGGCGGCTCCGGCGGGTCGTCGAAGCTGCTGCCCTTGGCGGCCCGCAGCTCGATCTCGGCGGGCTGTTCGGCGAGGCCGACCCGCAGCTGCAGCACGTCGGGGTCGACGAGGCGCCGCTCCCACAGGCGGCGGCGGGGGCCGGTCGCGTACAGGAGGAGTTCCGCCGGGTCGGGGTGCGCGGCGCGGCGGGCCCGCTGGTCGGCCTTGCCGAGCTCGATCACCTGCGCGTCGAACTCGACGAGCGCGCGCTGGTACTCCTTCACTTCCTGCTTGTACTTCTTGCGCGTGTGGCGGGCCTCGCTGAACCAGTAGCCGAGCATCATCAGCGGGCTCATGGCGCAGAAGAGCAGTGTGTAGACCTGCCTGGTCATGAAGTACATCGTCAGACCGAACAGGGCGGGGATGAAGGAAGTGATCAACTGCAGCCGCGGACCCTCGCCCTTGACGGGCTCGGCGGGCACGGCGAGCCGGGGGCGGTGCCGCAGCGGCGAGAAGCGGGGCGGGCGGTTGTAGGCGTAGCCGCCGTCGTCCGTCGGCGCCAGGTGCGCGTCCGGCGCCTCGGCCTCGGCCAGGACGAGCCGGGTGTCGCCGACGCGGATGAGCTGGCCCACGGGCCAGGGGCAGTCGGTGGCGACGGGTGAGTCGTCGAGGACGAGGGGTACACCGTCCTGCGGATGCAGCGTCACCTCGCCGCCGACGTTCACCGACAGGCGCAGCGCGAGGGCGGGGACGGACGGGTCGGCCACGGGGAGCGTGCAGGTGGGGGCGGAGCCGACGCTCACCGTGCCCGCCTGGACGCGGGTGATGCGGCCGGTGTCCGGGCCGCCGCACACCCGCAGCTCGTACCGTCCCGCGGGCTCGCCCGCCCGCAGGAACGGCCCGATGGAGTCGTCCGTGGTGACGCGCACGCCGTCGCGCAGTGCGGAGGACGCGGGGGCCGCGGGGTCGTGCTGTGTCCCGTCCACCCACAGGCTCGGGGTGCGCCCCGCCCCCGGCGCCTTGGGCGCGCCGGGGGCGACTCCGAGCGTCCCGGGGAAGCGTCCCGTGACCACATTGCTGGAGTCGGCCGCGACCGTGAGGCAGGCCGCGGCGTCGGCGACCGTCGCGTCCTCCTCGACGGCCAGGAACACGTCCTGCGCCGCCGCGCCCTCCCGCACGACGGTCACCATTACCCGCATACCGACAAATTCCTCTCGGCCTCAGCCCACACTCACCACAAACGCGACAGAGCGACGCGCGAAATCCCGCGCGCCCTGACTCGCCCCTGCTTACCCTTGCTTATCCCTGCTCGCCCTTGCTCGCCCGCACTCGCCCTTACTTGTCCTTCTTGGGATCCTTGGCGTCCTTGACGGCCTGGTCGCATTGCCGGGCCACTTCACGCAGCGCCTCGGCGACGTTCTCGCATTTGGTCTTCCAGCCCCCCAAGTCGCCGCGCACATCGTCCGCGTGCGGCCCGGCCCACTGCTTCATCTGCTTCGTCGAGAAGTCACGCGTGGCCTTCGGGAGATCCTCGATATGATCCGCGAGGCTACGCAACTGCCCAGCCCTTTTGGCCTGTTCCTGCAGCTCTGGATCCGCCACCGCGACTACCTCCCCGTTGGACTGCCGATACCGGCCTGCCGGGCGAGGCGGGGGCACCCCCCGGATCACCCGGGACCGAAGTGAAACCTGGTACGAGAGTACTCAGGGGGCCTCGACGGTGTCGAAGAGCGGGCGCGCAGAACGCGTGGGTGCACGACTTCTTTGCGGCATTTGCCGCTTTACGTCCGGGCGTTGTCGAACCTGAAGCCGCCAAGGGTGCTGTGACGCATGGGAGAAATGAATGACGGATGCCGGGCTCTCTTTTGATCTTCCACGTGTGGAGCCCGCGGCCGAGCTCAGATTTCGCGACCGGGTCTACTGGTGGATCGGGGACGTCGGCGGGCTGGGTGCCGTGGAACTTGCCCATCCGGCGAGGGAAGTCCTGACACGGGACGATTGCCAGGGCCTGATGGGGGGCGGCGGTCCGCGGTGACAGCATCCCCCCGTCCAGTTACAAAGGCATGGCGTACGGGGCCATTGGGCGGCCGCGCTTGGCGAGGGGAACGTTGACCGTCGCCGGGCAGGTGGCGGACTTCTCCAGGAACCCGTGGGCGCGAAGCAGGCATGGCCGTGCTCGCGGTCCGGTTGGGCGAAGCCGCAGAGCATCTGCGGGGCGACATATGGAGCGTCGGACTCCATTGACCTGAGTCTTGCCATTCTTCTCGAAGGTGTCTATACGCGAAATCTCTCGCTGGGCGGAGCATTGATTTCTGGTCCGGGCAGGGTCACGGACCGCCTTCTGGGCTGAACCGATACCGATGTGTTGCCTGCTTTGGTGGGCTTGACCTGATATCGCCGTTGGCGGAACTGTGACCCCTGTGGATAGCGTCAATCCGTCGGACGAGTCCGAAAACCGTATGCCTGAGGTTCAGCAGTACCGAGGTTCAGAGGAGTAGAGAATGCCTGCGATGGATCCGGCCCGACGGCGACTGCGTCTCGCGGACGCGCACATCAGTGTGCTGGGACTCCTGGTGGAGGAGGGTGAGGTTCCGGACGAGCTGGCGCAGGCGCGGGCGGAGTTGCGGGACGCGGGGATCCTGGACGCGGACGAGAAGATCTCGGCGGAGCTGTATCCGCTGGTGTCGACGCTGATGGAGCCGCACGTCATCGCCCGGGTGGAGATGACGGGACCGCAGGGCGTGTCGACCAGCGGCGCGGTGGTCGGCAACGACTTCGTCTTCGCGCACGAGGGCTGGCCGGGCGAGGAGGAGTCGGAGTACGTACCGGTGGAGCCGGAGATGCTCGTCTTCGCGCTGTCGCGGATGGTCGATCTGCACAAGGGACCCGCCGACATCACGGACGACGCCGAGGGCGGCGAAGAGATCGTCTCGACGATGGGCGTCCTCGACGCCGTACTCGACCGGATGGAGTCCGAGGGGCACGAGGAGCACGAGGCCATCGCCGAGGCGGTGGGTGCCCCGGCCCGCCTGGCCGAGGTCCTGTCGCATCTGAACTGCATGTGGCGGATGACCGTGGCCTGGCCCGGCGGCGAGGACGTCCCCGACGGCCTCGGCGTCTCCGCGCTCGCCGTGTGGGACTGCGGCCTGGAGGGCTACTGGGTCCGGGAGGCACCGGCCGAGCCGGTCCGCGAGGGGCAGGTGGACGAGAGCAGCGAGCTGAAGGTGCGCCGCGTCACCGCGAAGGAGATCTGGGAGCGGATCACGGACCTCCTGCCCGATCAGGACCAGCTCCTCGTCGACCCGGCCGCGTAGGCCCGGCGGTCGTCCGAATGCAAGCCGAAGCGGTCACCCGTAGGGAAGCCGCACCAGCAAACGCGATGCAGTCAGGTTGGACTCAGGGGGACAAGTGACGGACAGCTCCATGCGCTTGGCCAAGCCGGCGGATCTCGAACAGCTGGCGAAGCTGATCGACGGCAAGGGCAACTTGCAGGACCGCCTGGACGAGGCCTTCACGCGCGCCTCGACGCTCGGCGTACGGGACAAGCTCGCCCCGATCAACCCGATGACGTCCTGGGTGACGAAGACGGCCCCCGACCTGCGCAGGCGCGCGGCCATCATCCGGGCGGGGGACGGCGACCCGCTCGCCGCCGCCCTGTACGCGGGCTTCACGCCGGAGCAGCTGAAGGACGCGAACCTGCCGCCGGACATCATGCTCATCGCGAACGCCTCGGTGGCCAACGGCGGGAAGTTCGACCCCAGTTGGCTGAAGAAGGGCGAGCACGAGACCCTCAGTGACTGGGTCACCCGCATCAAGGGCGAGGCCGTCGCGAAGGTCACGGGCAACGAGAACCTGGGTGAAGTCGTCAGCGACTACATCGAGTTGACGGCGTTCGCCTCCACGGTCCCCGGGGCCTTCAAGGTGGCGGCCGCCGGCACGCTGGGCCTCTACAAGTACTTCAAGAAGGGCGAGTTCCTGAAGGCGCCCGGAACGACGCTGGCGCAGATCCTGAAGGGCAAGGCGCCGAGCTACATTCCGTCCGGCATCGCCCGGCAGGGCGCCGCGATCGGCGCCAGGACACCGTCGGCCATCCTCAACGTCCTGACGGGAGCGGACAACTACGCCGCCCTCGCCGGCAAGCAGTGGGCATGGGAAGCCAGCCTCCTCAAGGTCGGCAAGAACGCGGCAGCTCTGAAGACGGCCACGGGTGGCAGCCGCCTCGCGGCCTTCGCGTCCGGTGCGAGCGCGGCGGCGAAGACCTCCGGCTGGTGGCGCGCCACCGGCATCGCCGGCAGCATCGCCGCCACCGGTATCGGCGCCTTCGACCTCGTCCAGCAGGGCAACCCCATCGAGGCCTTCAAGAGGGACAAGGCCGGATACATATCGGACGTCTCCGGCGTGGCCTTCAACGCCTCCCTCACCGCCGCCATGATCGCGCCCAACCCGGTGACCATCGGCGCCGCCGCGGTCACGGGCGTCGTGTACGGCGTCTCGTCCGTGATCGACAACTGGGACAAGGTCAAACAGTTCCCGGGCAAGGTCGCCGAGGCCGGGACGTGGGCGAAGAACAAGGTCGGCGAAGGGGTGAACAAGGTCAAGGAGGGCGGCAAGAAACTTTTGAAGTCGCTCAATCCGTTCGGTTAACGCGGTCACCCGGCCGCGGTGCGATGACGTGGCCCGGTGTCGAGCGGCCGCGGCACAGGGAAGTGGGGAAGGTCGGAATGGTGAGTGGCGGGTTCTCCTTCGAGCTGCGGCGCGGTGAGCCGACGGGCCAGGTCAGGCTCCGCGACCGGGTCTACTGGTGGACCGGCGAGGTCGGCAACCTGGGAGGCGTCGAGCTGGCCTACCCGGCCCGCGAGGTGGTGCCCGTGGCCGACCAGGGGCAGTACGTCGGCACGGCCGTACGCGGCGACAGCATTCCGCCGTCCACCTTCCAGGGCCTCGGCTACACCGTGCAGCCACGCCTGGCCCGCGGTGTGCTGACCGTCGCGGGCCAGACCGCGACGTACTCGCGCAGCGCGTGGAGCACCGACAGACGGGGCCGGGCCCTGCGGATCGCGGCGCTCGGGCGGGAGTACACGTACCGCGAGGAGAGCGACAAGAGGCATCACACGCTGGAGCGCGCCGGTGCCTCCGTTGCGATGACGCGCTCCGGCTGGAAGAACCCGAAGACCATCTCCGGCACCACCGCCGGGGCGACGGACTCGGTGGACCTGAGCCTGGCGATCCTCCTCGAGGGCGTCTACACCCGCAACTTGTCACTGGGCGGAGCGATGATCTCCGCTCCCGGAAGGATCTTCTCCCGCGTCGGTTCCTGAGCGCGCCCGCCCGGCCTGACAAGGGCCGCCCGCACCCCGGTCGGCCCATGCTCCGTCTCGCCCCCGGACGCCGCACCCACCCCGCCATCAGGGACGGGACCCGCGCAAGCGAGACTGAGGGGCATGCCTTCACTCGACAGCTCCCGCGGCCGCTTCAAGTTCGCCGACCGCCACATCGCCGTCTTCGCCCACCTCCTGGAGAAGGAGACCCCGCCCGCCGAGCTGCGCCACTCCCTCGGTGAGCTTCAGCAAATCGGTCTTGTGGGCGCAGAGGGCGAACTCTCCCCGCTGCTCCTGGAGTTCCTCACCACCCTCGCCCGGCCCCTTGTGATGATCCAGGCCGAGGTGACCGGTCAGCACGGCACCCTCGTGCACGGTCTGGTCGTGGGGCAGGACGCCGTGTACTCCCACGACGCGTGGCCCGGCGAGGAGGAGTCGGAGTACGTACCGATCGAGCCGAAGACCCTGGTGTGGGAGCTGGCCCGGAAGGTGAAGCTGCGCCGGGGAGAGCAGGACGAGTCGGAGTTCGCGGGCGTCACCGAGATCACCACGACGATGGGCGCGCTCGACGCGGTGTTCGCCGCGCTGGAGAGCGGCGGGAGCGACGACGTGGACGCGGCGAAGGCCACGGCCGTCTCCGCCCTTGCCGCGGCGAGCGACCTCACCGACCCCGAGCTGACCGCCCTCGTCGAGCTCACCCTCTCCCTGGACGCGACGTGGCGCGTGACCACGGCCTGGGGCGACGAGCGCACGCAGGCGGCTGGCGAGTCGGTGCGCAGCATCGCCGTGTGGGACTGCGGCGCGCACGGGCACTGGCTGCGGGTGGAGCCGGCGGAGCCCGTCCAGGAGGGGCAGGTGGGCCCCGAGAGCACGCTGCGGCTCGTCCGCTCCAGCGCCGGTGAGGTCTGGGACAAGCTCGCCGACCTGCTGCCGGACAAGGCGGAGCTGGTCGGGGCCGGGGCGTCGGCCTAGTACTCGTAGTCGCGCTCGCACTCAGGGGGATGAGAAATGCGAAACGTCAATCCGGACGACCTGGACCAGCTCGCCAAGCTCATGGACGGCAAGGGCGGTCTGGCGGACAAACTGGACGAGGCCTTCACGCGCGCCTCGACGCTCGGTGTCACCGACAAGCTGGGCCCCATCAAGCCGATGCGGACCTGGGTCACCACGACCCCGCCCGACCTGCGCAAGCGCGCGACGCTCGTCCGCGGCGAGCAGCTCTTCGAACGCGGCCACCGGGAGACGTACAGCGACTGGCTGGCGCGGATCGAGGCGTACTACCTCGCCAAGGTGCCCGGTCTGAAGGACCTCGGCGAGAAGGACATCGAGAAGTTCATCAAGACGACCATGGAGGTCACCGGGGCCGTCAAGATCGGCGGCCTGACGCTGGCCGCGAGCCTCGGCATGGCGAACGTCTTCCTCAAGAACTCCTGGAAGCAGGGCCTGCTGCGGGCGGCCGTCGAGTCCTCCTGGATGAGCCGCCCCGGGACCTTCCGCGCCATGATGCAGCGCGGTCTGCTCCGCATCCCCGCCGGCGAGCTGCGATCCCTCGCCGCCCCGGGCAGCTGGCTGCCGGGGCAGCTGGGCAACTTCTTCACGCGCAGCAGGCTCTATCAGCAGGCCAGCCGGGTCCCGTTCACGGCGGGGCTGCGGGCGGACCTCCTTGGGCGGGGCTGGGACGCGTTCCGCGCCCTGCCGGGGGTGCGCTCACCGCTCGTCACCCGGGGCATCAACTTCCTGGTCGGCTCCGACGCGCTTGCGGCCCGGTACGGCGGCGCGACGCACTCCGGGGCGTTGGTGGCGCGCTCCGGTCAGGCCAGCCTGCTGCGCATCGGGCGCTCAGCCGCGTACTTCCAGCGGCTCAACAACGCCCGCCCTTCGATCATCGCGGCGGGCAAGACGGCCTCCCCGTTCCTCAAGGGCCTCAGCACGGCGAGCAAGGCGGGCGGCTTCCTGCGCGTCGCCGGGGTCGGTGCCAGCGCCATATCCACCGGCGTCAGCGCGGCCAACGTCTGGGCGCAGGGGAATCCCGTCGAGGCGTTCAAGAAGAAGGGTGCCGGATATGTCGCGGATGTGGCGGAGGTCGGCTTCAACGCGTCCCTGACGGCGGCGATGGTCGCGCCCAACCCGTTCACCATCGGGGCCACGGTGGTCACCGGCGTTGTCTACGGCGGGGCGAAGGTCGTCGAGCACTGGGACGACATCAAGGAAGGTGCGGGCAAGGCCAAGGACTGGGTCGGGGACAAGGCGAAGGACTTCGGGAAGAGCGTGGCGAAGTCGAAGTTGAATCCCATGAACTGGTAGCCGCGAGAGTGAACCGGACCGCGCGAGCGGCGGCGAGCACGTGCTCCACTCAGTGCTTCACAATGAGGAATCATGTCGGAATTTCAATTTGAGCTGGAGTGGTACCGGGGCAAGAAGCTGCCCGGCCACGCCGCGAAGGTGCACGGGCTGACCGGGACGGTGGGCTCCTTCGGGGACGTCACCGTGGAGGTCGAATGGCGCAAGCCCGGCCTCAAGGGCGGTCACCGGCAGTACGAGACGCGGCTGCACGGGGAGCGGATGCCCGACGTGGTGTTCCGGACCGTGGGCCCCGCCAGGCCGAACCTGCGGAACGCCCGGTTCGACGTGGCGGGTGAGCGCGTACCGCTCGAATTCAACGCGAAGGCGCTCCGGAACAAGGCGCGGGCGCTGCGGATGACGTGCCAGGGGCGGTCGTACGCGTACGTGGTGACGGGCTTCGAGCGTGGGGCGGTGCTGAGCCGCCCCGGGGTGGAGATCACCATGACCCGCGGCAAGAACCCGCGGGGCAAGGGACACGGCAGCTTCGGCACCGTGACGGGCGAGGCGGACGCGGACGCGCTGGACCTGGCGCTCGCGATCGTCTTCGAGCACATCGAGACGCGTGAACTCACGGCGTCGGACCGGGTGTTCGGGCTGGTCGGCAAGGTGCTCGACCCGCGACCCGAGGAGTCCAGCCACTAGCCGGTGCCCGGCCCGGGAGCCGGAACCGGCCGGCAGCTGGACTCGTGGCCTCACCCCGGCGGCCTCAGCACAACGGCAGCCCGTCGAACTGCGCCGCCAGCCCCCGCTTGGTCTTGAACTTCTGCCCGGGCTTGAGGGTGTTGCAGCCGGAGTCGGGGGCGAAGGACCAGCGGACCTTGACCCGCTTCGTCGACGAGCACTTGTTCGTGACGTACGCGGTCTGCGAGATGATCCCCTTGTCGACCTTGACCTTGACGCACGAGGGGGCGGCGGCGCGCGCCTGGGCCGGTGCGGCGTGGGCCGTGCCGGTCATGGCGAGCACGGCGAGGCTGGTGGCCCCGACGGCTATGGACCGCTTTGCGAGCGAAAGCGTGCGCAACTCGATGTCTCCCATCAATGAACGGGTCCCGGGCCGCCGCCCGCCCCTTCCAGGGAAGGGGCATCCACGGCAGCGCACCGGACTTGGCACCGCCCGACTCTACTGGCCGGTTTCCGCCACGCTTGGGCCGCTCCCCGAGTCCTTCCCTGAATCGCTCTCCGGGCTGGTTCTCGACTGCCGGTGATATCAGTACTGCGGGGGCAGAGTGACCGGGTGCAGCGGTGCGGACAGGGCGTGCAGGAATGCGGCGCGGTCGCGGGTGGCGACGGTGAGGAATTCCCCGCGCCGGGTGGCGATGACCACGGTGTCCATGCCCATCGGCACGCCCCAGGCGCCGCCCATGAGCCGGGGGTTGGCGCTGGGGAGCTGGCCCTGGGCTGCGGCGCGGACCGACGCGGGGTCGATGTCCGTCAGCGGCAGCCGCTCGCGGCCGACGCGCAGGGTGGCGGCGTCGATCTCGATGCGGTGGTAGATCCGCTTCGATATCGGTACGGCGAGGCACGGCAGCAGCAACAGGAGGAACAGCCCGGAAACGCCGAGCCAGACACCGAAGTCATCGGGAAGAGTTTGCACCCCCATGTAGCCAATTCCAGCCAGATACACACCGATGCACACACCGGACCAGGTCTTGGGGGATTTCTCGACGTACGTCACGTTTCATTCCTTGTCGGGTCCGGCTTGGAGATAATGCGCCACGGCGATCCGACGCTACTCAAACGGCCTGCGGTTTCGCCAGAGCGAACGGCGTGAACGGCGTGAACGGCGTGAACGCGAGGCGACGGTCGGCCCGACGCCGACCCTGGGCACCAACCCCGGACGCCGACGTGGGCGTACCGTCACCCCCATGCTTCTCTGGCTCAACGGCCCCTTCGGTGGCGGCAAGACGCAGACCGCGTTCGAGATCCAGCGGCGGCTGCCCGGGAGTGTGGTGTGCGACCCGGAGCACGTCGGGTTCGGGCTGCACCGGATGATGCCGTCCGCGTTGCGCGGTGACTTCCAGGATCTGCCGGTGTGGCGGCAGGCGGTGTACGACGTGCTGGATCTGGCGCTGGCCAAGCACGAGGGGACCGTGATCGTTCCGATGACGGTCGTCGAGCCCGCGTACTTCCAGGAGACCGTCGGGCGGCTGCGTGAACGCGGGCATGACGTCAGGCACTTCGCGCTGCTCGCGGATCGGCGCACCGTCCTGAAGAGGCTGCGCGAGCGCGGGCTCGGGCACGTCGTGCGGGTCGTCGGCGGCCGTGACGCCCCGCTGCGGCGCGAGAGCTTCGCCGTCTCGAAGCTCGACCTGTGCCTGGAGCGGCTGCGGGAGCCGGAGTTCGCCGAGCAGATGTGGACGGACCATGTCTCCGTCGCACGGAGCGCCGACCGGATCGCCGCGTCCGCGGGGCTCACCCTCGCGCCGAACACGGACAGCGCTGCGCGGGGGCGGATCCGGCGGGTGTGGACCGGGGTCAAGCACATGCGGTTCGACTGAGCGGCGGTTCCAGTACGACACTCTCGCCTCGAAGTGCCCGGACCCGGCCCGCCCGGCTCAGGCAGGACGAGCC
>NZ_JBHXTE010000033.1:115716-116582 GCF_042677545.1 Streptomyces sp. NPDC127108 | reverse complement strand
CCGTTACACCCCCCCGGGCGCTAGGCGCGTGCACTTCGCGGTGTCGTCGCCGCAAACGCCGCGGGCGGGTGCCCCCCCCGTGCGGGCGGCACCGGCCAGCGTGGTCAGTACGACAAGGACGGCGCGAACGGCGAGAGGGCCTCTGCGGGCCGTCCATCGCCGGGTGCCGGTTCTGCGCCGGCCACTACGTCTCGTACACCGTGTCACAGGTCCCCCTCGTCTCGGACGGGCTGCCAACTGTCTCAGTGGCAGGAGGAGTTGACCAGACGGCGATGGCTACGTCCCGACGAGCCGGGAACGGATCAGGAAACGCACCCCTTCGGGCGCCTCCAGGGAGAAGCCGCTGCCCCGGCCCTCCACGACGTCGACGATGAGCCGGGTGTGGCTCCACACCTCGAACTGGCTCTTGGACATCCAGAACCGTACTGGCTCCGCCACCCCCGCCACGTCCAGCGACGCGAGCAGGACGTCGGAGTCACCCGTGCGGAACTCGCCGTCGGGGTAGCACATCGGCGCGCTGCCGTCGCAGCAGCCGCCGGACTGATGGAACATCAGCGGGCCGTGGGCCGCCCGCAGCCGCCGCAGCAGATCGGCGGCGGCAGCGGTCAGTTCCACGCGCGGGGTGTCGGCCATGGGCGATCGCACTCCTCCGGACGGCGGACGCCGCGCCGTGGCGGCGTGGCCGGTCCAGTCAACGCGGCGGGACGTTGCGAGGAGGTTGCGGCGGTCGAGGGAGACATGCGTGGGGTGGGGGAGGGACGGGTGGGGCGGGGGGGCCCCCCGCCCCCCCCCCCCCCGGGCCGGTAGTAAGACCCGAGGCCGCCGCCAAAACACAACCACACCGAGAGACGTCACCCCCGACAAGG
>NZ_JBHXTE010000033.1:0-115706 GCF_042677545.1 Streptomyces sp. NPDC127108 | reverse complement strand
ACCCCTGTCGCTCCGCGACAGACTCGGGGGGGGGGGGCGGGCCCCCCCGCCCCCCCGCCCCAGGTGCCGGTACGTCAGCCGATCGGCTCGCGCATCTCCTCGCGCACCCTGAGCGTCGTCTCCGCGAGCTCGTCGAGGTCGATGTCGTCGGGGTCCTGCGTCGCGCTCTCGGGGGTGACCAGGCCCACGGCCGCGCCGGTGTTGTCATCGGCCCAGGCGCACAGCGGAACGTTGCTCGTCACGCCGTTCTGCGACGACTTGAGGACCTGGCAGCGCACGGTGAGGTCGGAGCCCTTGGGGGTGATGTCCCGCGCGGGGACGGCGACCGAGGCGCCCTCCGCGTCGGCGGAGCCCTTCATCAGGTCCGAACGGGCCTTGCCGGGGTCCTTGAAGCGCCCGTACATCCCAGAGACCACGAGCGCGTTCTGTGAAAACGTGCCCCGGCCGTTGAACTGGCCGACGACCGCCTTCGGGTCCCGGACGTTGGACCGGTTCTTGTTCTCCTCGACCACCTTCCGGCCCGCCGTGTCGGAGAGGTCCTGCGCGAGCTTGTAGGTGCCGTTGAGCAGCTTGCCCGGCATGCGCAGCCGGTACTTTGCCTCCGGGAACCCGGCGTCCGTGGAGCTGCCGATCAGGGCGAGCGCGACGAGGATCACGATGACGGCGCCCACGACGCCCCCGACGATGCCGAGGATCTTGCCGGTGCGACGCCCGTTCTGCGGCGGTCCGCCATAGGGCGCGCCCCAGGGAGCGGGCCCGGGAGCAGCGGGATAGGGCGCGTACTGGCCCTGGGGCGGGGCCTGTCCCGGGTCCTGCGGCGGGGCGTACGGCGACGGTGGGGGCTGCTGCCCGTAGGGGGCCTGAGCTGGGCCGAAGCCCTGCGGGGGCGGTGGTGGCGGCGTGGACATGCCGACACGCTACGTCACAGTTGTGACGGTCCGACAACCGGCCCGGCGGCACCGGGGAGACGGGTGGGAGCCTTGCGCCTTCGGTCGGGCATGGACATCGGGCGACACCGTTGTGCCGCGATGAGCACAAGGTGCGTGCTGTTGCTGTCATATGCCGGGGTGCTGGGCCGCCGGACGGCAGGCTGCGGGGGATGGGCGTACAGGATGTGCACACGGCTCTCACGGCGCTGGGAGCCGCCTTCTCGGGAGTGGCGGCTCTCGCCGCCGTCGTGGTGGCGCGCTGGCAGCCGGTGTTCGGGCGGCGCGTCGCCCTGGAGTCGATGGGCTCGCAGGCGGCCGTGGAACGTGAGTTGCGCCTCGAGGCGCAGCGGTGCGAGGCGTGGACGGTGTTCCTGCGCGCCTCGGACGCGTTCGCCGACGCGGTGTGGCGGCTCGGGGAGATCGACGCGCGCTCCCGGACGGAGACACTGCGCTCCCGGAGCGAGGCGCTGACGGAGGCGTGCTCGGGGCTGCGGGTCCTCGGTCCTGAGTGCGTCGTGCGGCACGCGGAGGCGGTGCGGGAACGGTGCGCGCGCATGGAGCGGTACGCCGCCCGGCGGGCCGTGGTGCGGTCCGCGCTGCGCGCCCTGGAACGGCGGTGGTGTCCGGGCAACGCCGAGTGGTGCGAGGACGACGCCCACGGCTGTGCCTTCGTCGCCCACGACCTGCTGGAGGGGTGGGGCGAACGGGACGAGGACGACCGCCCCGACGACCTGGACTTCCTGGAGTACCTGATCAGGGAGAGCGGCGTCCTCGCGGACGACGGCGCGCCGGTGGAGAGCGGCGTCCTGACGGAGGACGACCTGCGGCTGCTGCTCGCCGTCGCGGGCGACCCGGTGTCCTGGAACTACCTCGTCGCCGAGGACCGCTGGCTGCGGCCGCGCACCGGATTCGACGAGGAGCGGGACGCGTTCATCGCGTCGGCACGGGCCTTCCTGGCCGAGGGCGGGCGAGCGGGGGCGGGGCGGACGCCTGCTTAGGACGCCCGCGTGGACGGCGGCGTGGACGGCGGCCTTCCAGTGCCGACCCACCGGACAGGCCCTAGGCTTCCACCCGGCCCCGCCCCCGACCCCGATCCCAGGAGCGCGCACCGTGTTCGACGCCGTACCGGAGAACCCCTACCCCGACGGCCTGCGGCCGGACCGGGCACCCGCGCCGCACGCGCTGCTCACGCCGGTGCTCGGGCTCCTCGGCACCTGGCACGGCCGGGGGCAGGGCACCTATCCGACGCTCGCCGCCGACTTCACGTACGCGCAGGAGGTCACCTTCAGCCACGACGGCCGCCCCTTCCTCCGCTACGAGGCCCGCGCCTGGCTCCTCGACGCCGACGACGCGCCGCTGCGTCCTTCGGCGCGGGAGAGCGGCTGGTGGCGGGTGCAGCCCGACGGCCGGGTGGAGGCGCTGATCACCCAGCCGACGGGCATCGCGGAGATCGCGGTGGGCCACGCGGCCGACGGCACCGTCGACCTCAGCACCCACGAGGTGGCCCGCACCCCCACCGCCAAGGAGGTCGACGCCACCCGCCGCCGCTACACCCTCGCCGACGACACGCTCACGTTCGTCCACGACCTCGCGGCCGTCGGCCAGCCGTTGCAGCACCATCTGCGGGCGCTGCTGCGGCGCGAGGGGTAGGCCGCCCGCGCCGGAGAGGCCGAACGGGCCACCCGGCGCGGCCGTTCGCGGCCGTCACCGCCGTACCGCGGGGGAGTCAGCCGCCGTACCGCAGGGAGATCGTGTCCCCGAGCTTGATCTCCTTGTCCCGCGCGGCGGCCGCGGCCGCCGCGCCGTCGACGCTCGCCTTCCAGGTCGAACCGCCGCTGTTTGCCTTGCCGTTGAGGGCCGTGATCGTGCCGGTGCCGCTGCCCGGCGTGACGGACGTGACGCAGCCCGCCGGGGTGGCCGACGACGACGCCGCGTCCAGGACCGCGCCGAGCGTGGTGGTCTTCGCGGTCGGCGTGAAGGCGACGGAGCAGACCTTGAGCGACGTGCCGTCGTCGACGGTCAGGGCGAGGCTGGTCGCGGTGCCCGGCGTGAAGTCGGCGGTGGCGGCCCAACGGGACGCGCCCGTCGTCGTCGGGGTCGGCGGGGCCGCCATGAAACCGCCCCCGGCCACGGCCCGAAGGCCGTCGATGGAGGCGTACGCGGACGGCGTGGTGTCGGTCGGCAGGTACTTGAAGCCGCCGCCCGGCTTGAACTGCTGGGCGATGAGGAAGTCCACCGGGGTCTTGCCCGCGGGCGTGAGGAAGTCGCCGGTCTGCGGGTTGATGCCGCAGGCGTTCAGGCCCGACACGGCCCAGCCGTTGGAGTCGGTGTTGGCGCCGAACATGGCGGCGAACGCACCGGAGTTGTTGATGAGCTTCGACTTCAGGAAGGCCCTGGCCTTGGTGATGGCGGGGTCGGTCGAGGGCACCCCGGACACGCACAGGGAGGCCATCGCGGCGCCGGTCATGTCGATGTCGCCGGGCGTGGCGAGCGCGTCGGGGTCGCCCTCGGCCTTGCCGAAGTTCCAGCCGCCGTCGTTGTGCTGGTTGGCGCGGACCGTGGCGACGGACCGGTCGAGCAGCGCCTGCGGCACGCGCTTGGCCCCGGACTGGGTCTTGGCGCCGCCCAGCGAGATCAGCGCGAAGACCGTGCCGTTGAAGTTGGACGGCGAACCCCAGTAGCCCGGCGCGGAGTTCTGCCAGTGCGCGTAGGTGTCCGCGATCAGGTTGCGGCTCGCCGAGACGCGGGCCGGGTCGATGCCCGCCGAGTAGGCGTTGATGATGCCGCGTTCGTAGTCGGTGACGACCGGCGAGGTGCCCGGCCAGCCCGCCGCCGCGAGGTGCGCGCGGTACACGGTGCGGGCGTTCTTGGAGGTGTCGCCGCCGGGGCTGACGTCGGCGGCCGCCGTGCCCGCCGAGGCGAAGGCCGAGAACGCCCACTCGTTGGACAGGCCCGCGCCCGCGTACGAACCGTCGGCGCCCTGCAGGGATCTGAGATAGCTCACGCCGTTCGTCTTGGACGTGGCTATCTGGCCGGGCGTGGCGGTGGCGGCCGCGGGGAGCGCGGTCAGGACGAGGGCGCCCACCGCGCCGAGGGCGGTGGGCACGGCGAGGAGGGTGCGGCGGGCGGCACGGGTCGAGGTCATGTCGGGGGCTCCCGGGATGAGGGGGCGGCGGCCTCACGTCCCCCGCGGCCGGTCCCCTGTGCGTGGACCCGAGCCGGACGACACGCGGCCGTCGCCCGAGCGCGTGGGGTCGACGTCCATTGACGCTGGCCGTTCGGGCATTCGGGCTCGGCCCGGCTCCCTGCCGGTCCACACCGCTGCGCGTCAGCTCTGGGTTCCCACCAGATTCCCCCGATCGGCAGCACAGGACGGTACTCGAACCTCACAGAACCCGCACACCCTTGCCATCACATTCGCAACTGTGCTCTAATTCGGCCGATTCCAAGCTCAGTCATCAGGGGAAGCCGGTCGAAGTCCGGCGCTGACCCGCAACCGTAGGTTCGCCGAGCGCCTCAAGTGCCCGGCGGGCGAGCCGGATTACCTGGACTGAGGGCAAGCGATTGACGCCGTCGCGGACTACGGCGTGGTTCGGACGGTTTCTCCACGCGGGCCCCGGCCCCGGACCTGCCACCACGCGGACTCCGCCGCGGCAGACGCCCAGGGGGCAGTGGTGGGGCAGGGAACCGGACGGGTCCGGAGCATACGCACGAGAGGTCTCGCGCTGCTGTGCGCGGCCGCGACAGCGCTGGGCGGCGGTGTCCTGCTGCTCGGCCCGGCCACTCCCGCCGCGGCCGATCCGATGAGCTCCTGCACGCGCACCAAGGGCGCGGTCGTCGCGGTGGACTTCGCCGACTGGGGCGGCGGTGTGGTGCGCGGCTGCGACGCCACTCCGACGACCGGCTACGACCTGCTGCACGAGGCCGGATTCAGCACCGAGGGCACCGAGCACGACGGGCCCGCCTTCATCTGCCGCCTCGGGCACAAGAAGTTCAACTCCGGCAAGCAGTACCCGACGCCGGGCCAGGAGAAGTGCAAGCTCACCCCGCCCGCCACCGCCTACTGGTCGTACTGGATCGCCCCGCCCGGCCAGGACTACTGGACGTACAGCCCGCTCGGCGCCATGAGCCAGAATCCGAAAAACGGCTCCGTCGAGGCCTGGGTGTTCGGCGCCACCGACCCCGACGGCACCAGCGGCGGCCCCACGTTCACCCCCGCCCAGGTGCGCGCGGGCGGCCAGACCGACCCGGGCGACAACCCGCCCGACGTCAAGCCAGGCAAGGTCGACCTGAAGGCCGCGGACGCCTGGCTCAGGGGCCGGCTCACCGGGGGCGACCACGTCCGCGACGAGGGTGCCGAGAACGCCAACCTCTACCAGACGGCGCACACCGCCCTCGCCCTCGCGGCCACCAAGGGCCGCAGTACCACCCTCGACCGGATGAAGTCCTACCTCGCCGCGCGCACCGAGGAGTTCGCCTACCCGCAGGGCACGGGCAAGGCCCCGAGCCCGATGGGCGCGTCCCTGCTGGCGCTGCTCGCCGAGAGCACCGAGGGCGACCCGCACTCCTTCGGCGGCCACAACCTGGCCGGTGACCTCGGCAGGAGCGTGTGCACCGCGGGCGGTACCGCCGACTGCGTCGCCAAGGGCGACTTCCCCGGTGTGGGCGACGTGGAGACCCAGGCCCTCGCCGTGCTCGCGCTGCACCGCGCGGGCCGGAAGGTCCCCGCCGACGCCGTCGCACGCGTCGCCGCCCACCAGTGCAAGGACGGCGGCTTCAGCCCGACGCTGCTGCGGGACGGCGACACCTGCTCCTACAGCGACCCCGCCACCACGCCCTACGCGACCATCGCGCTCCAGCAGGCGGGCGGCCACACCGACACCGTGGCGAAGGCCCGCAAGAACCTGCGCGGCGCCCAGCTCCCCACCGGTGCCGTCGCCGCCTACCCCGGCGTGACCACCGGAGACGTGACCGCCACCGCCAGGTCCGCCCAGGCGATGCGGCTCCTCGGCGACACGGTCCGCGCGGACGCCGCCGTGTCCTGGCTGTCGCGGCAGCAGACGAAGTCCGGCGGCTTCGGCTCCGACGAGGGCGCCACCGACCCGGCCATCTTCCCGACCTGGGCCGCCGCGTTCGCGGGCGCGCGCACCAGCCTGGCCGCGCTCACCACCAAGCGCCCCGACCAGACCAAGCCGCCCGTCGACCCGACGAAGCCGCCCACCGACCCCTCCGACCCGGACCCGGTGAAGCCGCCGACCTCCGGGGTGAAGCCGCCGTGGCGCGCCGGTGAGGGCCCCGACCTGAAGAAGGGCACCGCCTACCTCACGGCGGGCTCCCGGCTGAAGAAGGGCCACTACTACGAGAACGTCTCCGGGACCGGCTTCGCCGACTACGGCCTGACCATCGACGGCGCCTACGCGCTGGCCGCCACCGGCACGAACAACAACAAGCTGCGCGGGATCGTCGACTTCCTCGACGGCGAGGGCAAGGACGCCAGCTCCGGGCGGCGCACCGTCAACGACTGGACGGGCGTGGGCACCTCGCACGCGGCCGGGGGCTCCATCGGCAAGGTCGCGCTGCTCGCCCAGGCCGTCGGCCGCGACCCGCGCGACTTCGCCGGGCACGACCTGGTCGCGGCGCTCGGCAAGGCCGTGTGCAAGAAGAAGAGCCAGGGCGCGGACCGCAGCTGCGCCGCCAAGGGTGCCTACAAGTACGCCCCTTCGGTGTTCTCGCAGTCCCTCGCCGTCATCGCGCAGCTGCGCGCGGGCGAGAAGCGCGCGGCCGCCACCCCCCTCACGTACCTGCGGAGCCTGCAGAAGACCTCCGGTGCCTGGCCGAGCCTCATCCCGCCGACCGGTGACTCCGAGGTGGATTCCACCGCCATGGCCGCGATGGCCCTGGACCTGGCCGGTGACACCCGCTCGAAGAAGGCCGTCGCCAAGGCCCTGAAGTGGATCGCGTCCAAGCAGCTCCGCAGCGGCGGGTTCCCCGGCGCGTCCGGTGACTCCGTCAACTCCGCGGCCCTCGCGGTCCAGGGCCTGTCCCTGGACGCCCCGAAGTACAAGGCCCAGATCAAGAAGGCCCGCAAGTTCCTGGCCAAGCAGCAGAACCGGGACGGCGGCTTCAACGTGGCGGCCGGAGGGCAGCGCGGCTCCGACGTCCGCGCCTCGACGCAGGCGCTGGGCGGCGCGATCGGCACCTCGTTCGGCACGCTCGTACGCGACCTCGACGGCACCCGGCCGCAGCCGCCGGGCGCGTCCTCGGACGACCCCTCGCAGGCGCCCGGCGACGGTGGCGACACCGACATCGTCACTCCCGGCGGCGGGCCGGGCGGATCCGCGGCCGGGGACACCCCGACCGGCCCCCTCGCCTCGACCGGCGCCCAGGTGACGGGGCTCGCCCTCGCCGCCGTCGTCCTGTGCCTCGCGGGCTGGCGCACCGTGGTCGTCGCCCGGCGCCGCGGCGGACTCGCGGGAGGCAGCCGGTGATCCGCCGCCTCGCGCGCACCGCGCTGAGCGCGGCGGCCGCCCTCGCCCTGGCCGCGGGCGCGCTCGCCGCCACCACCGGCCAGGCCGCGGCCGCGCCCCGGCCCATCGGGCAGTGCACCACCACGTCCGGTGCGGTGCTCGCCGTCGACTTCAGCGACTGGGGCGGGCCGATCCTGCGCTCCTGCGGCACCACGCCCACCACCGGCTACGAACTGCTCAACCAGGGGGGCTGGCGCACCACCGGCACCGGCCACGACGGCCCCGCGTTCATCTGCCGCATCGGCTACAGCGGCTACAAGGGCGGCAAGCAGTTCCCCACGCCCGCGCAGGACGACTGCGTCCTCACCCCGCCCGCCACCGCCTACTGGTCGTACTGGCACGCCGACCCCGGCGCGAACACCTGGCAGTACAGCCAGCTCGGCGCCATGCTCTACAAGCCCAAGCCGGGCAGCGTCGACCTGTGGATCTTCGGCGGCACCAACATCGAGGGCACCAAGGGCCGTCCGACGGTCAGCCCGAACCAGCTGCGCGCCCGCAACTCCCGCCCCGTCGGCGGCAAGGCCCCCGCGCCGCACCAGACGAAGACCGCGAAGCCGCTGCCGCCCGGCGTCGACACCGGCCCCGCCCCCGAGCGTCCCGTGACGGAGAAGCCCGCCCCCAAGGAGAAGAAGGACAAGAAGAAGGAGAAGGCGAAGCGCGAGAAGTCGCCGTCGCCCTCCGCCACCAAGAAGCCCTCGCCGTCCGCGAGTTCCGGCGCGGGCGAGGCCAAGGCCGCGCCGAAACCGTCCACCAAGGTCGTCGACGCCGCCCCGGCCGCCGACGCCGACCACGACTCGGGCTCGTACGTACCGGCCGCCCTCACCGGCGCCCTGGTCCTCCTTGTCGGCGGCGCGGGCGCGTACGCGGCCAAGCGTCGCCGTCGTACGGAGTAGGGGTGCGCCTCCGCAACGCCACCGCACGTCCGTCCGCGCCCGGTGTCCTGCCGGGCGCGGACGAGCGCCGGCTGCCGCGCACCCTGCACCCGCTGGCCTGGTGGGTGTGGGCGCTCGCGCTCGCCACCGCCGTGAGCCGCACCAACAACCCGCTGCTGCTGTTCCTCGTCCTCTCCGTCCTCGGCTATGTGATCGGCATGCGCCGCACCGAGGCGCCGTGGGCGCGCGGCTTCAAGTACTACCTGTACCTGGCGCTCACCGTCGTCGCGATCCGCGTCGTGTTCCGGGCCGTCTTCGCCACCGGCATCACGCCCCACGACCACTTCCTGTTCTCCCTGCCTCACATCCCCACTCCCGACTGGTACGCGGGCATCCAACTCGGCGGCCCCGTCTCGCTGGAGGCCGTCCTGTCGGCCGCCATCGACGGGCTGCGGCTCGCCTGCATGCTGTGCTGCATCGGCGCCGCCAACACCCTCGCCAACCCCAAGCGGGCGCTGCGCGTCCTGCCCGGCGCGCTGTACGAACTCGGCGTCGCCGTCACCGTGTCGATCAGCGTCGCCCCGCAACTCGTGCAGAGCGTGCAGCGCGTGCACCGCGCCCGGCGCCTTCGCGCGGGCCGCACCAAGGGGCTGCGGGCCCTGCGCGGCGTCGTCGTACCCGTCCTCGAGGACGCCCTGGAGCGTTCGCTGCGCCTGGCCGCGGCCATGGACTCGCGCGGCTACGGCAGGGCGGGCAGCGCCACGAAGGCATCCCGGCGGCTGACCGGGGCGCTGATGCTGCTCGGCATGTGCGGCCTGTGCGCCGGCGCGTACGGACTGCTCGACGCCTCCACGCCCCCGTTCCTCGGGCTGCCCGCGCTCGCGGCCGGGGCGGTGCTGTGCGTGGCGGGTTTGCGGCTCGGCGGGCGGCGCGTCACCCGGACCGCGTACCGGCCCGACCCGTGGCGGTTCGAGGAGTGGGCCGTCGCCGCCTGCGGAGTGCTCTCCGCCGTGCTCCTGTTCACCAACGTGGGCTTCGACGCGGCCGAACTCAACCCGTCCCTCTACCCGTTGAGCTGGCCCACGCTGCCGCTGGTCCCGGCGGCGGCGATCCTGCTCGCGGGCGCCGCCGGATTCCTCGCGCCCCCGCCGCTGCCCACCACCGCCCCGCAGGCCGCCCCGCGCGTGCCCGCACGGCGATCCGAGAAAGCCTCCGCCAAGTGATCACCTTCGACCACGTCAGCGTCCAGTACGACGACACCGTCGAACCCGTCCTCAGCGGCGTCGACCTGACCGTCGAGGAGGGCGAACTCTGCCTCGTCGTCGGCCACACCGGCGTCGGCAAGTCCACCCTCCTCGGCGCGGTCAACGGACTCGTCCCGCACTTCACCGGCGGCACCCTGTACGGCTCGGTGACCGTGGACGGCCGCGACACCGCGGGACACCCGCCCCGGGAACTCGCCGACGTCGTGGGCGTGGTGGGCCAGGACCCCATCGACGGCTTCGTCACCGACACCGTGGAGGAGGAACTCGCCTACGCCATGGAGCAGTTGGCGGTGCCGCCCGCCACCATGCGCAAGCGCGTCGAGGAGACCCTGGACCTCCTCGGCCTCGCCGACCTGCGCCACCGCGCCCTGCACGAGCTGTCCGGCGGCCAGCAGCAGCGCGTCGCGATCGGCTCCGTCCTGACCGCCCACCCACGCGTCCTGGTCCTCGACGAGCCCACCTCCGCCCTCGACCCGACCGCAGCCGAGGAGGTCCTCGCGGCGATCACCCGGCTCGTGCACGACCTCGGCGTCACCGTCCTGCTCGCCGAGCACCGCCTGGAGCGGGTCGTGCAGTACGCCGACCGCGTCCTGTACCTGCCGGGCGACGGCCGGGTGGTCTCCGGGCCGCCCGCCGACATCTTCCGCACGACCGCGATCGCCCCGCCGGTGGTGGAGCTCGGCCGCCGCGCCGACTGGACGCCGCTGCCCCTGTCGGTCCGCGACGCGCGCCGCGCCGCCGCCCCGCTGCGCACCCGCCTCGCCGGGGCGCCCGTCCCCGCCGCCCGGCCCCCGGCCCCGGCGGCCGGACAGCCCCGGCTGCTCGATGCCAGGGGTGTCAGCGTCCGCTACCGGGGCCAGGCCCTGCCCGCCGTCCGCGAGGCCGACGTGGCGCTGCGCGGCGGCGAGACGACCGCCCTGATGGGCCGCAACGGCTCCGGCAAGTCGTCGTTGCTGTGGGCGCTCCAGGGATCGGGGGCGCGGACGGGCGGGACGGTGCGGGTGGCGCCGTTCGGGGCGGACCCCGGCAGGGGGAGCGGCTCCAGCGACCCGGGCCCCGGCAAGGAGGACGGCTCCCGTGACCCGGGCGCCGTCTCCGCCACCGAGGCCCGGCGCCTCGTCGGGCTCGTGCCGCAGACCCCCACGGACCTCCTCTACCTGGAGAGCGTGCGGCAGGAACTCGACCAGGCGGACGCCGAGTCGGCGGTGGCGGACGGTCCCGGCGCCCGCGCGATCCTGGACCGCCTCGCCCCCGGCATCGACGGCGGCACGCACCCCCGCGACCTGTCCGAGGGCCAGAAGCTCGCCCTGGTCCTCGCGATCCAGCTGTCCGCCGCGCCCGGTGTGGTCCTCCTGGACGAGCCGACGCGTGGCCTCGACTACCGCGCCAAGGCCCAACTGACGGCGATCCTCGACGAGTTGGCGGCCGAGGGGCGCGCTGTCGTGGTGTCCACGCACGACGTGGAGTTCGTCGCGCGGACCGCCGACCGGGTCGTCGTGATGGCCGAGGGCGAGATCGTCGCGGACGGCCCGGCCGCCGAGGTGATCGTGGCCTCGCCGGTGTTCGCGCCACAGGTGGCCAAGGTGCTCGCGCCGCTGCCGTATCTGACGGTGGAACAGGCGTCGGCGGCGCTGGCGGCGGAGCGGTCATCGGCCGACGGGGCCTCGGTGGACGGGGTGCCGACGGCGCCCGCGCCGGAGCAGGCCTCGAAGGTGGCCGCGGGCACGAAGGCCGAAGCCGGTGGCGACCGGTGAAGGGGCGCGCACAGCCCCGTACCAGCGCGATCCGTACCACCGCGATCCGGATCACGCCCCGGGCCGGAGTCGTCATCGCGATGGCCGCGTTC
Organism: Streptomyces sp. NPDC127108; assembly: GCF_042677545.1. Taxonomy (NCBI): domain Bacteria; kingdom Bacillati; phylum Actinomycetota; class Actinomycetes; order Kitasatosporales; family Streptomycetaceae; genus Streptomyces; species Streptomyces sp. NPDC127108. Next base: position 104,267 of record NZ_JBHXTE010000033.1, on the reverse strand, counting down.
CTCGGCGTGGTGGCGTTCTTCTGGCCGTTCGTGGTCGCCCCCGGCACCTTCGGCTCGACGTACGCGCCCCTGCTCATCTTCGGCGTGCTGCTCGTCCTCGTGCTGTGCGTGGTGATCTCGGAGATCGCCGAGGGCGGCATCAACTCCAAGGCGCTCGCGATGCTCGGCGTGCTCTCCGCCGTGAACGCGGCGATCCGGCCCCTCGGCGCGGGCACGGCCGGGATCGAGACCGTCTTCTTCATCCTCGTGCTCGCCGGGCGCGTGTACGGGCCCGGCTTCGGCTTCACCCTCGGCTGCACCTCGCTGTTCGCCTCGGCGCTCATCACCGGCGGGGTCGGGCCGTGGATGCCGTACCAGATGTTCGGCTGCGCCTTCGTGGGCATGCTCGCGGGCCTCCTGCCGAGGGCCACAGGTCGGCTCGAAGTGCTGATGCTCGCGGTGTACGGATCGCTGTCCGGCTATCTCTTCGGGTTCCTCCTGAACCTGTCCTTCTGGCCCTTCTCCCTCGACCCGAACAGTTCCATCGCCTACCTGCCCGGGCTGCCCTTCACCGAGCAGTGGCAGCGCTACCTCGCCTTCGACCTCGCGACGTCCCTGGGCTGGGACACCGGGCGTGCCGTGACGAACTTCGTCTGCGTCATGCTCGCGGGACCCGCCGTGCTCACCGTCTTCCGGCGCGCCGCCCGCAAGGCCCGCTTCCAGGCGCCGGTGCGGTTCGCACCGGCCGCGCGCCCGGCCGGGGACGGGGCCGAGGGGGCGAACGGGGCGCCCGGCGGTCCCTGAACGTACGGTCGAGGCATGCGCATCGTCTCCCTGCTCCCCGCGGCGACCGACATCGTCGCCGAACTCGGCCTGATCGACGACCTCGTGGGCCGCACGCACGAGTGCGACTGGCCGCCCGCGCGGGTGGCCGACGTGCCCGTGGTCACCGCGGCCGGGTTCTCCGCGGACGCGCTCGCCAGCCGGGAGATCTCCGCGGCCGTCGGCGGCGGTACGCACCGCGGCTCCTCGCTCTACACCCTCGACGTCGCCGCCCTGTCCGGGCTCGCCCCCGACGTGGTGCTCACCCAGGACCTGTGCGACGTGTGCGCGGTGTCGTACGAGAGCGTGCGGGACGCCGTGCGGGTCCTCGACGGCGAAGGACCCCGGGTGCTCAGTCTGGAGCCGCGGCTCCTGGACGACGTCCTGGACTGTGTCGTGCGCGTCGGCGAGCTGCTCGGGGTCGGCGCGGTCGCGCGCGCACGCAGGGAGGAGCTGCGGCGGCGGCTCGCGACGGTGCGGGACCTGACGCGGGGGCGCCCCCGTCCGCGGACCGTCGCCATCGAGTGGCTGGACCCGCTGTGGCCCGCGGGCCACTGGGTTCCCGAACAGATCGACTGCGCGGGAGGCGAACCGCTGCTCGCGGCTCCGGGCGAGCACACCCGGCCCATGGACTGGGCGACCGTGCGCGCCGCCCGGCCGGATGTCGTGCTCGTCCTTCCCTGCGGCTTCAGCCCGGAGCGCACCCTGCGGGAACGCGCGCTCCTGGAGGCGCTGCCGGGCTGGGCGGAGCTGCCCGCCGTACGGGACGGACGTGTCTGGGTCCTGGACGGCCCGGCGTACTTCAACCGCCCGGGCCCGCGCGTGGTGCGGGGCGCGGAGGTCCTGGCCCAGGTGCTGCACGGGGTGACGGCCGGGGAACCGGTCCGCGAGGAGGAGGCCAGGCGGCTGCGCTGAGGGCCGCCCGCCGAGGAGTTCTCGACGCCGCGTGGGACGGCTGGGTCCTCAGCATCGGTGCACAACCATTGGCCATCGTTGAGGGTCAAGTGACATGAAGCAGTGGTGAATTCCGCCGGACATTCGCCCATCGGGCAGTCGTCCGTCCGCTTGGACATTCGCCCAGCCGACCTCCGATCGAAGGAACCCCAGGAAGCCATATGTCGCGAGCAAGCCGTCGAGTACGACTCACCGCACCTCTGATCGCCACGTTCCTGCTGACGGGCGGGTTCACCGCCTGGTCCCTCGGGCAGGGCCAGGCCGAGGCCGCCGCCCCCACCGCCAAGAAGGCCGCCGCCAAGGCCTCCGACGACTTCAACGGCGACGGGTACGCCGATCTGGTGGTCGGCGCTCCCGGCGCCACCGTCTCCGGCAAGAAGCAGGCCGGGTACGTCGCGGTGACGTACGGCACGAAGAACGGTCTCGACCCGGCCCAGAAGAAGATCATCAGCCGCTCGACCAGCGGTGTCCCCGGCGCCGCCGCCACCAAGCAGGAGTTCGGCCGGTCCTTCACCAAGGGCGACCTCGACGGCGACGGCTTCACCGACCTGGTCATCGGCTCCGGCGGCCAGGCCGGCAGCGCGGGCGCGGTGGTCCTGTGGGGCTCCAAGTCCGGCCTGACCGGCGGCACGAAGATCGCCACCTACGGGTTCCGCCCGCAGGCGGGCGACTTCGACGGCGACGGCAAGACCGACCTGGCCCTGTTCGCCGGAGTCGCCTACCACGGCGACGACCCGGTCGGCCAGAAGGCGAAGCTCTGGAAGGGCCCGCTCACCCGCACCGGCACCCCCGCGGGCACGCTCGACTTCATGGAGAAGTCGCAGTGGTCGAGCTATGACGACGACGAGCGCCCGAGCCCGGCCTGCATCCAGAACCCCGACGTCTGCGTGGACGGCCCCAGCTCCGTCAAGGGCCCGGTCATCCCCCAGGCCGTCGGCGACATCAACGGCGACGGCCGCGCCGACATCGCCATGAACGACTACTACGGCGACGGCTCGTGGGGCAACAGCGTCCTCTACGGCAGCCCCAAGGGCTTCACCCGGGGCGACGCCCCCGGCTCGCGCGGCGCCGTCGCGGTCGGCGACATCAACGGCGACAAGTACGACGACTTCGTGTCCGGCAACACCGAGGACGAGGCGAACAAGGTCACGGTCGCCTACGGCTCCGCGAACGGACTGAAGGACGGCGTCCAGAAGTTCGACCAGGACCTGCCCGGCGTGCCCGGCGCCGAGGAGGAGGGCGATCAGTTCGGCGCCGCCCTCTCCGTCGGCGACGTCACCGGCGACGGCTACGCCGACGTCGCGCTCGGCGTCCCCGGCGAGGACGTGGGCAGCGTCACCGACGCGGGCTCGGTCGTCCTCGTGCGCGGCAGCGCCTCCGGCGTGACCGGTACCGGCGCGCAGGTCTTCCACCAGAACACGGCGGGCGTCCCCGGGGTCGCCGAGAAGAACGACCAGTTCGGCGCCGCCACCGCCCTCCTCGACGTCAACGGCGACGGCCGCAAGGACCTGGCCGCCTCCTCCGTCCACGAGAACGCCGACGCGGGTGCCCTGTGGTCCCTGCGCGGCACCTCCACGGGCCTGACCGTCACGAACGCCGTGGCCTTCGGACCCAAGGACCTCGCGGCGCCGTCCGTCGCGGCGCTCTTCGGCAGCGAACTGCGCTGACCCGACGGCCGCCGACCCGGCGGCTCAGGGGCGGGGAGGGTGCGCTCGGCACACGCCGTGCGCACCCTCCCCGCCCCGTCGTCGTTCCTGCCCCGTCGTCGTTCCAGTCCCGTTGTGGGTCCTGTCCCGTGGTGGTTCCTGCCGCTCCGCCTCAGCGGCCGATCACCGGATAGTGGTCGGACAGGTTGTCATACGTGTACTCCTTGCCCCAGCTCGACACCTTCCAGGGCGTGGTGGTCTCCTTCACCACGTCGTTGCTCCAGTTCGCGGGACGGGCGTGGCCCTCGCGGTGCAGCACGTAGTCGAGGTCCTCGCGCGGGTCGTCCGGGTAGCGCTCGGAGGCTATCGAGTTGTCCTTCGTGTCGAAGGAGTACGCGTGGCCGGTGCGGGCGTCGGCGGGGGCGAGCCCGGCGTCGGTGAGCATCGAGGCGTACTCGTCGCTGTGCCGGTCCACGTTGAAGTCGCCCGCCACCAGGACCTGCTCGTTCGCGGGGATCTTCTTGGCGTCGAGGAAGGCGTCGAGTTCCTTGAACTGCGCGGCGCGGGTCCGGGCCGCCTGGCCCGCGGCGCACCCGGGGTCGGTGGACTGGGCGTGGGTGCCCACGACGTGCACCTTGGTGCCGTTCACGTCCAGGACGCTGTAGACGAAGCCCTTGTTGGAGAACCAGTCCCCGCCGCAGGCGTCCTTGTAGACGTACTGCTCCTTGCGCAGGATCGGCCACTTGCTGAGGACGGTCACGCCGCCGTCCTCCGGGGTCGTCGCGGAGTAGGCGCCACCGGTGGCGTCCCAGCCGCTCTTGGACCGGCCCATCACCGGCGTCTGGTGCGGGTAGGCGGCCTTCGCGTTCGCCTGGAGCGCGTCGGAGGCGGAGTTGTCGAAGGCCTCCTGGAGGACGACGACGTCGTTGCCCTGGAAGAACCCGGCGGCCGGGATCGCCTTGGCGCGGTGGTCCTGGCCCCAGTTCGGGTACAGCGTCTTGCTGAACAGGAAGGCGTTGTACGTGAGCACCTTCAGCTGCGGGGTTTCCGCCGCCGACGCGGTGGGGGCCGTGGCCACCAGCGTCGCCGTCGCGGCCAGCGCCACGGCGGTGGCGCCGACCGTGTACGTACGCGGCGTGGAGTGGGGCATGAGGGTTCTCCCTGTGGGGGTGGGGGACCGGTCCGCGAGGGCGACACCGGCGCCGTCATCCAAGGCAGCGCCGGTTACGCCCAGGTGGCGTGCATGTGTTGATCACTTGACGTGTCGTCACAACTTCCACACCTGGAGCGTCCGTCGCTCTCCGTCGGGCCCCGCGCGTCAGGAGTCGTGGCGCAGCCGGTCGCGCTGGATCTGGCAGGCGAGGGCGCGGCGCACGGAGGCCGGGGCGGCGGCCGTGGTGGCGGGGGCCGTGCGCACGGGGACGTCGAGGCCGCGGCTGATCCTGTCGTAGGCGTCGCGGAAGGCGCGGGGCAGCCCGGGGTCGCGCCGCCTCAGGTCCTCCTCGACGAGGCGCCGCAACTCGTCGACGTGCTGCGGCGTGAAGCGCTTCTTGCCCCGGGCGACGGCGTGGACGTGGCGGGCGCAGTGGGCCACGTCCGGTGACCTCTCGACGATCTCCTCGGCCAGGCCCCACAGGCGCCCTTCGAGCCACGGGACGTCGTGCTGGTCGAGGGAGAGGTCCGGCGGGGGCGGCGTCTCGTCCTGCCTGTACTTGGCCACCTGCTTGGACACCGCGGGCTGACTCATCTCGGTGAGCCGGGCGATCCTGTCCTGGGTCCAGCCGAAGCGGACGAACACCTTGATCATCTCGGCGCGCAGCGCGCGCATCTCCTCGCCCGCGCGGATGACCTCGTTCATGGAGGCGAGCATCCGCTCGGCCTGTTCCTCGGTCAGCGTTCCCGTCGGCTCCCCGGTCGGTGACCCGGGGCTTCGCCGCTCACTCTCTTCGCGTGCCACAACCCGGTTATACACCTGTCGGCACAGGGCGTCATAACCGGGTTGTATAACCAGGTTATGGGTGGCAGTATCCGGGCCATGCCCACCTTCTGCGCACCCGACGGAACCCGGCTCGCCTACCGCGAGACCGGCCGCGGCGCCCCGCTCGTCTGCGTCCCCGGCGGCCCGGCGGACTCCGCCTACCTCGGCGACCTCGGCGGCCTGTCCGCGCATCGCAAGCTGATCGTCCTCGACCTGCGCGGCACCGGCCGCTCCGAGCTGCCCGAGGACGCGTCCTCCTACCGCTGCGACCGCCTCGTGGACGACGTCGAGGCGCTGCGCGCCCACCTCGGCCTGCCCGAGATCGACCTGCTCGGCCACTCCGCCGGCGCGAACATCGCCACCCAGTACGCGGCCCGCCACCCCGCCCGCGTCGGCAGGCTCGCCCTCATCGCCCCCGGCTCCCGGGCCGTCGGCATCGCGGTCACGGGGGAGGAGCGCCGCGCGCTCGCACGGAGCCGTGAGGGTGAGCCGTGGTTCCCGGCCGCGTACGCCGCCCTGGAAGCGATCACCCGGGGCACGGGCGGCGACTGGGATGCCCTCGCGCCCTTCTTCTACGGCCGCTGGGACGAGGAGACCGCCCGGCACCACACGGCCGGACAACCGGCCAACGACGAGGCCGTCGCCCGCTTCGGGGCCGAGGGAGCCTTCACCCCGGAAGCCACCCGCGCGGCGCTCACCGCGCTCGCGGCGCCCGTCCTGCTGCTCGCCGGAGAGTTCGACCTGAACAGCCCGCCCGCGCCGACGGCGGAGTTCGCCGGACTGTTCCCCCACGCCACCTGCGTCGTGCAGCCCGGGGCGGCGCACTACCCCTGGCTGGACGACGCCGACCGGTTCGTGGCGGCCACCGCGGCGTTCCTGGGCTGACGGGGCCGCCTGGGGGATTCCCGGGTCGAGCGCCCACGGGGACCACGTGCCGTGGGCCGCTCAGGTCGCCGGTGCCGTCCCGCGACAGTGCGCGGGGTCGTGCTCGCCGCCCCGCGACAGCCACGCGTGCAGACAGCACGCCGCGTTCAGTTCGGTCCAGCCGCGGCTGACCTCCTTGAACAGGGACGGCGCGAACGGGGGCTCCGGGCTGGGGCGCGCGGCGAGTTCGGCGCGCTGCGCGAGCGCCCGTGCGCAGCGCTGGGCGGCGCGCTCGCGCCGGGCCCGGGCGGCAAGGAGTCCGGCCCCGTGCACGAGGCCGACGGCGGGGAGCCAGGCGTGGGACTGTGCGGCGTACACGGCGCTCACGGTGAACAGAGCGGCGCCCGCAGCCAAGGCGCGGTGGTCGGTCATCAACGTCTCCAGTGCGGGGTGGGGGGGTGCGGAGTGCGGGATGTGAGGCGGACAGGGCACGGTCGTTCCGCGGAGGTGTCGACGAGTCCGCGGCCGTCGCGCGTCGCCCCGCGTCACCCCGAGGCGGCGATCTGCCCGGCCGGGCGCGCCCGGCACCGCTGCCGCGGCCGGAGAACGTCCCTACCGCGCCGCCATCCTTATGCCCCGGTCTGCCGTATTGACGCAGCGACTCGTTGAAGTCGCACCTTGTTCGGGGCGATTCGTCGCGACGGCGCGCGCGGAGGGGCGCGGTCGACCCCGAGCGCCCGCCGTCGGGCCGAAGCAGCTGTATCCACACCCGTGGCCATAGCCCGCGGCCCCTGCCGCCGCCCCTTCCGCTTCCTGCTCCCCACGCTGTGAACTCCCCTTCCGCGCATTGTGAAGCGAATCACACCGTCGACCTGTCACGGTTTTCCGGCGCGAGGTGTCTCGATGGGCGTCCGACGAGAGGAGCAGGGTGTGATGCGCAAGTGTCGACGCGTACGTGTGCCGGGGGTGGGCCGTGGCTGAGGACGCCTTCACCGAGCACCGGCCGCTGCTGTTCACCATCGCCTACGAGATGCTGGGCAGCGCCACCGACGCCGAGGACGTGCTGCAGGAGAGCTATCTGCGGTGGCGCGCGGTCGATCCGGCCACGGTCGAGCATCCGCGCGCCTACCTGGTCCGCATCGTGACCCGGCAGTCCCTCAACCATCTGCGCGCGGCCAAGGCGCGGCGCGAGGACTACGTCGGCTCCTGGCTGCCCGAGCCGATCCGGACCGAGCCCGGCGTCAGCGACGACGCGATCCTCGCCGAGTCGGTGTCGATGGCCATGATGCTGGTCCTGGAGACCCTGAACCCCACCGAGCGCGCCGTGTTCGTGCTGCACGACGTGTTCGGCTACACGCACGGCGAGGTCGCCGCCTCGATCGGCAAGACCGAGGTCACCGTCCGGCAGATCGCCCACCGCGCCCGCCGCCACGTGCACGCGCGCCGCCGCCGCTTCGAGCCCGACTCGGACGCGGGCCGGGAGATCGTCCAGCGGTTCCTGTTCGCGGCGTCGACCGGCGAAGTGCAGGCGCTGATGGACCTGTTGGCGCCCGACGTCGTACAGATCTCCGACGGCGGCGGGAAGGTCGTCGCCGCCCGCCGCCCGATCGTCGGCAGCGCCGAGGTCGCCCGGTTCGTCCTCGGCGTGATCAAGACCACCACCGAGGCGACCCAGGTCGAGTACGCCACGTACAACGGCATGCCCGCGGCACGGTTCGTCACCGACGGGGAACTGGACTGGCTGGTCGCCTTCGAGATCCACGACGGCCGCATCGCCGGCCTCTACGGCATGCGCAACCCGGACAAGCTGCACCGCGCAGAGACAGTGCTCCCGCTCGACAGAGGAGGCAACTAACCGTGGAAACCATGATCGTTGAACGCGTCGTCGCCGCACCCGTCGAGGAAGTCTTCGACTGGCTCACCACGACCACCAACTACACGCGCTCCCCCCTGGTGGTCCGCTGCCGCCTCGACCGCCCCGGCGAGTCCGCGCCCTACGGCGTCGGCGCGGTGCGCAACCACCTGTGGCTGATCGGCTGGTTCCGGGAGCGCATCACCCACTACGACCCGCCGTACGCCACCGAGTACGTGGTCGACCGCAGCTTCCCGCCGTCCCGGCACGAACTCGGCCGGATGACGTTCGAGGAGGTCGAGGGCGGCACGCTGGTGCGCTGGACCACCCGCGCGGAGATCCCCGTCCCGCTGCTCGGCGGCTTCCTCACGCGCCGCGTCGCGCGACCGATCATCACCCGCACCTTCGGCAACATCCTGGACGCGGCCAACAGCGCGCTGTCCAGGCCTCGGGCCTCGGCTGCCAAGTGAGTCCTGGTTCGCACGAGCCCTTGGCCCCGAAGAGCCGTCGGCACGGGTGGGGAAGCCGTCGGGAACCCCACCCGTGCTCGCGGTGACGCCTGCTCCGGGCGGCCGCAGGGTGGCGCCAGGCCGAGCGTCAGTCCAGGCTCAACCCCCCAGGGGCCGATATGCCGAGTCGGTACGGTTCAATGCCCAACCCCCGCCACCGGAGCGGCAGTTCAGCGTGGTGTCGGCTGTGCGTGACGCGTTGGTGCCAGTGTTGAAGTTGGCGTTGGGAGTGTTGGGCAGGAGGCCCATGTAGTACTGCCCGCTCGAAGTCCACACGCACTGATGCAGGTTGAGGTACCGGTTGTCGGCCAGGTCGAACGCCTTGACGGCGGAGTTGGCCGGGAGCAACCGCCAGCCGCCCCCACCAGGGCCACAGTTCAGCTCTGTGTCGGCCGTGTTGGAGACGTTGGTGCCGGTGTTGAAGTTGACGTTCGGGGTGTTCGGGAGCACGGCTGTGTAGTGCTGCCCGGCATTGAAGTACACGCACTGATGCACGTTCAGATACCGACCAGCGGCCAGGTCGAACGCCTTCACCGCGGAATTGGCGGGCGCAGGCCTCCAGCCCCCGCCCCCGGGACCGCAGGAAAGCACGCTGTCCGGCGTGTTGGAAACGTTCGTTCCCGTGTTGAAGGCGGAATTCGCCGTGTTCGGCAGCACGTTCGTGTAGTGCCCGCCACTACCGACGTACACGCACTGGTGGAGATTCAGATAACGCTCGGCTGGCCGTGCCCCTGACTGCTCTGCCGCAGCGGTGCTTCCCAGGGTAAGGCCGATGGCTCCTGCAACTGCTGCCGCGACAACGGAAAACCTGTGCATGGCACGTTCCTCTCGAACCGATGACGCCGCCGGTCAAGGCATGTGCTCACCAAGCTAGTGATGCGGGGCGTGGAGGGTGCGCGAGCACGCTTGAGGTACCTCGTATGGCCTAGCGGCCCGGATGCCGGTTGTGGCACCCCGCTGCCGCGTCGGCGAGCCGACCAGCAGCGCGGGCGCGAAGTGCACGCGGATTCCAAACATGTGCCATCTCCGGGATGCCGTCGCGGGAGGACCGTTCCGTTCGTGCGGCCGCGGAGGTCAAGGTCGCTGTCTTCGGTCTCGACACGTACCTGCGACTTGACGACCGGGCGTATGGCGAGGGCGGAGAGAAGCGAACGGAGTTGCTGCGCACAGCCCTTACGCGTTCCGCCACCCGGCCCGACAGCGCAGTGTTCCTGGGGGGACACGCTCGCTGACGTTGAGGGAGGGCTGGACTCCGGAGTCCGGATGGTCGCCGTAGCCATGGGGCGCACCTCGGCCGACGAACTGCGCGACGCTGGTGCCGACGCTGTCCTCCCAAAGGGGTTGGGTTGTGAGCCATGCCCTCAAGTGAATGCAGTATGTGCTTTAAGGAGTACGGCGCGTGCAGAACAGCACTCAACGACGCAGGCTCAGCACGGCAGTTGCCGGTCTCGTCGCCGCGGCAATTGTTGGCACGGGACTGTCTGGATCGGCAGTTGCTGCCGACCGTGTCCACGAGGACGCGGCGCGGGCTTCGATATCCGCTGTTGTGATGCAGGCTCGGACCGGCGCCGCGTCCCCAGATGTTGACCCCATGCTGGCCGGAGTCAGCGATGAGGAAGGAGAGGCGGCGGTCAAGCGCGCTTTCGACCTCATCGCTTCGATCCCTGAGCCGCTGATCAAGAGAGTCGAAGCTGGCGACAAGGATGCGCTCCGTGAGGTCAGCGACTTCCTGAACCAGAAGCAGCATGCTCAGGGCGCGTTAGTGGCGTTCGGTTGGTTCGGATGTGCGGCCGGGGTGGCGAAGTTCGCGGCCGAGAACGGAATCGGCATCGCCAAGGCGTGGAAGCTCGTCAAGAAAGGCAAAAAGGCATGGAAGGCCGTCTGGTCGTTCATCAAGCACCGTACCGTTCCAAAGGGCCTTGACGATGACATCGTGAACCTCATCGTCAACTCCACGGGGCTCCCCGATCTGGCCCATGCGTGCATGTAGAAACAGTAGGGAAGACCACCCATGAAGCAGAACCTGGACTCATCCGCGCGGGATTCGACCGACGACGAGCTCGGCAACTTGGGCAGCGGTGTTCTCTCCACTCTTACGTTCCTGCTCGTTGCGTACATCCCGGCCACCTTCATCGGCGAACTCTTCGGCAACCGAGGCCTGCCCGCGTCACCCTGGTTGATCGCCCCGGCCGTGGCGTTCGTAGTAGCCGTGCTGATGTCGGTTCAGTCATGTCTTGAGAGCCGTTCGTGGTGGGGACGGGTCGACGACGTGTGGGGCGCGCTCTTGCTGGGCCTGACCGTCGTGGCTCCGATCGTCGTCGCGGTGGCGTGGCCAATGCCTCTGTGGCCGGGGCTGCCGCCATTGGTTCCCACGGTGCTGTCTTTCGTGCCCATCGTGTTCGCCTGGTGGTGCGTCAAGCAGTGGCATCGACATCTGGCGAAGCAACAGCGGCCTGAGTTCGGTCCGTTCAAGCCTGTTCCGCGAATCAACAAGCCGGAATCCGGAGAGCAGGACTAAGAGGTCCGCACCCACGGACACCAGCGGGGGCGCCCGGTGACCTACCCGGCGCCCTGGCTGACGGCCGCACGTCCGACAGGAACGACCCGCCCCCGGTCCAGCGTCACGATCTCGTCGGCCGCCGCGAGGCCCGAGTGTTCGTGGGTGATCAGGAGCGTGGTGCGGCCCCGGGTGGCGTCGAGGATGTCGGCGAGTACGGCGGTCGCCGTGGTCGGGTCGAGGCCCTCCGTGGGCTCGTCGAGGACGAGGACGGGAGGGTCGGCGAGCAGTGCGCGGGCCAGGAGCAGGCGGCTGCGCTGGCCGCCGGACATCGTGGCGCCGTCTCCGCCGACGAGGGTGTCCCAGCGGTCGGGCAGTGAGTCGATCCAGTCCAGGATGCGGGCCCTGCGCGCCGCGTCGAGGAGGTCGGCGTCCGTGGCGTCGGGGCGGGCCAATGTCAGGTTGGCACGGATCGTGGTGTGGAAGACGTGGGCGTCCTGGGTCACGCCGGTGATCACGGTGCGCGCCTCGGCGCCCGCGCAGTCCCGCAGTTCGCGCCCGCCGACACGGATGGACCCGGCTTCGTACGGGACGAACCGCATGAGCGCCGCGATGAGCGTCGACTTCCCCGATCCGCTGGCGCCGAGCAGGACGACACGGCGGCCGGGCGGCAGCCGGAGGCTCACCCCGTCCAGAGCGAGGGGGCCGCCGGGGCGGTGCCGCACCCGCAGTCCGGTGACGTCCACCCCTGGCGGCTCGGTGACGGCGAGCGGGGCCGGGGCGGGCGGGTCGGCGACGGGCGGCGGTGTGTCGAGGAGGTCGGCAAGACGGCGGGCCGAGACCCGTACCGCGGCGAGGTGGCGGGCCGCCGTGGGCAGTGGCGCCAGGGCGTCGAAGGAGACCAGCGCCAGGACCGCGAGGACGGTGAGGTGCGTGGCGGGCAGCGCGCCGTCCGCGTGCGCACGCACCGCGAGCCAGGTGACGCCGACCGTCGCCCCGCCCTGGAGCAGAAGGATCACGGCCGAGGCGAGCGAGGTCGTGAGCGCATGGTGGCGTTCGAGTGCGGCGATGCGCGCGGAGGCGCTGCGGGCCCGCTCCTCCGCTCGGCCTCGTGCGCCGTACGCGGCGAGGTCCGCCGCTCCTCGCGTCAAGTCGACGGAGTGCGCGACGAGTTCGGCCCTCGTCTGCTTCTCCGCGTGACCTGCGTGGCGGGAGAGAGCAAGCACCAGGGCGGGTACGAGGACGCCCGCCACGGCCAGGAGCACTCCCAGTAGGACGCCTGCCTGCGGCAGCAGCACCGCGGCCAGGCCGGTGGCGGTCACCGAGACCGCGCACGCGGCCACCGCCGGGAACAGCACCCGAAGGAGCAGGTCCTGCGCGGCGCCCACGTCGTCGACGAGACGGGTCAGCAGGTCGCCGCCCCGGAACGCGGGGGTGCCCGCAGGTGCGAGCGGCACCAGCGCCTCGTACACCCGGGTCCGGAATCCCGCGACGGCCCGCAGTACCGCGTCGTGGCCGAGCAGCCGGTCGGTGTAGCGCAGCGCCCCGCGTCCCAGGGCCAGGGCCCGTACGGCGACGATCGCGAGGGCGACCGAGGCGAGCGGCGGCTGCTCGGCGGCCCGGGTGATGAGCCAGGCTGCCGTGCCCATCAGCGCGGCGGCGGCGAGATCGCTCCCGGCGGCGGCGAACGCGGCGGGCAGCAGCCTGCGCCAGTAGGGGAGGAGGTGGCGCAGGAGGCGGAGGGTGGGGTGGGGGTCATGGGCGGGTGCGGATGGCGTCGATGGCGTGGACACGGGTGCGGGGCTGGGGGTGAGCCCGGGGCCGGCGCCGGGTCCTGGTCCGGCGCCGCGGCCGGGTCCGGGGCCGCGGCCGGGTCCGGGGCTGCGGCCGGGTCCGGGGCCGCGGCCGGGTCCGGGTGTCGCGGCGGCGGTGGCCTCGGTGCGGGTGGTCATAAGGCCATCGGCCTTTCTGTGCAGGGGAGGTGAGGGACGGGTACGGGTGTGGGGATGTCGCCGGACGCCGATGTGCCCACCTGCCCGGACGTCGCTCGGGGCGGGCCGAGGGCGCCCCCTCGTACCGTGACGATCCGGTCCGCGTGGGGCAGCAGGCTCGTGCGGTGGGCGACCACGACCGCGGTGCGGCCGCGCATCAGGCCGACCGTGGCGCGCGTGACGGCGGCCTCGCTCTCCGGGTCGAGGTGGGCGGTCGGCTCGTCGAGGAGCAGGACGGGGGCGTCCTTGAGGAACGCGCGGGCCAGGGCGACGCGTTGGCGTTGTCCGGCGGAGAGCCCGGCGCCTTGTTCGCCGAGCACGGTGTCGTACGCCTCCGCCAGTTCCTCGATGAACACGTCGGCCGACGCGGCGCGGGCCGCGGCACGCACCTCCGCGTCGCTCGCGCCGGGCCGCCCGAGGCGGATGTTGTCCGCGACGGAGGCCGCGAACAGGTGCGGGCGCTGCGGCACCCACGCCACCTGCGCGCGCCACGCGTCGGCGTCGAGGTCCCCGAGGTCGATGCCGCCGACCTCGACCCGCCCCGACGCGGGCGTCACGAAGCCGAGGAGCAGCGCGAGCAGCGTGGACTTGCCCGCGCCGCTCGGCCCCACCAGTGCCACGTGTTCGCCGGGGCGGACGGCGAGGCAGACGTGCCGCAGGGCGGGCGCGGCACGGCCGGGGTGGTGGACCGTGACGTCGTCGAGGCGCAGGTGGGCCGTGCGGGCGTCGGGGGTGCGGGCGGTGCGCCCCGTGGGTGCGTCGGCCTGGTCGTCGAGAACGGCGAAGACCCGCTCGGCGACCGCGACGCCCTCGGCGCTGTCGTGGAAGGCCGCACCCAGGGCACGCAGCGGCAGATACGCCTCTGGCGCGAGGAACAGGACGACCAACGCCGTACGCAGGTCCAACTCACCGTGCAGCAGCCGCAGTCCGACCGGCACGGCGACCAGCGCCACGGAGAGGGTGGCGACCGTCTCCAGGACGAACGACGACAGGAACGCCACCCGCAGCGTCCGCATGGTGGCCCGCCGGTGGGCGTCCGCCATCTCGTCCACCACCCGTGCCTGATGCCGCTCCCGGCCGAACGCGCGCAGCGTCGGCAGCCCGGCAAGCACGTCCAGGAAGTGACCCCCGAGCCGCGCCAGCAACCGCCACTGCCGCGCGGTGCGCCGCGCGGTGTGCATGCCGACCAGCGCGCCGAAAACGGGGATCAGTGGCAGCGTCACGACGACGATCAGCGCCGACGTCCAGTCGGTCCACGCCAGCCAGCCGACGACCGTGAGGGGCACCACCGCGGTGGCGGCCATCGTGGGCAGGTAGCCGACGACGTACGGGTCCAGGGCGTCCAGGCCGCGGGTGAGCAGGGTGGCGGTCTCGCCGTGGCGGCGGGCCGCGAGCCGCAGGGGGTCGGCGTGCCGCAGTCGGCCGGTGATCCGGTCCCGCAGCGTGCGCTTGACGTCTGCGGCCACTCGCTGGGCGAGCGTCCCGCGGGCCCAGGTCAGCAGCGCGCGCAACGCCATGACGGTGCCCAGCGCTGCCAGCGGCTCGGCGTGGAGCCCGCGCCCGGCGAAACCGTCGGCGAGGACCGTCGCGAGGAGGACCGCCTGGGCGACGGTGAGCGCGGCGCCGAGGAGGGCCGTCGTCGTCGCGTACTTCATGTGGCGCCGCAGCAGGGGGAGTTCGCGTATCAGGCGGCGTTCGACGGGTTTCATGCCGGGGTGCCTCTCCTCGTGCTCCAGGGCTCAGAAGTAGCTGGGGTGGCGACGGCCGGTCCGGCCCCGGAAGGCCCACCAGCTCCAGGTCTGGTACGCGAGGATCACCGGGACGATCAGGACGCCGAACACGCTGAGGATCCTCAGCGTGGCGCCGTCGGTGACGGCCTGATCGACGGTCAGTCCCGCACCCGCCGAGCTGATCAGGACGTACGGAAAGTGGCCGGCCCCCACGAGCAGTACGGGCAGCGCGGTCGCGCAGCAGGTGGCCGCGAACGCCCGGACGTGCTGCCCCCTGGAGACCGACCACCAGGCCCCGGCGAGCGCCGCCGCGAAGAGGACGGCGATGACGGTCGAGGTCGCCTTGTTCGTCATCGAGGCCCCGGCGCCGAAGAGCGTGAGCAAAAGGGGCAGGGCGCCCATGAGGCCGACCCATCGCAGGAGAGCGAGACCCAAGTGCCTGGCCCTGGTGGCTAGTTCGGGGGTGGAGCGCAGTGCCACGAAGGCCGCCCCGTGCGCCGCGAAGAGCAGCGTCGTCGTCACCCCGCAGGCCAGCACGAACGGCGAGAAGACGTCGCCGAAGCCGATGTGGAAGCTGCCGTCCGCGCGCCGAGGCACCCCGCGCAGCAGCAGGCCGACGACCAGCCCCCAGCACAGCGCGGGCAGCGCGCCGCCGAACACGATCAGGGCGTCCCACCGGCGGCGGGCACGGGCACCGCGCGAGCGGCCGCGCAGCTGGATGGCGGCGTTGCCGAGGACCAGGCCGACGAGGATCGCCACGATCAGCGGGTAGAGGCCGGACAGGAGGGTGCCCTCCAGGTGCGGGAAGGCGCCGAACAGGACGCCGGTGAAGGCGACCAGCCAGACCTCGTTGCCGAGGAAGAACGGCGCGATGGCGTCGAGGGCGGCGTTCCGGTCGGCCTCTCGACCGCTTCTCTCGCCGACCTGTGGCCCGCCGGACTCTCTCCCGCCGAGGAGGGGATGCAGCATCTGTACGCCGTAGTCGTATCCGCCGAGTACGAAGTACCCGGCGAGCAGCAGGCCGAGGAGGGCCAGCCAGGCCGTCTCCAGACTCATCTCGCTCAACTTTCTTGAGAACACAGGTTTCAGAACACAGGCTTCAGAACACAGGGAGGTGCTGGATGGAGGGGGGAGTCAGACCACGGCTGCGCCCACGGGTTCGGCCTCCGCGGGGAGCGGTTCCGTGGCGCCGAGCTGCGTGGCGTCCGGGCCGCGACGGGCGAAGCGCGTGATGAGGGTCCAGTTCGTCACGGCCAGCGCGACGAAGACGGCGACGAACACGGAGCAGGACACGGCCAGCGAAACCGTACTGACGTGGGAGAGCGCGTCGTCGACCGTCAACTCGCCATACACCAGCCAGGGTTGGCGGCCCACCTCGCGGACGACCCAGCCGCCCGCGGAGGCGATGAAGGGGAACGGGACCGACGCGACGAGGACCCACAGGCAGGGACGCCAGCGCAGCAGCCGGTCCTTCCACAGCAGGATGACGGCGAGGAAGGTGATGGTCGACACGGTGTTGCCGATGACGGTCATCACGTCCATCGAGATCCGCATCGTGTCCTGCCAGGGCACGTAGTCGCCCGGTCCGTGCTCCCTGACGAGCCGCGCCTGCACCTCGGCGACGCCGCTGTTCCGGAGGACGGCTTCCTTCATGGGCTGGGTCCGCTCGATCACCGGCCGCTGGAGTTCACCGACGATGACGACGAAGAAGGAGGAGACCGCGGCCACCCAGAGGCCGAGCCGCAGGGAGCCGCGGAACAGCTCGGTCTCCTCGGTGCGGCGCAGGAAGTGATAGGCGCTGACCCCGGCGACGAAGACACCCCCCGTCGTCAGGGCGGCGAGTGCGATGTGGCCGAGCGCGACCAGGGCGCTGGAGTTGGTCAGCAGCGCCCCGAAGTCGGTCAAGTAGGCGGCACCGTCGCGTACTTCGTACCCGACGGGGTGCTGCATGAAGCCGTTGGCGATCAGGATCCAGTAGCCGGAGGCGTACGCCGTGAGGGCGACCAGCCAGATCAGCGTGATGTGCGGGCCCCGGCGCAGCCGCCCCCAGCCGAAGATCCACATGCCGAGGAAGGTGGACTCGGCGAAGAAGGCGATGAGGGTTTCGAGGGCCAGTGGGGCACCGAAGACATTGCCCGCGAACTTGCTGAGGCCGCTCCAGCTGAGTCCGAACTGGAACTCCATGACGAGGCCGGTGACGATGCCGACCGCGTAGTTGATGACGTAGAGCTGACCCCAGAAGCGCGTCATGCGCTCGCGGACGGCTCTCTTGGCGGGATCACGGGTGAACGCGGACCGGGTGTGCATGATCGCCACGAGGGGGACGAGCCCCATGGTGAGGATCACGAACAGCCAGTGGATGCCGGTCGTGGCCGCGAACTGGAGTCGGGCCAGCTCCGCAGCGCTCATGATGCGACCTTCCTGGGAGACGGGTGGACGGGTGGGCGAGTGGCCGGTGGGCGGCTGACATGGGAGGGGCCGCCGCTTCGCGTGTGCGGGTGCCGGGCGCCGTTGCCCGTCACCCGTGCGGTGACCCCACGAGCGACCGTAGGGAGAATCGCTTATGCGTTCCAAGACCGGTTTCGCCATGTAAAGATGACCGCAGAGGCATAAGTGAAGGTGGGCCGTGGATCTTCTGCAGTTGCGCTACTTCCAGGTGGTGGCGCGGTACGAGCACATCAGCCGCGCCGCCGAGGAGCTGCGCGTCGCCCAGCCCTCCCTGAGCCGCACCGTCGCGCGCCTGGAGGCCGAGCTCGGCTGCCCGCTCTTCGACCGGCAGGGGCGCCGCATCCGGCTCAACCAGTACGGCGCGATGTTCCTGCGCCACGTCGACCGCGCCCTCAGCGAGCTCGACGACGGCCGCAGGGCCCTGCGCGACGCCCGGGACACAGGGCTCGGCCGGGTGAGCGTCGCCTCCGAGACCCTGCTGACGATCACGCACGTCCTCGGCAGCTTCCGGGCCGCGCACCCGCGCGCCGACGTCCGGCTCTTCCAGTCGACGGCCCAGGAGATGGAACGCCAACTGCGCGCCGGAGAGGTCGACTTCTGCGTGGCCTCACAGCCGCTGACCGGCGCACACCTGGAGTCGACCGAGCTCGCCCGCGAGGAAGTCCTGCTCGCCGTCCCGCGCGGCCACTGGCTCGACGGACGCGAGAGCGTGACGATCCCCGAGATCGCCGACGAACCCTTCGTGACCACCCGCGTCGGCCACTGGCAACGCGCCCTCCTCGACCGGCTCTTCGCCTCCGAAGGGCTCGCGCCGACGCTGTCCTGCGAGGGCGACGAACCGGGCGCCAGCCAGGACATGATCAGCGCGGGTCTCGGCATCGGCCTCATCCCGGCGATCTCCCGTCAGGCCGGTACGGACTCGCACGTCCCGGTCGCCTGGGTGCACATGGACGCCGCCGACTGCCATCGGGTGCTCACCCTGGTGCGCAACCGCGACGCCTATCTGTCCGAAGCCGCCCTGAAGTTCCGTGAGTTCGTCACCAGCAGGCCGTTCATGACCCACCGCCTGCCCGACCCGCGCCGCGGGCGCACGCCCGGTCCGTCCTAGCGTCTGACGCGGACAGGATTCCGTCCTGGCGCCTGTCGCGGGCAGGATTCCGTCCTGGCCCGGTGCGCACTCCTCTGATACTGTCCAGCCCGCTGCCACAGCCCTGGTCCAGGACGTCGCGTGTCCCGCCGGGCGACAGTGAGTCGGCAGGGGTGACGCGTCCCCCACCGGCCCATCGGCAGTGTCACCCGCCTTCTCTTCCGGCCGCACGCACACCCCGCTGCCCTGCTCCGCGCGCAGCCCTCCGCGTGCGCGTCCCACTCACACATGACCGGCATCCGTGCCGCCGCGCGCCCTCGCGCGCCGCCGGATGCCACCGAGGAGTTCCGTCATGCCCGAAATCACCTACGTCGCCGTCGACGGCACCACGCGCCGCATCGACGTCCCCTCCGGCACGACCGTCATGCGCGGCGCCGTCTTCAACGACATCGACGGCATAGTCGCCCAGTGCGCGGGCAACGCGCAGTGCGCCACCTGCCACGTCTACGTGGACGACACCACCCTCGACCGCCTGGAGCCGGTCCGGCCCGCCGAGGACGACCTCCTCGACTTCACCGCCTGCCCGCGCCGACCCGGCAGCCGCCTGAGCTGCCAGCTCACCGTGACCCCCGCCCTGGACGGCCTGATCGTCCACCTCCCCGAACGGCAGAAGTGATGTCGGCCGACGCACAGCCCGCCTCCGTCGTCATCGTGGGCGCCGGACAGGGCGGCTACCAGACAGCCGCATCCCTGCGCGAACGCGGCTACCGGGGCCGCGTCACCCTCATCAGCGCCGAGGACACCCTCCCGTACGAGCGCCCGCCCCTGTCCAAGGCCCACCTCAAGGCCACCGGGCAGGCCCAGGGCGACGAACAGCTGTGGCTGCGGCCCGCGACGTACTACGTACGCCAGTCGATCGACCTGGTCGGCGGCACCGTGACGGGCATCGACCCGGCCGCCCGCACGGTCCGCCTCGGCGACGGATCGAGGTACGACTACGGCCATCTCGTCCTGGCCACCGGGGCCCGCCCGCGCACCCTCGACGTGCCGGGTGCCGGACTGCGCGGCGTCCATACCCTGCGGACCGCGCGGGACGCCGCCGCGTTGCGGGCCTCGCTCGCCGCCGCGCAGTACGCAGTGGTGGTCGGAGCCGGGTTCCTCGGGCTCGAATGCGCTGCCGCGGCACGGGAGTCGGGCCGCGCGGTGACCGTCGTCGAAGCGCTCGACCGGCCGCTGGCCCGGGCCCTCTCGGCGCGGACCGCGGAACACTTCACGCGTCTGCATCGCCGGGAGGGCACCCGACTCCTCTTCGGTGAGCGGGTCGTGGCGCTGCGCGGCGACCGGAACGGAAACGTCGCATCCGTCGAACTGGCCGACGGCCGACGTCTGCCCGCCGATCTGGTCGTGATCGGGGTCGGTGTCACGCCGCGCACGGAACTGGCCGAGGCGGCCGGTCTCCCGGTCGGCGACGGCGTCACCGTCGACGCCCGCCTGCTGACCGGCGATCCGTGCATCTCGGCCATCGGCGACTGCGCGGCGTTCCCGCAGGTGCGCTCCGGGAAGCGGCTGCGGCTCGAATCCGTGCAGAACGCCGTCGGCCACGCCCGGCTCGTCGCCGAGCGGCTCACGGGAGCGCCCCGCGCCCACTACGAGGAACTGCCCTGGTTCTGGAGCGACCAGTTCGGCACGACCGTGCAGATCGCACCGTCTCCGCCGACGTGTGCAGGGACGTGACGACCTCCACCAGCGGCAGCACCGGCACGGGGTTGAAGAAGTGCAGGCCCACGACCCGGTCCGCGCGGCCCGTCGCCATGCCGAGGCGCATCACGGGAAGGGAGGACGTGTTGGTCGCGAGGATCGCCCCGGGATCCTCGACGACCTTGTCCAGGGCGGCGAACACCTCGGTCTTCGCGTCCGGGTTCTCCACGACGGCCTCGACGACCAACTGCCGGTCGGCCAGGTCCTCCAGGCTGCCGGTGAAGACCATGCGGGCGAGCGCGTCCGCCGCTTCCGCCCCCGCCAGCTTGCCGCGGCGCACCGCGCGGTCGAACGACTGCGTCACCCGGTCCCGTGCCGCCTTCGCCGCCACCGCGTCGACCTCGCACACCACCGTGTCGAGCCCGGCCCGCGCGCACACCTCGGCGATGCCCGCCCCCATCTGACCGCCGCCGACCACGCCGACGCGCTGGATGGCCCCGGTCATGACCGCGCCCCGGCGTGCTGGAGCTGCGGGTCCGGGTGTCGGCGCCGGGCCTCTGCGTCGGTGGGCCGAGCCTCCGCTGCGGTAGGCCGAGCCTCTGTGCCCGCCGACGGCGCCCCCGTGCCCCTCGTCCGTGCCTCGGCGTGCGCGGACTGCACCCCCGTGGCCCGCTGAGCGTGCCGGACGAGGTGGCGCGAGTACGCCTCCGGCGTGAAGAACTGCGGCAACTCGACGGACAGCGTGGTGCGTTCGAAGAGCGCGCGCACCGCGTCGACGTCCGCCCACGGGTAGGCGGCGCCGAGCGTGTCGATCTCGTGGTCGAGCAGCCGCAGCACCGTCTCGCGGTCGAGCACCCGGTGCCTGAGCCACTGCCAGATCTGCACCCGCGCGATCTCGGCGGTCGCCGCGTCCTCCACCAGCCCGTCCAGGGCGACGGCCCCCTCACCCCGCAGCCAGGCCGCGAAGTACCGGACGGCCACCGCGATGTTCGTGCGCACCCCGTCGGGCGTGGGCGGGCCGCCGACGCGGCGCGTGGACAGCAGGTCGGCCACCGTGACCTCCACGTCGTCCCGCGTCCGGTCGAGCTGGTGCGGCCGGTCGTCGAGCACGGCGTCGAACGCCTCCGCGCACACCGGCACCAGACCGGGGTGGGCGACCCAGGAGCCGTCGAAGCCGTCCTCGGCCTCCCGTTCCTTGTCCAGGCGGACCGTGGCGAGCGCGGCCTCGGCGGCCGCCGGATCCCTGCTCGGGATCTGCGCGGACATGCAGCCGATGGCGTGGGCGCCGCGGCGGTGGCAGGTCCGCACGAGCAGGTCGGTGTACGCGCGCATGAAGGGCGCCGTCATCGTGACCTTCACGCGGTCGGGCAGCAGGAAGTCCGTGCGGTGACCGAAGGTCTTGATGAGGCTGAACAGATAGTCCCAGCGCCCGGCGTTGAGGCCGGAGCTGTGCTCGCGCAGCTCGTGGAGGATCTCCTCCATCTCCACGGCCGCGGTGACCGTCTCGATGAGGACGGTGGCGCGCACGGTGCCCCGGGGGATGCCGAGCAGGTCCTGGGCGAGGACGAAGATGTCGTTCCACAGCCGCGCCTCGTACCGGTTCTCCAGCTTGGGCAGGTAGAAGTACGGGCCGTGCCCGGCCTCGATCTGGCGCCGCGCGCAGTGGAAGAAGTACAGGCCGAAGTCCACGAGGGAGGCGGGCACCGGCTCGCCGTCGAACTCCAGGTGCTCCTCGACGAGATGCCAGCCGCGCGGGCGGACCACGATCGTGGCCAGCCGGTCGCGGTCGGCGAGCCGGTACTCCTTGCCGTCGGCGGTGGTGAAGTCGATGCGGCGCTCGATGGCGTCGAGCAGGGTGAGCTGGCCGCCGACGATGTTCTGCCAGGTCGGGGAGGTGGCGTCCTCGAAGTCGGCCATCCAGACCCGGGCCCCGGAGTTGAGTGCGTCGACCGCCGTGCGCCGGTCGGGCGGGCCGGTGATCTCCACCCGGCGGTCGGTCAGGCCGGGCGCCGGCGGGGCCACGCGCCAGGTCGGGTCGGCCCGCACGGGGGAGGTCGCCACGGGGAAGTCGAGCGGGGAACCCGAGGCGAGGCGCAGGGCCTGGCGGCGGCGCTCCTTGAGGAGTTCCTTGCGGCGGCCGCCGAAGGCCGCGGCGAGGTGACCGACGAAGTCCAGGGCGGCGGGGGTGAGGATCTCGTCGTGACGGTGCCCGGGCGGGGCGAGGACGTGGACGCGGTGCGTCGGGGCGCTGGTGGACATCGGGTCCTCCTGAGGGGGAGAGGGAGGGAACGTCGAGTCGGTTGTCTTCTCTGCGAATGCCCCGTGCCCTCGCGGATCGAGATGGCATCGCGTGTCTTCGTGGTGCGGCCCGAGGTCCTGTCGTACGGGGAGTCGACCGTCACCGCCGAGGTCCGGCGGGCCGCACTGAGACTCTGACACTGGCACTGAGTGCCATCAATGCTGGACGGCTGCCAATTGCTGCGAATCTTCGGTCGGCCGATTGCGAAGATTGCGAAGACGGCACCGCGGGCCGGTCTCCGGACGGCCACCGGAGCCTGGGCGTATTCGATGTCCGGGCGAACTCGACGCCCGGGCAAACCCGTTGGCCGGGCGCGAGGAGGATGTTCGGCGGATCCCCCGAATATGCCTGCGGGGCCGGGCGTGGTCACCCAGGATGGGAGGCGTCGGCGGACGTGAGTCGGGTGTGAGGCCCTGAGTGGGGGGATGTGCTGTGCCACAGCAGTTGACCATGAGGCTCGATGACGGCGGTGCGGGGGCCGCCGTGTTCGAGGTCGATGTCGACGCGGACGCCACGGACCTCGAACTGGCCGCCGGGGGCGGCGTGGTCGCACGGGCACGGGTGTCGCTCGAAGAGGCGCTCGACCAGGTCAAGCCGACGCTCTCGCGCGTCGCCGACACCCTGCGCGAGCTCGGTCCGGACGCGGCGGAGCTGGAGTTCGGCCTGAAGATGGGCGGCGAGACCGGCGTGATCATCGCCAAGGGCACCGCCGAAGTGAACTTCACCGTCCGGCTGACGTGGAACCGCCCCTGACTTCATGGGAGCGCAGCGCGAGGGATTCGTCGTCAAGATCCGTGCCGCGGCGACGGGGACGCCCATCGGCGTCGGATTCGTCGTCGGCGACAAGGAGATCGTGACGTGCGCCCATGTGGTCAATGTGGCGCTCGGACGGGACAAGGCGTGCGCGGAGCGGCCCCCGGGCGACGCCCGCGTCCAGGTCGAGTTCGTGCTGCTCGGCGACGCGGAGGGCGGGCCCCTGCGGCACTGCCGGATCAGCTCCTGGGACCCGCCGCCGGGCGTCGGCCGCCTGGGCCGGGACGTCGCCGGACTCGCCCTGGTCGGCGGGGACACCCTGCCCGTGAGCGCGGGCGCGGCCCGGCTCATCGACGCCCGCACGGGCCTCCTCGGCGACGCCCAGGTGAAGGCCTTCGGGTACCCCGGCAACCCGCCCCGCAAGGCCAACGGCGCCTGGAGCACCTGCGTCCTGCGGGGCGCGGTCGGCGGCGGGCTCATCCAGCTCGACACGGCCAGCGAGTCCGCGCTGCGGACACAGCCCGGATACAGCGGCTCGCCCGTCATCGTCACCGACCGCTGGGGTGACGCCGTCGTCGGCATGCTCGCCGTGGCGAGCCGCGACGGCGCCGCCCCCGACGCCTACGCCGTGCCCCTCACGGAGGTCTCCGCGGCCTGGCCCGACGCTCTCGGCCGCAGCGTGCTGCCCCCGTGTCCCTACCGGGGGCTGCAGGCGTTCAGCGCCGAGGACGCGCTGGCGGGCGTGTTCGTGGGCCGGGAGCGCGAGGTCGAACGGCTCCGGATCATGGTGAAGGCCCAGCCCCTGGTGATGGTCACGGGACCGTCGGGCGTGGGCAAGTCGTCCCTGGTGGCGGCCGGTCTCCACCCCGAACTGGCCGCGGCGGGCTGGTCGATCGCCTCGTTCCGCCCGGGGATGTCCCCCTATGACGCCGTGGCCCGCGCCCTCCTGGAACTGGAGCACCCGCAGCGGACCCACAGCCTGGAAGAGCTGGAACACCGGGCCCGCGCCCTGCGGGAGGAAGGGTTCTGGGCGGTCGCCTCGCGGTTGCGCGTCCTCACCGGCCGCCGCCTCGCGCTGATCGCCGACCAGTTCGAGGAGGTCCTGAGCGGCAGCGCCGACCGGGCCGAGCAACTGGAGTTCCTCCAGCGGCTGCTGCCCCCGCCGGACGTCGCACAGGACCCCGGCGTCCGGCTCGTGGCGACCCTGCGCGCCGACTTCCTGCCCGACCTGCTCGAACTCCCGGACATCGGACCCCGCCTCCAGGACCGGCAGCTGAACGTGTCCCCGCTGGACGAGGCGGCCCTCATCCGCGTGATCGTCGAACCGGCCGAGGTCGCGGGCGTCACCTTCACCCCGGGCCTCGCCGAGGCCATCGCCGCCGAGGCGAGCAGGGCCGCGGGCAGCCTGCCGCTCCTGGAGTTCACCCTGACCGAGCTGTGGTCCCTCCAGCACGACCGGCGCCTCAGCTTCGACAGCTATCAGGGCCTCGGCGGCGTCTCCGGCGCCCTCAACCAGCACGCGGAGAAGGTCTACCGCCTCTTGGCCCAACAGCTCGGCGAAGCCCGCATCCGCCGCGTCCTGCTGTCCATGGTCCGCGCCCGCGGCGGAGCCACCAGCGCCGTCCGCGTCACCGCCCACCGCACGCACCTGGCCAAGGACTGGTACATCGCACAGCTCCTCGCCGACCCAGAGCAGCGCCTCGTGGTCCTCGGCACCGGCGGCCCCGACACCGCGGAGATCGCGCACGAGGCCCTGATCCGGGAGTGGGCGAGGCTCGCCACCTGGGTGGAGGAGGACGCCGACTTCCAGCAGTGGCTCGCCGTGGTCGAGGAGCGCGCCACGGAGGCCGACCTGCTGTCCGCGGCCCGCCTTTCGGAGGCGGACCGCTGGCTGGGGGAGCGCGCCGCGGACATTCCCGAGGCGGTCGTCGGCCTCATCGAGCGCAGCCGCGAGGAGATCAACGCGCAGCAGCGGACGGAGCGGATGCTGAGCGCCTCGCAGGAGCTGGCCGCGCAACTCCAGCAGCGTTCGTCCGAGTTGGAGGCCTCCCAGCAGGCGCTCCGGAGCTCCAACACCGAACTGGAGCACAAGGCCCAGCTGCTCGCGGACCAGAATCGCGCCATCGAGGTCAAGAACACCGAGATCGAGGAGGCCCGGCAGGTCCTGGAGGAACGCGCCGAACAGCTCGCGCTGTCGATGCGCTACAAGTCGGAGTTCCTGGGCAACATGTCGTACGAACTACGCACGCCGCTCAACTCCTTGCTGATCCTCGCCAAGCTGCTCGCCGACAACGGGGAGGGCAACCTCACGCCCCGGCAGGTGGAATTCGCCGAGACCATTCACGGCGCGGGCGCGGACCTGCTCCAGCTGATCAACGACATCCTCGACCTGTCGCAGGTCGAGGCGGGCAAGATGGACGTCAGCCCCACCCTGATCCTCCTCGACCAGCTCGTCGACTACGTGGCCGCCACCTTCGGCCCGCTCGCTTCCGAGAAGAAGCTTCACTTCGGAGTGGAGGTGACGCCGGGGCTGCCGCCGTCACTGAGCACCGACGAGAGCCGGGTGTTGCAGGTGCTGCGCAACCTCCTGTCAAACGCGGTGAAGTTCACCCACGCCGGAGAGGTCAAGCTGGTCATCCGACCCGGCACCACCGACGTGCCCGACACGATCAGGGAGCAGCTCGTCGAGGCCGGTTCGCTGCACGGCTGGGACGCCGACCTGATCGCCTTCTCTGTGACTGACACCGGCATCGGTATCGCGCCCGGAAAGATGCGGGTGATCTTCGAGGCTTTCAAGCAGGCCGACGGCACGACCAGCCGCAAGTACGGCGGGACGGGTCTCGGCCTGTCGATCAGCCGGGAGATCGCACGGCTCCTCGGCGGTGAGATCCACGCGGTGAGCGAACCGGGCCGCGGCTCCACCTTCACCCTGTACCTGCCGCTCAACACATACGTGGAAGGGGCGCCCAGGTACGACACGCACTACCGGCTCGCGCTCCCCGAGGCGCCGGTCGAGGTCGCCGGTCAGCCCTCGACGCAGTCGCGCGGCATCGAGGGCGATCCCATGGCGACCGGCTCCGACGCGGAGGCCGGGTTCCATGGCGAGAAGGTGCTGATCGTCGACGACGACATCCGAAACGTCTTCGCGCTGACGGTGAGCCTGGAACGGCACGGCCTCTCGGTCCTGTACGCGGAGAACGGCCAGGAATGCCTCGACGTGCTCGGCCAGCATCCCGATGTCGCGGTCGTCCTCATGGAGATCATGATTCCGGAGATGGACGGCTACGCGATCATGTCGGTGATCCGCAAGATGCCGCAGCACGCGCGGCTGCCGATCATCGCGCTCACCGCCAAGGCGATGAAGGGCGACCGCGAGATGGCCATCGCGGCAGGCGCGTCGGACTACGTGACCAAGCCGGTCGACGTCGAGCACCTGCTGACCCTGATGGGGCGTTGGGTGGGCCAAAAGCGCCAGGGCAGCCAAGGGAGTTGACCTGGCGGGCGGTCGTGTCCGATGGGCGCCGGGCGACTGCCGCACCCACCGGACACGAAGGCCGACACCTCAGGGACGCGTGGTCAGATACCCGCCCATCGACGTGAAGTAGTCCGTCGCCGCCAACTCCCTGCCGTCCTCGGTGCGTACACGCGTGATGGCCAGGCCGTGGTTGCGGCCGGTGCGGGCGTCGGCTCCGGCGACGATCGCCACGCCCTCGCCCTCGCGGTAGAAGATGCGGCCGGGTGTGCCGCCGTACTTGCCCTCGGAGACGACCGCCGCGAGGATCTCCAGGCGCTTGCCCTTGTGGAAGGTGTACGCGCTGGGGTACGGCTCGGACTGGGCGCGGACCAGGCGCTCGAGGTCCGCCGCGGGCCAGGTCCAGTCGATGCGGCTGTCCTCGAGCGAGCGCTTGTGGAAGAAGCTCGCCTGGGAGCGGTCCTGCGGGGTGAACTCCGTCTGGCCGGCGGCGATCAGGTCGAGGGCGCCGACGGTGACCGGGGCGATGAGGTCGACCGTCTTGTGGAAGAGGTCGGTTGCGGTGTCCGTCGGGCCGACCGGGACCGCCTCCTGGCGGACGACGTCACCGGCGTCGAGCTCGTCGTTCATCATGTGCGCGGTGACGCCCACTTCGGGCTCGCCGTTGATGAGCGCCCAGATCAGCGGGGAGAACCCGGCGTACTTCGGCAGCAGCGAGTCATGGATGTTCAGGGTGCCGTGGCGGGGCAGACCGAAGATGCGCGGCGGGATCCAGGTGCGCCAGTTGTTGGCGACGATGATGTCCGGCGCGGCCTCCTCCAGGCGCGCGAACAGCTCCTCGTCGTCGGGGCGGTTGCGCAGCAGGACGGGGATGCCGTGTGCCTCGGCGAGGTCGGCGACCGAGTCGCTCCAGATCTTCTCGTACGCGTGCTCGCTCTTGGGATGCGTCACGACGAGGACCACGTCGTGCTCGGAATCGAGAAGGGCCTGGAGCGTACGGTGCCCCCAGGTCTGATAGCCGAACATGACGACCCGCATGGGGTTCCTCCTCAGGGCAGGGGTTGACCTGCGCCAGTAAAGCAAGGCTTACCTTAGTTTTCAATGTGCGCTCGCGTAACCCCCGTTGACAGGAAGCCCGTACCGAGTGATCCGATTTGTCCTGTCGACACGTGCGCGCGTTCAGCTTAGGCTCACCTAAACTCCATGACGCACCGTTCGTCGGCGTGCCCGCAGGGTGCCCGCGTCCCTGGATGATCAGAGGGATAACGTACTTCGACATGAGCACGACTGCAGTTGAGCGCCCCGCGGCCGGGGTGGTGGACGCCCGTCGACGGCGGGTCGTGGGTCTGGGCATCCTGGCGCTGCTCCTCGTGGTCATGGCGGCCGTGTCCCTGGCCGTCGGTGCGCGCGCGCTGTCGCCCGCCGAGGTGTGGCACGGACTGTTCGCGGGACCGGAGTCCGACCGGCGGCTCAACGAGATCCGCCTCATCGTGGAGACCGTGCGGGTGCCCCGGACGACCCTCGCGATCGTGGCGGGCATCGCCCTCGGCGTCGGCGGGGCGCTCATCCAGGGCTACACACGCAACCCCATCGCCGACACGGGCCTGTTGGGCGTGAACGCCGGCGCCTCGTTCGCCGTGGTGTCCGTGATCGCCGTGTTCGGGCTCTCCAGCCCGTTCCAGTACGTCTGGTTCGGCTTCCTGGGCGCGGCGGTCGCCGGAGTCGTCGTGTTCGGGCTCGCGAGCATCGGCCGTGGGGCCGGAAACCCGCTGACGCTCGCCCTCGCCGGGCAGGGGATCACGGTGTTCCTCGCGGCCATGACGACGGCGGTCGCCCTGTCGGACCGCGAGTCCCTCAACGCCCTGCGGTTCTGGAACGCGGGCTCCGTGGCCGGAGTCGACTTCGACGTCATCTGGCCGATCACCGCGTTCGTCGGCGTCGGCCTGGTCCTCGCGCTGATCACGCTGCCCGCCCTCAACCTGCTGAACCTCGGCGACGACGTGGCGCGCGGCCTCGGCGTGAACATCGCCCTGAGCCGCACCATCGGCATCACCGCCATCACGCTGCTCGCGGGCGCGGCGACGGCGGCGTGCGGCCCCATCGCGTTCCTCGGCCTGATGGTGGCCCACGTGGCCCGCTATCTGACCGGGCCCGACTACCGCTGGCTGGTGCCGTACGCGGGTCTGCTCGGCGCCGTCGTCCTGCTGTTCTGCGACATCGTGGGGCGTTTGGTGGTGCGGCCGGGCGAGCTGGAGGCGGGGGTCGTGGTCGCGCTGCTCGGGGCCCCGTTCTTCGCCGTCCTGGTGTGGCGCGGAAAGTTCAAGAGCGCATGAACCGGACAGGGCGACGCGGAGAGTTCACAAGCGGATGAACGGGACAGGGCGCATCGAAGCGATGCGGGGGAGCGGGACGGAAGTGAAGGCAACGGTGGCGCCGGGCGTGCGGCTCGGCAGCGTGTCGTTCGTGTGGCGGCCGTGGCTCGCGTTCGTCACGCTGTTCCTCGCGGCGGCGACCTTCCTGCTGTTCTGCCTGTCCATCAGCATCGGGGACTTCCCGATCGGCCTGTCCCAGGTGGTCGCCACCCTCTTCGGCCGCGGCGAGCAGGTCGACGAGTTCGTGATCATGGATCTGCGGATGCCGCGCGCCCTCGCCGGGCTCGTCGTCGGCATCGCGCTCGGGGTGTCGGGCGCGCTCACCCAGTCCATCGCCCGCAACCCGCTGGCCAGCCCCGACATCCTGGGGATCACCCAGGGCGCGAGCGCGGTCGCGGTGTTCCTGATCACGGTGTCGGGCGGTGCCGCCGCGGCGGTCGTCAGCTCCGTGGGCCTGTCCGCGGCGGCGCTCGCGGGCGGCCTCGGCACCGGGCTGCTCGTGTACTTCCTGGCGTGGCGACGGGGGATCGACGGCTTCCGGCTCATCCTCATCGGTATCTCCGTGAGCGCCATGATGGAGGCGATCACCACCTGGCTGCTCGCCAAGGCCGACATCAAGGATGTGGCCCGCGCCCAGACGTGGCTGGTCGGATCGCTGGACAACCGGTCGTGGGACGAGGTCTGGATCGCGCTCTGGGGCACGCTCGGCCTCCTGGTCGTCGTGGCCTGCGTCGCCTTCCAGTTCAAGCCCCTGCACTTCGGCGACGAGGTCGCCGCGGGCCTCGGGGTCCGCTTCGGGGTGGTGCGCGCGGTCCTGCTGCTGTGCGCGGTGCTGCTCGCCGCCGTCGCGGTGAGCGCCGCGGGTCCGGTGCCGTTCGTCGCGCTGGTGGCGCCGCAGGTGGCGATGCGTCTGGCGCGCTTCCCCACACCGCCGTTGGTGGCCTCCGGGATGGTGGGGGCGCTGCTCCTCATCGGCTCGGACCTCATCGCCCGCACCGCCCTGCCGATCACCGTCCCCGTCGGTGTGGTCACCGCCGTGATCGGCGGCCCTTTCCTCGTCTATCTGCTGGTGCGGGCGAACCTGAAATAACTGGTACAAAGGTGAGGCAAACCTAAATAAATGAGGGGGGCTTGTGGTCGCTCAGTACATCACCGAGATCGAGTCCGGGGTCGATGACGCCTCGCGGCTCGCGGCGAAAGGCGTCAGCGTCGGATACGGCGCGCGGACCGTCATCGACGATCTCGACGTGGCGATACCGCCAGGAGTGATCACCACCATCATCGGCCCCAACGGCTGCGGGAAGTCCACCCTCCTGCGGACGCTGTCACGCCTGTTGAAGCCGACCAAGGGCTCGGTCGTGCTCGACGGCGACGACATCGCCAAGCTCAGGACCAAGGACGTGGCGAAGAAGCTCGGGCTGCTGCCGCAGGCGCCGGTCGCGCCGGAGGGCCTGACGGTGTCCGACCTGGTCGCCAGGGGCCGCCATCCGCACCAGAGCTGGCTGCGCCAGTGGTCGTCGGACGACGCCGCCGTGGTGGAGCGCGCCCTCGCCATGACCGGCGTCGCCGATCTGGCCGACCGGCCCGTCGACTCCCTCTCCGGCGGCCAGCGCCAGCGCGTGTGGATCTCGATGACCCTGGCCCAGGGCACCGACCTGCTGCTCCTCGACGAGCCGACGACGTATCTGGACCTGGCGCACGCCGTCGACGTCCTGGACCTGGTGGACGATCTGCACGAGTCGGGCTGCGCCGTGGTCATGGTCCTGCACGACCTGAATCTGGCGACGCGCTACAGCGACAACCTCATCGTGATGCGCGAGGGGTCGATTCTGGCGCAGGGGCATCCGCGTGATGTGATCACCGCGGATCTGCTGGAAGAGGCATTCGGGCTGCGCGCCAAGGTGATTGACGACCCGGTGGGGGACCGGCCGCTGATCGTGCCCATCGGTCGTACACATGTATCGCTCGACTGAACTCTTTACGCGGCAACTTGAAGGTTAGGCTAGGCTAACCTCACTTTGGCAGGATAAAGTTTGGCTGCCCTAAGGCAGGGGCGCACGGTCAGCGCGAAGGCAAGGGATCTCGGATGCATCTCCATGGAACGACGCTCAAGAGGCGGTCCTGGCGGCGGGTGGCGGCCATAGTGTCCGCCGCGACCCTCAGTGTCGGCCTCCTCGCGGGATGCGGTTCGGACAAGAAGGACGACGGGGACGACAGCGGCGACAAGAACGCCCCGGCCGCCGCCGGCAAGTTCCCCGTCACCGTGGAGCACGCGTTCGGGTCCACCGAGGTGAAGAAGGCCCCCAAGCGGGTCGTCACCGTCGGATACACCGACGACCAGGCCGTCCTGGCGTTCGGCGTCAAGCCGGTCGGCATGACCGACCAGTACCCGAACCCGGCGGGCGAGTCCCCCGACATCAACACCCAGTGGCCGTGGGTGAAGGACAAGTGGGGCGACACCAAGCCCGAGGTCATCATGAAGAACGGCGACTCGGGGCCCAACTACGAGAAGATCGCCGCGCTCCGCCCGGACCTGATCATCGCGGTGTACTCCGAGGTCGACAAGGCCGCCTACGACAAGCTCTCCAAGATCGCTCCGACGGTGGGCCGCACCAAGGGCGAGAAGGAGCTCTTCAGCGCCCCGTGGCAGGACAACGCGGTGCACATCGGCAAGGCCCTCGGCCAGGAGGCCAAGGGCAAGAAACTGGTCGAGGGCATCCAGGCCAAGCTCGACAAGGCCAAGAAGGACCACCCGAAGCTGGCGAGCCAGACCGCCGTCGCGCTGTCCTGGTACAAGAAGTCCCTCGCGCCGTTCACCTCCACCGACGTGCGCGGACGCCTGGTGACGGGCATCGGCTACAAGTACCAGACAGAGATCGACAAGGTCGCCGACGGCAACTTCTCCACCCAGCTCTCCCCGGAGCGCACCGACCTGGTCGACGTCGACCACATCTTCGTCATCAACGACAAGGCCGACACCGCCGCGCTGAAGAAGTTCAAGCTCTTCGCCAACCTGGACGCGGTCAAGAAGGGCAACGTGTCCTACCTCCTCGACAGCGAGGGCCCGGCGGTCGGCGCGGCCATGTCCCAGGGCACCCTGCTGTCCCTGCCGTACGCCATCGACGAACTCGTCAAGTCGGTCGACTAGGTGTGAGCACTACCGACACGAGGGTCGCCCCGGCGACCCTGCGCACGGCGAGCGGACGCGAAGCCACCCGATGGGTCACGGCACACTGCCGTGAGGTGCCCTGGCTGACGGCCGCCACCGTGCTCACCACAGTGGCCGGGGCGGCGCTCCAGGTGCTTCCCGTGCTCCTCCTCGGCCGGGTGGTCGACGGGGTGGTCGAGGGCGAGTCGCGCTCGATGCTCCTCAGGATCGGTGTCCTCATGGTGGCTGCCGCGCTGCTCGGCGCGGTGGCCACCGCGGTCTCGACCTATCTCATCGGACGCCTCGGCGCCGACCTGCTCGCGCGGCTGCGCGAAGGCGCCGTCCGCGCGGTCCTCGGGATGCCGAGCGCGCGGATCGAGCAGGTCGGCCGCGGGGACGTGCTGTCCCGGGTCGGTGACGACGTGGCCGTCCTCTCCAAGGGCATCCGCATGGCGATCCCCACGGTCTTCTCCGCGGGCGTCCTCGTCTTCATCGCCACGGTCGGCATGTTCGGACTCGACTGGCGGCTCGGCCTCGCCGGCGCCGGCGCGCTGCCCGCATACGCCCTGGCGCTGCGCTGGTACCTGCCCCGGTCCGCCCCGCTCTACCGCAAGCAGCGGGTGGCCCAGGCCGACCGCGCGCAGGCACTGATCAGCGGTCTCAACGGCATCGACACCGTCCGGGCGTACCGCCTGGAGGACACCTTCCGCGAGAAGGTCACCAGCGAGTCCTGGCGGGTGCGCGAGTACGGCATCGAGGTGTTCCGGTTCTTCGGCCGGTTCGTCGGCCGCGAGAACCGCGCCGAGTTCATCGGCCTCGTGCTCATCATCGTGGTGGGGTACGCCCTGTTGGAGGCCGACGCCGCGAGCCTCGGCCAGGTGTCGGCGGCCCCGCTGATGTTCCACCGGCTCTTCACCCCGCTGGGCGCCATCATGTTCACCTTCGACGAGGCACAGAAGTCGGGCGCGAGTCTGACCCGCCTCGTCGGGGTCCTCGGGGAGGAGGCGGAGGAGCGGCTCGTGGGCGACACCGCCGTCGCCCCGGCGACGGCCCTGGCCCACCCGGTGACCGTGGCCGGTCTCACCTTCAGCTATCCCGACACCGAGGAACCGGTCCTCAGGGACGTCGACCTGACGATCCCCGCGGGCGGTTCGCTCGCCCTCGTGGGCGCGACGGGCGCGGGCAAGTCGACGCTCGCCGCGCTGATCGCGGGCATCGGGACCCCGCAGGCGGGCTCGGTACGGATCGGGTCGACCGACCTGGCCGGTCTGGACGAGGCCGGGGCGCGGGCGCTGGTGAGCATCCTGACGCAGGAGACGCATGTGTTCTCCGGTCCGCTCGCCGACGACCTGCGGCTTGCCGCGCCGGAGGCGACCGACGCCGAGCTGATGGACGCGCTGCGCACCGTCGGCGCCGACGGCTGGGTCGAGGCGCTGCCCGAGGGCCTGGACACCATGGTCGGCGAGGGCGGCGAGCGCCTGGACGTCACCAAGGTCGCCCATATCGCCCTGGCCCGGCTCGTGCTCGGCCGCACGCCCGTCGTGGTGCTCGACGAGTCGACCGCGGAGGCGGGCAGCGAGGGCGCCGCCGATCTCGAACGGGCCGTGCTCGCCGCCTGCGCGGGCCGGACCACGCTGTTCGTGGCGCACCGGCTGACCCAGGCGATGGCGGCCGACCGCATCGCCGTCCTCGACGCCGGACGGGTCGTGGAGCAGGGCACGCACGACGAGTTGGTGGCGCTGGGCGGCCGTTACGCACGACTCTGGCGGGCCTGGCGAGAAGGTAGTTAGGTAAACCTTAGTAAGGTTGGGCTCACTTTCGGCCCTTGGAAAGAAATGCTGAGTCTTCGATGAACGCTGGGTCTTCGACGATGGAATCGCGCGCGCGGCTCGTGCACCTCTCCTCCGCCCGCCTGGCCGACGCGCGTCGGCGCACGGGCGACTATTCCGACAGGACCCTCACCGAAGCGTGCGCCCTCGCCCTCTCGTACTGGGTGACGGGCCGCAGCCCCGACGGCATCGAGCTCGCTCCCGGCACCCTCTTCGCCGACGTCCTCGGCTGGATCGACAACGGCGGGGTGGGGCCGGGCGCCTGGCAGGTCCGCGAGGGCGGTGCGGACGGCTGGAGCATCGCCGTGCCGGAAGGCGTCGACGTGGCCGACGCACAGCTCGCACTCGACGACCTGGCCGACTTCCCGGACCGGCCCCTCGGCACCGTCGGCCCCTCCGGCGTCGCGGACCGGCTCGCGGCCCTGGCGCAGTGGAACGACACTCACGCCGACCGGGGCCGCCCGACCATCGTGGAGATGTTCCGCGAGCAGGCCAGGACCCGGCCCGACGCCGTAGCCATCGTCGACGAGCACCGCTCGCTGACGTATCGTCAGGCCGCTGAACTCTCCAGCCAGCTGGCCCACCACCTCCTTGAGCGCGGCCTCACCGCCGAGCAGGTCGTCGGCATCTCCCTCGGCCGCTCCGCCGAGATGGTGATCGGCCTCCTCGGCGTCCTCCAGGCGGGCTGCGCCTTCGTACCGCTCGACCCGCAGTGGCCCGCCGCGCGCCGGTCCGTCGTCATCGACGACGCCCGCGTCGTCCTCCAGCTCAACGGCTCCGGCGAGCACGACGCGAGCGAACCGGCCGCCGCGCCCGTCGACCTCGACAACTGGGCCTACGGCGCCCACCCCACCGACGGGACCGGCATCACCGTCCCCGGCGACGCCCTGGCGTATGTGATCTTCACGTCCGGCTCGACCGGCCGGCCCAAGGGCGCGATGATCCGCCACGAGGCCATCAGCGAGCGGCTGCTGTGGCAGGTGGGCGAGATCCTCGGCTTCGGCCACGACGACGCGTCGCTGTTCAAGGCGCCGCTGTCCTTCGACATCTCCATCAACGAGATCTTCCTGCCCCTGGTGTGCGGCGGCAGGCTGGTGGTCCTGCGGCCCGGCGGCGAACGCGACCCGCACCACCTCCTGGGCGTCATCGCCGAGCAGCGCGTCACCTTCACCTATCTGGTGTCGTCGATGCTGGACGTCCTCCTCGAGATGGCGGGCGACTCCGGCCGCCTCGACAGCCTGCGCCACGTCTGGTGCGGCGGCGAGGTGCTCACCCCGGAGCTGTACGAACGCTTCCGCACCCGCCTCGACATCCCCATGTACCACGGATACGGCCCGGCCGAGACGACCATCGGCGTCTCCCACGTCATCTACCGGGGCGAGGCCGAGCGCCTGTCCACGTCGATCGGCAAGGCCAACCCCAACACCCAGCTGTACGTCCTCGACGACGAGCTGCGCCCGGTCCCGGTCGGGGTCGGCGGCGAACTGTACGTCGGCGGCTTCCTGCTGGGGCGCGGCTATGTGAACGCGCCCGGCCTCACGGCCTCCCGGTTCGTGGCGAATCCTTTCGCCGGGGACGGCTCCCGGCTCTACCGGACCGGTGACCTCGCGCGCTTCGCCCCCGACGGGTCCCTGGACTTCCTCGGCCGCGCCGACAACCAGATCAAGATCCGCGGCATGCGCCTGGAGATCGAGGACGTCGAGGCCGGCCTCGCGGAGCACCCCGCCGTACGGCACACCTGTGTCGTCGCCAAGAAGAACGCGGCGGGCGGCACCTACCTCGTCGGGTACGTCATCCCGGCCGCAGGCAGCGAGGACCTGCGGGCGGACGACGTCAAGACGTGGGCCGCCGAGCACATGGTCGAGTACATGGTGCCCGCCCACCTCGTCGTGATGGCCGAGTTCCCGCTCACCGCGAACGGCAAGCTCGACCGCAACGCGCTGCCGGAGCCCACCGTCGGCACGGGCTCGGTCGTCGCACCCACCACCGACGACGAACGCGTGGTGTGCGCGGCCGTCGCGACCCTCCTCCAGCTCGACGAGGTCGGAGTCGACCAGGACTTCTTCCAGCTCGGCGGCGACAGCATCCTCGCCATCTCGCTCCTGAGCGCACTGCGCGACGCGGGCCTCTACGTCACGGCGCGGCAGATCTTCACCCACAGCGTCGTGGGCGCACTCGCGGCGGTGGCGAGCCGTGAGGACGTGGCAGCCGTCGACCACGGCGACACGGCGACCGGCACCGTCGTGGGCTCGCCCATCGTGCAGTGGCTCGGCGAGACCACGGACGCGGTCGACGGCTTCGTGCAGTCCGTCGTCCTGAACACCCCGGCGGAGCTGACCCCCGACACGCTCGACGCGGCCCTCACGGCCCTGGTCGGCCACCACCCCATGCTGCGCGCCAAGCTGGTGCGCGGCGACCGCTGGAGCTTCGACATCCCGGAGGCCGCCCCGGCGCCGGTGACCTGGCAGGAGAGCGGCCTGCCGGTGGACGAGTGCGTCGCGCTCGCCACCGACGGGCTCGACCCCGAGGACGGCGTGATGCTGCGCGCCGTGTGGCGCCGCGCGGAGCGGCAGCTCGTCGTGGTCGTCCACCACGTGGTGATCGACGGCGTGTCCTGGCGGATCCTGATGGAGGACCTGGCGACGGCGTGGCGGCGGCTCGGCGAGGGCGCGCCGATCGAACTGCCCCCGGTGGGCACGTCGTTCCGACGCTGGACCCAGCTCCTCGCGAACGCGGACTTCGACGCGGACCGTGCCTACTTCGAGCGGCCCCTGCCGGGCCCCGACCTGCCGGTGGCCAGGCGGGCGCTGTCCGCGACCGACACCGTCGAGCGGGAGCGCGTCCGCACCGTCTCGGTCGGCCCCGAGGTCACGGCAGCGCTCCTCGGCGAGATACCCGCGAAGTTCCACGCGGGCGTCAACGACGTCCTGCTCACCGGGCTCGCCGTCGCCCTCGCCCGCTGGCGCCGCGACCTCGGCCAGGACCAGAGCCACGCCCACATCGAGCTGGAGGGCCACGGCCGCGAGGGCCGCTTCGTGGCGGGCGCGGCGGGCTTCGAGCCGGAACTGTCGCGTACGGTCGGCTGGTTCACCACCCTGTTCCCGGTGACCGTCGACCCCGGCACGGCACCGGACCTGACCGCCCCCGCCTACCTGGCCGCCGCGCTCAAGGCCGTCAAGGACGACCTCGCCCGGGTGCCGGGCAACGGCATCCCCTACGGCGCCCTGCGGTACCTCCGCGACACCACCTTCGACGCCCCCGCGCCCCAGGTGCTCTTCAACTACCTGGGACGCTTCGACGCGGGTGCCGCCGGGGACTGGCAACTGGCGGGCACCACCGGTCAGTTGGGCGAGAAGCGCGACCCGAGGATGCGCCTGCCCCGCGCCCTGGAGTTCAACGCCATCGCCGAGCCCGCCGCGAACGGCGCGTACGAACTGGTCACCACCGTCTCCTGGCCCGACGGGATGTTCACCGACGACGACATCACGACCATCGGGGACTACTTCCGGGTCGCCCTTGCCGGACTCGCCGCGCTCGACGAGGGCGGCCACTCGCCCAGCGACTTCCCCCTGGTGCCGCTCACGCAGGCCGACGTCGACGGCCTGGACGGACCGGCGCTGCGGGACATCCTGCCGCTGACCCCGCTGCAGGAGGGCCTGTACTTCCACTCCGTCTTCGACGACGACTCCGCGGGCGCCTACGTCGAGCAGCAACTCCTCACCCTGGACGGCGAGGTGGACGCCGACCGGCTCGCGGCGGCGGCCACCCGGCTGCTCACGCTGTACCCGAACCTGGCCGCGCGCTTCGTGGCCCTCGCCGACGGCCGCGTGGTCTCCGTCCTCGACGGCGCGGCGGAAGCGCCCTTCACCACGGTCGACCGCCCCGGCATCACCGACGACGAGCTGCGCGACCTGGCCGAGCGGGACCGCCGCGCCGGATTCGACCTGGCCACCGGCCCTCTGACGCGCTACACGCTCGTCCGCGCGGGCGCCGGCCGCACCGTTCTCGTGCAGACCGTGCACCACATCATCGCCGACGGCTGGTCCGTGCCGCCGATGCTGCGCTCCCTGCTCGCCGAGTACCACGCGCCGGGCACCGTGTACCCGCGCGGCGGCTTCCCCGACTACGTGGGCTGGCTCGCCGGACGCGACGACGACGAGAGCGACCGGGTGTGGCGCGGCGAGCTGGCCGAGCTGCCCGGCCCGTCGCTGGTCGCCGAGGGGCACACCCCGTCCGACCGGTTCGCCGACACCGCCGTGGACGCGCGGGACGACCTCGACGCGGCCGTCCGCTCCGCCGGAGTGCCGCTGAGCGTCGCCGTGCACAGTGCCTGGGCGGTGACCCTGGGCGGCATCCTGCACACCGAGGACGTCGTCTTCGGCTCCACCGTGTCCGGGCGCGACGCCGATGTGCCCGGCATCGAGGACATGGTGGGTCTGTTCATCAACACGATCCCCGTGCGGGCCCGTTGGGCCAAAGCGACCACGTCCCGCGACCTGCTCGCCTCGGTGCGGGCGCACCAGAGCGCGGTCCTGCCGCACCAGCACGTCTCGCTCGCGCGGATCGGCCGCCAGGCGGGCTCCGGCTCGCTGTTCGACACCCTGGTGGTGTTCGACGTCGCCACCGACGTGGCCGCGCTGCGCGGGCCCGACGACACCCTCGTCATCGCCGACATCGTCAACGAGGGCGCCCCGCACTACCCGTTGACGCTGGTCGTGGAGCGCGCCCTCGACGGCCGCCCGCCCCGCGACGGAGCCGCGAATCTACGCTTCAACCTGATCTACGACGGCGAGCTACTGCGCGAGTCGAGCGCCCAGGACATCCTGCGCACCTTCACGCGCACCCTCACCGGCCTGCTCACCCGCCCGGACGCCCTGGTCGACGGCCTCGCCCCCGCGACCGCCCGGCGGCCTGCCCCGCTCACCCCGACGACCCTCGCCGGTCTCTTCGACGCCGCCGCGCTGCGCGACCCGGCTGCCACCGCCGTCACCCAGTGCGGCCTCGACGGCGACACCCGGTCCCTGACGTACGGCGAACTGGCCGCCGCGAAGGACGCGTTGGCCGCGACCCTGCGGGCGGCCGGTGTCGGACCGGGCCGACGGGTCGCCGTCGCCGTCCCGCGCTCCGTCGAGCAGGTCGTCGCCCTCGTCGCGGTCGTCACCGCGGGCGGCGCGTACGTACCCCTTGACCTGGCCTACCCCGACGAGCGCCTCCAGTACGTCCTCAGCGACGCGGCCCCGCAGGTCGTCCTCGTGGACCCGGAGCAGCGGGACCGCTTCACCGGTCTCCTTGAGCGGGCGGGCGTGTCGGCCCAGGTCCTTGTGCAAGGAGAGGGGTCGGCCCCGGAGCACGCGCAGCCGCCGGAGGCCACCGCGCCCGCGGCCGACTGGCACGACCCCGCGTACGTGATCTACACCTCCGGCTCGACCGGCAGGCCCAAGGGCGTCGTCGTCCCGCACTCCAGCGTGGTGACGCTGCTCGCGAACACCCAGCCCGACATGGGCTTCGGGCCCGACGAAGTATGGGTCCAGTTCCACTCCTTCTCCTTCGACTTCGCGGTCTGGGAGCTGTGGGGCGCGCTGGCGCACGGCAGTGAACTGCTGCTTCCCGACTACGCGTTGACCCGCTCCCCGGTCGACTTCCACCAGCTGGTCCGCGAGCGCGGCGTGACCGTGCTCAACCAGACCCCGTCGGCCTTCTACCAGTTCGTCGAGGCCGACCGGCACGCCGGAGCGCCGGTCACCGCGCTGCGCCGGATCATCTTCGGCGGCGAGGCCCTCGACCTCGGGCGGCTGCGCGGCTGGGTCGAGCGGCATGGCACCGGGGCGCCCGAGCTGGTCAACATGTACGGCATCACCGAGACGACTGTCCACGTCACCCACCGGGTCCTGACCGACGACGACTTCGGCCCCGGCGACGACGTCAGCCCGATCGGCGGTCCGATCCCCGGCCTCGTCACCTACCTGCTCGACGACCGGCTCCGGCCGGTGCCGCCGGGCCGTGAGGGCGCCATCTACGTCGCCGGTGACCAGGTGTCCCTCGGCTACCTCGGCCGACCCGGGCTCACCGCGGGCCGGTTCGTCGCCGACCCGTTCGCGGGCGACGGCTCCCGCATGTACCACACGGGCGACCTCGCCCGGCGCACCCTCGACGGCGAGCTCGAATTCACCGGACGCGCCGACGACCAGGTCCAACTCAAGGGATTCCGCATCGAGTTGGGAGAGGTGGAGAACGCCGTCCGGCAGCTCGACGGCGTGGTCGACGTGGCCGTCACGGTGGCGGACAGCGGGGACCACCTGGTGGCGCACGTGGTGGGCCAGGCGCCGGACGACTTCGCGGCCCGCCTGTCCACCGAGCTCCCGGTCCACATGGTCCCGAGCCGAGTCCTGACGACCGAGGCCCTGCCTTTGACGGTCAACGGCAAGCTGGACCGCAAGGCGTTGGCCGAGCGTGCCGATGAGCCCTTTAGGGGCGCGGGGAACTGCGCGACCAGCCACGACGCACTCGCAGCCGGGAACACACCTGCCGTGGCACACCCTCCGGCGGCGCCCGCGGTCGATGCCGCACTCACCGCCCTGGTGAACGTCTTCGCCGACGCCCTGCCCGACGTCGACATCGACGCCGACACAGACTTCTTCCGCGCCGGAGGCGACAGCATCGTCGCCATCACGGTGATCAACCGCGCCAGGGCCCAAGGCCTGTCCATCGCTCCGAAGGACATGTTCCTGCTCAAGACCCCGCGCGGGCTCGCCGAGCACCTGGCCACGCGCACCCCGCAGGCCGCGAAGGCCCCCGCGCCCGCCCACCGCGAGGACGGCCCGATCACGCCGACCCCGATCATCCTGCGCCAGCGCGAACTGGGCGGTTCACTCACCCGGTTCGCCCAGGCCAGGACGCTGACGGCACCCGAAGGCACCGGCTTCGCCGACGCCGAGCGCGCCGCGCGTGCCGTCGTCGCCGCGCACCCGGCGCTGCGCCTGACGCTGCGCGTGGAGCACGGCGTGTGGGCCCTGCACACCGAACCCGCCCGCGAGGTCACCGTCGTACGGGCGCAGGGAACGGACGCGACGGCCGTGGCGAACGAGGCGGCCGGGCGGCTCGACCCCGAGTCCGGGAACGTCATCACGTTCTCCTGGCTGGAGGCGAGCCGGACCCTGGTCGTCACCGTGCACCACCTCGCCGTCGACGCGGTGTCGTGGCTGGTCCTCCTCGACGACCTGGCCGCGGCCCTGCGCGGGGAGACCCTGGCGCCGCCGACCACGTCGTACGCCGAGTACGCCGATGCGCTGACGCTTCACTCGACCCACGCGCTCGACGCCCTGGGGCACTGGGTCGGCACGCTCGACGCGCCCGCGCTGCTCCCCGCCGTCACGGGCCCGCGCGAGACCACCGTCGTGCTCCCGACGCACATCACCGACCGCGTCACCCGCACCGCCCCCGCCGCACTCGGCGTCGGCCTCACCGAATTGCTGTGCGGCGCGCTGCGCACCGCGCTGACCCACATCCAGGCGGCGCCGACCGACCTCGCGGTCGAGTTGGAGCGGCACGGCCGGATACCGGTCGAGGAACACCACGACTACACGCGCACGGTCGGCTGGTTCACCTCCATCGCACCCGTGCGGCTCTCGGCGCACACCGACCCCGTCGCCGCGGCGCGCGAGATCACCGAACGCCAGCCGGACGAGCGCGCCCACGTCGCGTACGGACAGCTCAGGTACCTCAACCCGCAGACGGCCCCGCTGCTCACCGCGCGCCCGCAGGTGCTCTTCAACTACCTCGGCCGGGGCAGCGAGTCGCAGGCGCTGCACCTCACCGGCGGCGACCAGGGCAGCCCGTACGCCGTCGAGGTCAACGCGTGGATCGACGCGGGCACCAACGAGCTGCACGCGGCGTTCACCCTCGCCGAGGGCATCCCCGACGCGATCACCGAGCACTGGCGCAGCGCGCTGGAGCTCGTCGCGGACGCCGCCGGGACGGCCGAGCGCACCGCGCCGGTGACGCCGCTCCAGCGCGGCCTGTTCTTCCAGGCCCAGATGGCGGGCCAGGCCGGGCACTACGTCGCACAGAGCTACTTCACCTTCGACCGGCGGCTGGACGTCGACGCGCTCGCCGGGGCGATGTCGTACGTGATGTGGCGGCACCCGGTCGTCGGCGCGGGCTTCGCCACCGACGACGACGGCAACCCGGTCCAGGTCCTCAAGGCGGCGGGCCGCCGTGTCGACGTCCGCACGGTCGAACTGACCACGGACGCCGAGGTCGAGGAGCTGCGCACCCGGGACCGCGACAGGGGCTTCGACCCGGCCGAGCCGCCGCTGATCCGCCTCACCGTGGTGCGGCTGCCCGACGGCCGCGACGGGCTGCTGCTCAGCTACCACCTGCTGCTGTGGGACGGCTGGTCCCGCGAGATCGTGCTGCGGGACCTGTTCGACGCGTACGAGGCCAACCTCGCGGGCGAACTGCCCGACCCGACCCCGGCCACACCGAGCTTCGAGGACCACGCCCGGGCGCTCGCCGCCAAGGACCCGGCCGTGTCGGAGCGCTTCTGGGCCGGGCACCTCGCCGGGCTCCCCGGCCCGACCCTGCTCGCAGGACCGGCGCCGACGCTCTCGCAGGAGCTGCCGGACCCCCTCGTGCACGCCCTGTCCGCCGAGCAGTCGGACCTGCTGCGGGACGCGGCCAAGGCGCACGGCGTCACCCTCAACTCGATCCTGACCGGCGCGTTCGGGCTGCTGCTCGGCGCGCACACCGGCCGCGCCGACGCCGTGTTCGGCGTGACCGTCTCCGGCCGCGACGGCGAGGGCCTGTCCGACATCGTCGGCGTGCTCCTCAACACCGTGCCGATGTGGACGCGGGCGCGGCCGGAGGCCACGGTCCGGGAGTACCTGGAGGCCGTGCAGTCGGCGCGGGTCGAGGCGATGGAGCACGAGCACCTCGGACTCGGCGAGATCCAGCGGGCCAGCGGGCACGACACGCTGTTCGACAACCTGTTCGTGCTCCAGAACTTCCTGGACATGGACGCGTTCGCCGAGATGAACTCCCGGCACGGCATCACCTCGGTGCAGGCCGACGACTCCACCCACTACCCGTTCACCTGGGTCGTGACGCCCGGCGACCGGCTCACCGTCAAGTTGGAGCACCGCTACGGAGACACCGAGAACGCCCGCCGTCTCCTCGGCGACTACGTCCGCGTACTCGAAGATCTGGCCCGCTCGACGGGACCGGTCGGCGCGCTGCCCGGACTCGGGAAGCAGCCCGAGCCGCAGGAGCGCACGGACGTCGGCACGGACACCGTCGTTGACCGGTTCGACCGGGCGGCCGACCGCGATCCGCAGCGGGCGGCGCTCGTCGCCCACGGCGCGACCATGACCTTCGCCGAGCTGCGGGACCGCAGCCGCGCCGTGGCGGGCGTGCTCGCCGGGCGGGGCATCGGCCCGGAGA
The DNA here is from genome assembly GCF_042677545.1 of Streptomyces sp. NPDC127108. NCBI lineage: Bacteria > Bacillati > Actinomycetota > Actinomycetes > Kitasatosporales > Streptomycetaceae > Streptomyces > Streptomyces sp. NPDC127108. The sequence continues at coordinate 60,901 of NZ_JBHXTE010000033.1, read as the reverse complement.
CGAACGTGGGCCTCGCGATCCCGCGCTCCCTCGACTCGATCGTGGCGCTGTTCGCCGTCCTGCGTGTCGGCGCCGCGTACGTACCCCTGGAGCTCGACCACCCCGACGAGCGGATCGCCGCGATCGTCGAGGACGCGCGACCGGACGTCGTCCTCACCGTCAGCGCCGTCTCGCCCCGGCTGACCGGGGACGTCATCGGCCCCGACGACCTGATCGAGCTGGATCTGCCGCTGCCCGCCGCCGAGCCGTTCGTGACGTTCGCGCCGGACGACCCGGACCGCCTTCGGCACCCCGCGTACACGATCTACACCTCCGGGTCGACCGGGAAGCCCAAGGGCGTGGTGACCGAGTACGCCGGGCTCACCAACATGCTGATCAACCACCAGCGCCGGATCTTCGAGCCGGTCCTCGCGGAGCACGACCACCGGGTCTTCCGGATCGCGCACACCGTGTCGTTCGCCTTCGACATGTCGTGGGAGGAGCTGCTGTGGCTCGCCGACGGCCACGAGGTGCACATCTGCGACGAGGAGCTGCGCCGTGACGCGCCCGGCCTGGTCGCCTACTGCCTGGAGCACGGCATCGACGTCATCAACGTGACGCCGACGTACGCGCAGCAGCTCGCCGCCGAGGGCCTGCTCGACCACCCGGACCGGCGCCCGGCCCTGGTGCTCCTCGGCGGTGAGGCCGTCACACCGGCCCTGTGGCAGCGGCTCGCCGACACCGAGGGCACGGTCGGCTACAACCTGTACGGACCCACCGAGTACACGATCAACACCCTCGGCGTCGGCACCTTCGAGTGCCAGGACCCGGTGGTGGGCGTCGCGATCGACAACACCGACGTGTACGTCCTCGACCCGTGGCTGCGGCCGCTGCCGGACGGCGTTCCCGGTGAGCTGTACGTGGCGGGCGTCGGCATCGCCCGCGGCTACCTCGGACAGGCCGCCCAGACCGCCCACCGGTTCGTGGCGTGCCCGTTCGGCGAGAGCGGCGCGCGCATGTACCGCACCGGGGACCTCGTGGTGCGGCGGCCCGACGGGAACCTGATGTACCTGGGCCGCACCGACCAGCAGGTCAAGATCCGGGGCCACCGGGTCGAACTGGGCGAGGTCGAGGCCGCGTTCGCGGCCCACGCCGCGGTGCGGTTCGTCGCCGCCGTCGCCCAGCCTGACCCGCAGGTCGACGGGGCCTACCGGCTCGCCGCCTACCTGGTCCTCGACGGCTCCGACCTGGCCGAGGTCGCCGCCGAGGTGGGCGCGGCCCTGCCGGACTTCCTGCGCCCGACGCACTACGCCCAGGTCGAGAGCATCCCGCTGACGGTCAACGGGAAGGCTGACACGAAGGCGCTGCCCGAGGCGAAGCCGCTCGGTGCGCTGACCACGGCGGGGGAGCGCGGTCCGCGGACGGAGACCGAGACCGTGGTGTGCGAGTTCTACGCCGAGGCCCTGGACCTGGATGATGACGAGGTGAGCGCCGTGAGCGACTTCGTGTCCCTCGGAGGGCACTCCATGCTGGCGGTACGCCTGATCGGGCTGCTCCGCCGAGAGTACGGTCCTGTGGTCACGATCCGTGATCTGTTCACCCTGCGAACCCCGGAAGCGATTGCCCGCCACCTCGATGACAACTCCTGACACACAGCGGCCCCGCCCGGGGTCCGACATCCTGCGCACCGCACTGCGGCGCAACCTCGGTGCCATGGCCGGGGGCACCGTCCTCATGGGCCTGTACCAGGCGGGGGAGACCGCCTTCCCCATCGCGCTCGGCCTGATCGTCGAGCACACGCTGCGGGAGGACCGCAGCCTGGCCTCGCTCGCCGTCTCCATCGGCGCCCTCGCCGTGATCATCACGACGGTGTCGCTCTCGTGGCGGTTCGGGATGCGCATCCTGCAGAAGGCCAACACGACCGAGGCGCACCGCTGGCGGGTGCGGGTCGCTGCCTGCGGCCTCCAGCCGGTGGCCAGGGACGTCGACCTGAAGTCCGGCGAGGTTCTGACCATCGCCACCGAGGACGCCGACCAGACCGCCGACATCGTCGAAGTCGTGCCGATGCTGATCAGCTCGCTGGTCGCGATCGTCGTCGCGGCCGTCGCCCTCGGCCTCGCCGACTTCCGGCTCGGCCTGCTCGTGATCGTCGGCACCGTCGGGATCCTGTCGGTCCTCAGCGTGATGTCCAAGCGGATCGGGTCGAGCACCCGCGAACAGCAGGCCCGGGTGGCGCGGGCGGGCGCCAAGGTCGCCGACCTGATCACCGGCCTGCGCCCGCTGCACGGCTTCGGCGGCAACCACGCGGCGTTCGGCTCCTACCGCAAGGTCAGCACGGAGGCCAAGCACCAGGCGATCACCGTCGCCAAGGTCAACGGCGTCTACGCGGGCACCGCCCTCGCCCTCAACGCGGTCCTCGCCGCCGCCGTGACCCTCACGGCCGGCTGGCTGGCGTTCACCGGGCAGATCAACATCGGCGAACTCGTCATGGCCGTGGGCCTCGCGCAGTTCATCATGGAGCCGCTGAAGCTGTTCTCGGAGATGCCCAAGTACGTGATGATCGCGCGGGCGTCGGCCGAGCGGATGGCGCTGGTCCTCAACGCGCCACCGGTCACCACCCCGGGGCCGGAGCACCCGGCCGCGGGCGGGGACCTGGAGGTGGACTGCGTCCGGCACGGGCCGCTGCGCAAGCTCAAGTTCCAGGTGCCCGCCGGTGAGTTCGTGGCGATCACCGCCTACCAGCCGCGCGCGGCCGCCGACCTCGCGTCGATCCTGGCCGTGAACGTCCCGCCGGACGCGTACGAGGGCGTGGTCCGGGTCAGCGGGAAGGAGCTCGCGGACCTGTCGGTCGAGTCGGTCCGCGCCCACATGCTGGTGAACCCCTACGACGGGGAGATCTTCGCGGGCACCCTGCGCTCGAACATCGACCCGTCGGGCACCAGCAGCACGGTCCCCGAGGCCGTCGAGGCGTCCATGCTGACCGACGTCGTCGCCCTGCACCGCGACGGACTCGACTACGCCGTCCGCGACCGGGGCGCGAACCTCTCCGGCGGCCAGCGCCAACGCCTCTCCCTGGCCCGCGCCCTGGCCGCCGACACCGACGTCCTCGTCCTGCACGACCCGACGACGGCCGTCGACGCGGTCACCGAACAGCTCATCGCCCGCAACGTCGCGAAGCTGCGCCGGGGCCGCACCACCCTCGTGATCACCAGCAGCCCGGCCCTCCTGGACGCGGCCGACCGGGTCCTGGTCCTGGACGACGGCGTGGTGACGGCGGAGGACACGCACCGGAACCTGCTGGCGAGGGACGAGGACTACTGCCGGGCCGTGGCCCGGTGAGGGACGGTCCGGTGGCTCCGTGACCCCGGAGCCTCGGGGAGCGGTTCCGGGGCGTGCGCGAACTCCCCGGAACCGCCTGCCGCCAGGGCCTAGGACAGCGCCCAGGCCACATCCCTGAGCAGTGCCTGCCGCCACCCCGCCCGGTCGTGGTCCGACGCCGACCGCGACACCCGCACGGTCGCCCCGGCCTGTTCGGTCAGGGCCTCGACCCGTTCGCAGTGGGGCAGCATCCGCGCCTCGTGTTCCCCCACGTCGAACGCGACCCGCAGACCGGACAGATCGGGGCGTTCCGCGAGGCGCGCGGCGATGGCGCCCCCGACCGGTCCGCCCAGCGGATCCGCCTGGCCCATCGCCTCGGGCGTCCACCAGAACGACGGGGACTGGACGGCGATCCGGGACACCAGGTCCGGGAACTCGAGGGCCGCGTACATCGCGCTCAGCCCGCCGAGGCTCTGCCCTGCGACCACGAGCCGGTCGACGTCGGCCGGTACGCCGGACTCCGCGACCAGCGGAAGGAGTTCGTGCCGGACCGCCTCCCACAGCTCGGGGCGGCACACGAACTCGGCCTCCCTGTCCTTGGCCGGGACGAAGACGAGTGTGACGGGCGGCAGTTCGCCGGCGGCGACGGCCGCGTCGAACGCGGTCATCGCCGGGTGCAGGTACAGCCAGTCGTCCCCGTCGAGCAGCAGGACCACGGGACCGCCGCCGCCCGCCGGGTGCACGCGCACGGTGCGCCGCCCGCCGCCGAGGCGTTCGCTCGCCCAGCGGATCCGGGTGCGGGGGACGGGCAGGACGTCCTCGGCGCCGACGGCGGGCCAGTGCGGCTGTGCCGGGGCGTCCGGGGTCGCGGCGATGGACCGGTCGCCGCCCGCGCCGACCGGGTTCAGCGGGTCCGCGTACGCGTCGTCGCCCGCGCGGAACCGGTAGGTCACCCGCAGCCGCGCGGGCATCCGTACCCGGGCGTACCAGCAGTCCGTGTCGTCCCATCGGCGCAGGGGCACGGGCTTCGACCAGCTCTCGAAGTCGATGCTGGCCGCGGAGCCGCGCCACAGGAACAAGGTGTCCCAACCGCCGTCGTCGGCGGGGATCGACGCGGGTGCCCCCGCCGTCGCCCAGAACGCGTCGGTGCCGGGTTCGCCGGACAGCCCGAACTCGGCGAAGGCCGGGGCCACTTCGGCACGCATGAAGGTCTCCTTGCGAGAGGGGAGGGGAGCTGGACCTGCCTTGATTAGGTGAGCCTAACTTCATGGTGGCCGTCCCTTCCAGCCCCGATCGGCCTGCCGGAACGGGCCCTCGGTGGTGGCCGTCGGGGCTGTTCGGGCGGGCGCCGGGCGGGAGTCTGGCCGGAATTCGCCTTGCGGCGGTAACGGGACCCCCGTTTCACCCTTCAATAAGGTTAGGCTAACCTTCGGGCGTGCATGTTGGTGAAGAGACCGCCGAGGCCACGCGCCCCCAGGGTCATGAACTGCTCGCCACGGGCGTCACCGTGGCGTACGAGGGCGTCGATGTCGTACACGACGCCTCGATGACGCTGCGCCCGGGCGAAGTGACCGTCCTGGTGGGCCCGAACGGCAGCGGGAAGTCGACGCTGCTGCGCACGCTGGCCCGGCTGCAGCGGCCCCGGACCGCCACGATCGTCATCGACGGCGACACCGACGGCCTCGCCCTCGGCCCCCGTGAGTTCTCGCGCCACGTCGCCCTGCTCACGCAGGGGCGGCCCACGCCCAGCGGGCTCACCGTCCGGGACGTCGTCGAATTCGGCCGCTACCCCTACCGGGGCCGCTGGGGCAAGGCCGACCCGGGCGGCCGCGCCGCGGTGGACCGCGCGCTCGCCCTGACCGGCGTCGCGGACCTCGCCGAACGCGGCGCCGAGCACCTGTCCGGCGGACAGCTCCAGCGCGTCTGGCTGGCCGGCTGCCTCGCCCAGGAGACGGGCGTGCTGCTGCTCGACGAGCCGACCAACCACCTCGACCTCCGCTACCAGGTCGAACTCCTCGACCTCATGCGGGACCTGGCGGACGACCACGGCATCGCCGTCGGCGCCGTCCTGCACGACCTCGACCAGGCCGCCGCCGTCGCCGACCGCGTGGTCCTGCTCGACGCGGGGCGTGTCATCGCCGACGGCGACCCCGAGGACGTACTGACGCCGCAGCGGCTGACCGACACCTATGGCATCCGCATCGACGTCGAGACCGACCCGCTCACCGGTCGCCTGCGCACCCGCGCCATCGGCCGCCACCACTCGCGAAGCGAAAGGCTCAGCACCACCTCATGAAGCGCCTCCTGATCACCGCGGCGGCCGCCACCGCCGCGGCCCTCACCCTGTCCGCCTGCGGCACCACCGAGTCCGCCGACGACGAAGCGAAGAAGGGCGCCGAGTCCTTCACCCTCACCGACGACACGGGCGCGAAGGTGAAGCTGAACGGCCCCGCCAAGAAGGTCGTCGGCACCGAGTGGAACGTCGTCGAGAGCCTGATATCCCTCGGTGTCGAGCCGGCCGGCGTGTCCGACGTCAAGGGCTACAAGACCTGGGACAGCGCCGTTCCGCTGAAGAACGACCCCAAGGACGTCGGCACCCGCGGTGAGCCCAGCATGGACACCATCGCGTCCCTGAAGCCCGACCTCATCCTCGCCACCACCGACCTGCCGGCCGCCGCCGTGAAGCAGCTGCGCAAGGTCGCCCCGGTCCTGACGGTCAAGGCCAGCGACGCCGCCGACCCGATCGGCCAGATGAACAAGAACCTCGACCTCATCGCCAAGGCCACCGGCACCACCGAGCAGTCCGAGAAGCTCAAGAAGGACTTCGAGGCGAAGCTCGCCGCGGGCAAGAAGAAGATCGCCGCCGCCGGACACGGCGGCGCGAAGTACGCCTTCGCCGACGGCTACGTCACCGGCAACCAGACCTCGATCCGGCCGTACACCAGCGGCTCGCTCATCGGCGCCGTCAACGAGAAGCTCGGCCTGAAGAACGACTGGAAGGTCAAGGGCGACAAGGTCTACGGCCTCGGCACCACCGACGTCGAGGGCCTCACCAAGCTCGACGAGAACGTGGAGTTCGCCTACATCGGCAACGACGGCGACAAGGGCAGCAACCCGTTCGCCGGGGTCCTGAAGAAGGACAAGGTGTGGACGTCGCTGCCGTTCGTGAAGAAGGGCAACGTGCACCGGCTGCCCGACGGCATCTGGATGTTCGGCGGCCCCGGGTCGATGAACCAGTACGTCGACTCCGTCGTCGACACCCTGAAGAAGTAACGCCATGGCCGTCACCGCGACCACCCCCGCCACCCGTCCGTCGACGGTCGCGTCACGCACGGGCGCGGCCGCGGTGACGGCCGCACTGGTCCTCCTCGTCGCCGCGCTCGCGGTCGTGGACATCACCCAGGGCACGGCCTCGGTCGGCGCCCCCGAGGTCTGGAAGGCCCTCACCGGCCGGGCCGAGGCGGGCGACTCGTCCGTCGTCATCGCCTCCCGCCTGCCGCGCATGACCGCGGGCCTGCTCATCGGCGTCGTCCTCGGCATGGCGGGCGCCGCCCTCCAGGCGGTCAGCCGCAACGTCCTCGCCTCGCCCGACACCCTCGCCGTGAACGCGGGCTCCTACCTCGCCCTCGGCATCGCGGCCGCCACCGGGCTCTCGCTGCCGCTGCTCGCCTCCTCGGGCGTCGCGTTCGTCGGCGGCCTCGCCGCGGCCGCCGTCGTCCTCAGCCTCTCCGGCCTCGGCGCGGGCACGGTCCGGCTCGTCCTCGCCGGCAGCGCCCTCACCTTCGGCCTCACCGCCGTCGCCGAGGCCCTCCTCCTGCTGCGCCCCCGGGAGACGGAAGGCCTCTACAAGTGGAACCAGGGGAGCATCGCGCAGAACGGCTTCGACGGCGTGCTCCAGATGGTGCCCGTCGCCGTCGTCGGTCTCGTCGGCCTCGTGCTGCTCGCCCGCCGCGTCGACGCCCTCGCCCTCGGCGACGACGCCGCCCGCGGTGTCGGCGTCCCCGTCCGCTCCACCCGCGTCACCGCCGTCGTCCTCGCCGCGCTGCTCTCCACGGCCGCCGTCACCCTCGCCGGACCCATCGGCTTCGTCGGCCTGTGCGCCCCCGCCCTCGTACGCCCCCTCGCCCGCAGGTTCCGCGCCTTCACCAAGGCGCGGGCGCGGCTGCCGTTCGCGGGCCTCACCGGCGCCGCCCTGGTGCTCGGCTCCGACGTGCTGCTGCGGGCCGTCGTGCCCTCGGACACCGCGGTCGCCGTGCCGACCGGCGTCGTCACCAGCCTGGTCGGGGCCGTCTTCCTGATCGTCATGGCCGCACGGGCCCGGGATACCGCCGGAGCCCTGCCGACCGAGCGGCTGCGCATCCGCAGCCGGGCCACCTTCGTCGTCACCACCGCCGTCCTCGTGGCCGCGCTCGTCGGCGTGACGATCGCGGCCGTGCTCATCGGCGACAGCAAGCTGCTCCTGGGCGACGTCGTCAACTGGACGCAGGGCCGCTCGGGCCAGGCCATCACCTTCGTCCTCGACACCCGCGTCCCCCGCGTCACCGCCGCCCTCCTCGCGGGCGCGGCGCTCGCCCTCGCCGGGACCCTCATCCAGGCCGTCACCCGCAACCCCCTCGCCGATCCGAGCGTCCTCGGCGTCACGAACGGCGCCGCGGTCGGCGCCGTCCTGCTCGTGACGACGGTGCCCGTGGTCGGGTCGTGGGGCATCGCCGCCGGTGCCTTCGCGGGCGCCGCGGTCAGCTCGGTCATCGTCTTCGGCCTCGCGGCGCGCGGCGGGTTCCAGCAGAACCGGCTCGTCCTCGTCGGCTTCGGCGTCGCCACCGGGTCGACGGCCGTCATCAGCCTGCTCATCATCCTCACCGACCCGTTCAACGCGACGAAGGCGCTCACCTGGCTCTCCGGCTCGACCTACGGGCGGACCTTCCCCGACGTCGTGCCGCTCGCCGTCGTCCTCACCGTGGGCCTGGCCGTCGCGGTCATGCGGCGCACCGAACTCGACCTCGTCTCCCTCGACGAGGACACCCCGAGGCTGCTCGGCCTCAACCTGAGCCGCGGCCGCCTCGGCCTCCTCGTCCTCAGCGTCCTGCTGAGCGCCACCGCCGTGTCCGCCGCGGGCACGATCGGCTTCGTCGGCCTCGTCGCCCCGCACGCCGCCCGGGCCCTCGTGGGCCGCCAGCACGTCCGGGTGGTCCCGGTCGCCGTGCTCCTCGGCGCCGTCCTCGTCTGCACGGCCGATCTGGTGGGCCGCACCGTGATCGCGCCGGCGCAGCTCGGGGCCGGGCTCATGACGGCAGTGATCGGTACGCCGTACTTCCTCTACCTGCTGGTACGCAGCCGCCGCTAGGGCCCGTACGCGCCTCCGGGGGTTTCAGGCGGCGGGTCCGGCCGGGGCGCGGGGCGTCCGGGTGCGGTAGGAGTGGCCGAGCTCCGGGCCGAGACCGAAGTAGTGGCGGAAGTTGTAGATGAGCGGGGTCCAGGCGGCGGGGTCGACGTGGTCGGTGCCGGGCACGACCATGCGGGCGTCGGCGTGGACCCTGCGCACGGCCGCCTCGACGATGACGAACTCTCCCGAGGCGTCCGGCCGCACCTGTGCGGCGCGTGCCTCCAGCTGCAGGGGACACTCGGCGACGCGCGGCGGCCGGACCAGATGGGAGGGGGCACCGGTCAGCCCGGCCGCGCCGAACTTGTCCGGCTCGAAGCGGCAGCCCTCGGCCTTGGCCGCGGGCACCGGATCACGGCCGGTCAGCGGCGCGAGCCGCTCCACCGCGGGCCACTGGTCGGCCGTCGGCAGGTTGAGGACGAGGTCGGGCCGCGTCGCCAGGTTGTGCGCGGTCTGCCCGTCGCGGCCCAGGCCGAGCACCACCGTCTGCCCGAGCGCCCAGGCGGAGGAGACCGGGGCGAGGTTGAACGAGCCGTCCCCGTTCTCCGTCGACAGGAGCACGACCGGCGTCCCGAAGTACAGGATGTTCGGCTCGATCGTCAGGTGGGTGACGTCTCCCGCCGCGGGCAGGGCGTCCAGGTGTGCCGTGTTCATGCACGAGACGCTAGGAGCCGGACGCTTCGGCGGTGGCCGAAGCGTTCCGGGGTGAGAATCGCCGGTATGGACACACGGCGCACCCGCGGCAGCGGTCCCGACCTGGCCGCCGTGGCGCGGCTCCTCGCCGACGGCACCCGGGCGGGCTTCTGCCTGGCCCTGCTCGACGGACGGGCCTGGACGGCGACGGAACTCGCCCGGCACGTGGGCGTGGCCCCCTCCACCGCGACCGAGCACCTGCACGCCCTCGTCCGGGGCAACCTCCTGGCCGAGGAACGCCAGGGCCGCCACCGCTATGTGCGCCTGGCCGGTCCCCAGGTCGCCGAGCTGATCGAGGGCCTCGCCGCACTGGCCCCCGGCGGCGGCCCGGCGCCCCGCACCCTGTCGGCGGCCGGTCGCCGCCAGGCGCTCGCCCACGCCCGCACCTGCTACGACCACCTCGCCGGGACCATCGGCGTCGCGATCACCGACGCGATGATCGAACGCCGCCTCCTGGACCTCGGCCACGGCCTCGCGCTCACCACCGAGGGCGCCGACTGGCTCGCGGACCTCGGCGTCACCGTCCCGTCCGGCACGCGCCGGCCGTCGGTGCGGTCCTGCCTCGACTGGACCGAACGCCGCCCGCACCTGGCCGGAGCGGTCGGCGCGGCCCTGTGCCGCCACGTGCTCGACACGGGCTGGATGACCCGCGTGGGCACCACCCGCGCCCTCGTGGTCACCGCCCCTGGGCGCGCGGCGCTCCAGCGCCACCTCGGCCTGGCCGACGATGTCCTCGCGCCCGGGGCAGGGGCCGCGCCCGCGGCAGGAGCCCCGGCGGCCTGAGGGTCCCGCCGGGGCGGCCGTGGCCGTGCCCCCGGATGTGCACCTACGGGCAGGTTCCGCGCGTCTCGCCCGTGATAGATGTGGGCGACCTGGGCGTCATTGACGACGTCATACCCCGCCTGACCGGGATACATCTCGTTGGAGGACATTGTGGCCCGCCGGAAGACCGGGGCAGCCGTCGCGATCGGGATCTGCTGTGCCGTGGCCAGTGTGGGGGTGGTCGGCTGCGGCGATTCGAAGGCGGACGCGAAGGCGACGGAGTCCGCCTCGGGACCCACGTGGCATTCCGAGAAGGACCGGCTCACCGGAATCAAGAAGATCACCGCCGACGGCCATCTGGTGAACGTCTCCTGCTCCGGCAGCCCGGTGGAGAACCGACCCGTCGTCGTCCTGCTGCACGGCGGCGGCGACGACCTGACGAAGATGTCGGACCTCCAGCGACGGCTCGCCGAGAAGGGGCGGGTCTGTGCCTACGACCGGCTCGGCGCGGGTGACAGCGACCGGCCCGAGGGCCGACAGGACTTCGACGGCGTCGGGAGGACGCTGACCGCCGTGCTCGACGAGGTCGCCGGGGACGAGCCGGTCGTCCTGGCCGGGCATTCCATGGGCGGGATGCTCGCGGCCACGTACGCCCCCGACCACCCGGACCGGATCCGGGGCCTGGTCCTGCTCGACGCCACCTCACCGACCGCCGTCGCCGACCTCAAGAAGCGGATCCCCGAGTCCGCCACCGGCCCGGCCGCCGACGTGCGCGCCCAGACCCTCGCGATCTACGCGGGAAAGAACCCCGAACAGCTCGTCTTCACCGACCAGGACGTCCGCTCCGCCGGTGACATCCCCGTGCGGCTGCTCCAGCACGGGAAGCGCTACCTCACGAGCGTGCCCACGTACGGGCCGGGTCTCGAGGAGGACTGGACGAAGGGGCAGAAGGAATGGCAGGCGCTGTCCAGCGACAGCGAGCGGAGCACCGCCCGCGACAGCGGGCACTACATCTACGTCGACGAGCCGGAGGCCGCCGTCGCGGCGATCGAGCGTGTCGCCGCGCGGGCCGGGGAGCGGGACGCGGGCCGGGACTCGGAAGAGGCCACGGGGCGGGACTCGGAGAAGGGCGCCGGAAGGGGCACGGGGAAGGCCACCGCGTCGGCCACCGGCTGACGTGCCGGTCCCCGGGGTGGCAGTCCACGTGCGGAAAATCCTTACCGTCGTGGCCGGAAACAGCGCAGACTCCTCCCATGGCTGACATGGGGTCTTTCCAGGAAGCGGTCACCGCGTGGGCGGCCGGTGGCCCCGGCGACCCCGCGCGGGAGCTGGCCGAGCGGCTGGCCGTCCGGGCGGTCGTCCTGCTCGAAGGGCCGAGCGACGCCGAAGCGGTCAGCGCGCTGGCCACGCGCCGAGGCCGGGACCTGGCGGCCGAAGGGGTCTGCGTCCTGTCGATGGGCGGCGCCATGAGCGTCGGGCGCTACGCCCGGCTCCTCGGGCCCCCGGGCCTGGACCTGCGTCTCATCGGGCTGTGCGACGAGGCGGAGCGCCCCTACTACGTACGCGGCCTGGAGCGGGCCGGGGCGGCGCAGGAAGAGATCTTCGTCTGCGCGGCGGACCTGGAGGACGAGCTGATCCGCGCCCTGGGCGTGCCGCGCGTCGAGGAACTCGTCCGGGCGGAGGGCGAACTGCGCGCCCTGCAGACCCTCCAGCGGCAGCCCGCACACCAGGGCCGCACCGCGCACCAGCAGGTGCGGCGCTTCTTCGGTTCGAAGAAGGGACGCAAGATCCGCTACGGCCGCGTCCTCGTCGAGGCCCTCGAACCGGACCGCGTACCCGCCCCGTTGGACGACCTGCTCGCCAGCATCTAACCGTCGGACGTACGGCGATCCGGACCCTCTGACGTGCCGGGGTCCGGCGTGAACACACGCGTGACCAGCTCCCGACGGCTGCGCACCCCGGTCTTGGCGAAGACCGACTTGAGATGGCCCTGGACGGTGTGCGGGGAGATGAACAGGCGCGTCGCGATCTCCCCCGTCCCGCAGCCCCGCAGGACCAGGCCGACCAGCTCGCGCTCCCGGGGAGTGAGGCCGTACGCGGCGGACAGCAGCGAGGCGACGGACGGGGCGGTGGCGGACTGCAGGATGACGGCGATCCTGCCCGGCCCGCCGCCGGACGCCGGTGAGGCGTGAAGTTCGACCCAGCTCCCCGACTCGCCCCGGACCCGCACGCTCGCGTCGGCGGCGGCACCGCGGGCGTGCTCGGCGACCATGAGGAGCGCGTACGGCAGGGGGCCCTCGCCCGGCGAGCCGCGGAAGCCGAGTTCCCCGAGCCAGTGGCGGGCCGGACCGGTCGCCGACTCGACCCGCCGGTTCTCGTCGAACAGGAGCAGCCCGGGCCAGAGCCCGGCCGCGGCGCCGCCGCTCCTGCCCCGCACCACCGCGCCCCGGAAGCCGCCGCCGAGCACCGCGGCGAGGTCGTGGGCGAAGTCCAGCTCGTCCTCGGTGAAGTCGGCCGGGGTCTCGCGGAAGAACGCGAAGTTGCCCCAGCAGGTTCCGTCCACGACGCACGACGTGCGCAGTTCGCCGGTGACGCCGTTCGGGCGCAGGAGTTCGCGGTAGCGCAGACTCCGCTCCGGGTGGCCGCCGGTGGCCGCGCTCAGGACGCCGCTGTGGCGGTCGGCCCGCGCGAGCGCGACGAACGAGTTGAAGTCGTCGGGCAGATACGCGAGGGCCGCGACCTCGGCGTCCGGGGCCTGCGGCATGTTCTCCAGGTGGAAGCCCGTCTCGATGAGCGTCGCCGGATCCATGGTGTGCCAGCAGGCCGCGTCGTGCGGCAGCGCCGTCGCGAGCAGCGCGGACGCCTCGTCGAGGAACGTCGGCAGGTCGAGGTGCGCTCCGGTGAGCCGTGCCACCCGCTCGTAGGCACGTGCCCGGGTGCTGTGGTTCACATCACTCATCGTGGCATAGACGGGTCGGAGGCAGAACACCAGAAAAGTGGTATAGGCAGCAGGTCTCGTCAGTCCTAGCGTCGTGAGCAGGCAGTTCTCGGGGAACGCAGGCAGTTCCCGGTGAGACCGGGGGGAACGGGGGCACGCAATGAGGAGGCGCGATGACCGCGATCAGTGAAGGGGCGACGGGGGTCCGCCATGTCCGTTCCGGTGAGGGCCGGTCCCTGTGGGTGGTGGGGGACACCTACACCATCAAGGCGAGCGGCGACTCGACGCACGGCGCGTTCGCGCTGCTGGAGGCATCGGTGCCGCCCGGTGGTGGCCCGCCGCCGCATGTGCACGGCCGGGAGGACGAGGCCTTCTACCTGCTCGACGGTGAGCTGGAGGTCCTCGCCGGGCGGACGACGACCCGGGCGCGCGTGGGCGACTTCCTCTATCTGCCGCGGGGCATCGTGCACGGGTTCACCAACCCGGGCGTGACGCCCGCGCGCATGCTGGTGCTGACCGCGCCCGCCGGGTTCGAGCGCTTCTTCGTCGAGGCGGGCGTACCGGCCAGGCCGGGCGAGCAGGCACCCCCGCTCGACCCCGCCGACTTCTCCCGCCTCGCCGAGCTCACCCGGGCCTACGGCGCGGACATCGCGGTCCCCGCCGACGGCCCTCCCACCGCACAGGAGACGACATGACCACCACCGCTCCCACGCCCGAAGCCCTCTTCGCGAAGATCGACGGGAAGGAGCTGCACGCCGTCGCGGACCTGCTCGCCGAGAACGCCACCATGGTGTTCGGCAACGGTGAGCCCCTCGTCGGGCGCGAGGCCATTCTCGCCGCCAACACCGCGTTCATGGAGACCATCGCCGCCCTGCGGCACCGCATCGTCGACTCCTGGGTCGTCGGCGCCACGACCATCGCCCTCACCGAGGTGACGTACACCCGCCTGGACACGAGGGAAGTGACGCTGCCCGCCGTGACGATCTGGCGGGTCGGCGACGACGGGCTGATCGTGGACTTCCGCGTCGTGGTCGACCTGACCCCGGTGTACGCGCCCTGACTCCGGTGTGCGTGCCCTGAGCGCGGCCGGGCTGAAGGAGGAGGGCGGCACGCCGCCGTCCGCTTCCGGCCGCGTCGCGCACGTCGCGTAAAGGATTCTCGACGAGCTGGTCAACTCACCCGTGAACAGCCGTGATCCGGGCAAACCTCTTGCGGTGCGACTACGTGGGGGGTGGGTGGCATGCGCGAGCACGACGCGGAACAGGGCGCACGATGCGGGGCGGCCGACGCGAAGGACTTGACTCCGTGCGAAGGGCCTCTGGTGGCGGTGACGGTGCTCACCGCCGACGGCAAGGAGATGACCGGCTGCGTGGCGCACAGCGCGCGGCAGTTGGCCAGCCTGCCTCAGGCCCGGCTGCATCCGCTGTGCTGTCTGTCGCCGTGGGCCGTGGGCGTCTACGCGAAGGCGGCGACGCTCCCGCCGTTCGCGTGGGAGGTCGGCTGCTGACGAGGCCGGGGCGGGAGGGGGTGGCGGCCGGCAGCGCCGCACGGCGTCACCCGGACACTCCTCGTACGGCCGCCGCCACATGCTCGCGGAACCAACGGTGCCCGGGATCCGCCGAGTTGCGGGGGTGCCAGGCCATCCCGAGGTCGATCGGGGGCAGGTCCAGGGGGAGGGGGAACGTCCGCAGTCCCAGGGCGGCGGTCGGGCCGGGGAGGCAGCCGGTCAGGGTGAGGGCGACGAGGTCGGTGTCCCGGGCGAGGAGCATGGCGCCGGTGTGGCTGGGGACGACGACGGCGACACGGCGTCGCAGTCCGCGTTCCGCGAGGGCCTGGTCGATGGGGCCGAGGCGCTTGCCGTGCCGGGAGATGCCGATGTGGTCGGCGGCGGCGAAACGACGGGCGTCGATCCGCTTCTGGAACAGGGGGTGACCGCTGCGGGCGACCCCCACCAGCGGCCGCCGGACGAGGCTTTGGGTGCGGATCTCCGGGTCCAGATGCGCGAGGACGCCGAGCTCGACGTCCACCGTGCCCTCCCGCAGCGCGGTCCCGCCCTCCAGGGCCTCGGGCAGGAACACCACGTCCACGTCCGGCGCCTCCGCGCGGATCCGCTCGGTCAGGGGACCGGCGAGTCCCGCCAGGAGCAGGTCGGTGGCCTGCACGGTGAAGGCGCGCTGCAGATGGACGGCCTCGAACCCCGCTCCCGGCCGCAGGACGTTGTCACAGCCCCGCAGCAACGCGCTCACCTCGTCGCGGAGTTCGACGGCTCTGGGCGTGGGGACCAGGCCCTGCCCCGCCCGGACCAGGAGCGGATCGCCGACGGCGCGACGGAGCCGGGCCAGGGTGCGGCTGGCGGCCGCGGGGGAGGTGCCGAGGCGCTCGGCGGCGCGCGTGACGCTGTTCTCCTGGAGCAGGGCGTCCAGGACGCGTAGCAGATTGAGATCCATGGACGGCTCCTGAGCTGCATCTTTACGCCTGAGTCAATAATTAGATGCTGATTCTTGCATTGTCGGGCAGGTCATGTGCTCAGAGGGTGGAGACAGGCCCGCGAGAACGCGGTCCGCACCACCAGCGCCATGCGCAAGGAGTCAGTCATGCAGGAGTCCCCACGGGCCGGTCGCGAAGGCGATGTGCTGGCCGTGGTCTGCCAGAGCGGCCCTTCGGTGTCGTTCTTCGACGCCGCGTCCGACCGGTACCTCGGCTCGGTCGAAACCCTCGCCCAGCCGCACGAGTTGTGCTTCGACCCGACACGGCGGCTGCTGTGGTGCACGATGACGTACCACTCGGGCTTCTACCACGCGAACACCGGCCGCCGTACCGAGCTGACCGTCATCGACCCCGACACCCGCAGCGTCGTCGAGGTCGTCGACCTCGCCCCCGAACACGCCCCGCACGGACTCGCGCTGGACGCGGAGCGCGGCCGTCTGTACGTCACCGTGGAGGGCGCCGATGACCGCCCCGGCGGCGTCGTCGTCATCGACACGCGGACCCGCCGCCCCCTCGGCAGGATCGACACCGACGCCCCCGGCTCGCACTGGCTGGCCGTCGACGCGGCCGGAACGACGGCGTACGTCGCCAACAAGGAGGCGCCCTACGTCTCGGTCCTCGACCTCGAACGGGAAACCCTCACCGCGCGGGTCGAGGTGCCGGGCAGCGAGGGTGTCGCCGTCGCGGCCGACGGCACGCACGCCTTCGTCGCCGCGCCGCACGGCGGCTCCTTCGCCGCGAAGGGCGCGACACCCCCGGGGATCAGGGTGATCGACACCCGCACGACGGCCGTCGTCGACACCCTCCCCCTGGAGAGCGCCGCCATGCCCCTCCACCTCACCTCGACGGGGAAGCTGCTCGCGGGCGAGGTCGGCACGGACCACGACCGGGCGACCGGAACCAGCCGCATGGCGCCCGGCCGCCTCACGGTGTTCGCCGCCGACACCCACAAGCGGCTCGGCGACGTCGAGGTGGGACTCGTCCCGCTGACCATCACGTCGTCGCCCGACGGCCGGATCGCGTACGTCGCCTGCTACGCCTCGTCCACCGTCGAGATCGTCGACCTGGAGACGCTGCGACCCCTGACGCCCCTGCGGCACCGGGCGTTCGGCGACTCGGGCGCGCACGGCCTGGCGTACATCCCGCGGCGAGCGTGAAGCACGTCCTGCGCCCGGCCCACGGCCCCCTGCCCGCCGCACGCCCGCACCCCACCACCAGAAAGGCCCAACCATGATCGTCATCACCGCCCCCACCAGCACCATCGGCCGTCAGCTCGTCGACGACCTGCTCGACCGAGGGGCGCCGCTGCGCCTCGTCGCCCGTGACCCCTCGCGGCTCGCCCCCGAAGTGCGCGAGCGCGCCGAGGTGATCGAGGGCTCGCACGGCGACCCCGACGTCATCGACCGGGCGTGCGCGGGCGCCGAGGCGGTGTTCTGGCTCGCTCCGGACGACGGGGACGCACCGAGCGCCGAGACCGTCTACGTCGACTTCACCCGCCCCGCCAGTGAGGCGTTCGCCCGCCACGGGGTGCGCCGGGTGGTGGCCGTCACCGCGCTCGGGCGGGGCGCGCCGCAGGTCGACGACGCGGGCCTGGTCACGGCCTCGCTGGCGATGTGCGACCTGATCGCCGCCTCGGGCGTCGCCTTCCGGGCCGTGGCCTGTCCGTCGTTCATGCACAACCTGCTGCACCACGTCGGCTCGATCAACGAGCAGGACGCGTTCTTCATGATGATCGACCCGGACCTGAAGGCCCCCACCGTCGCCACCCGCGACATCGCCGCGACCGCGGCTGGACTGCTCCTCGACGACACCTGGCAGGGCTCCGGCCAGGTCGCCTGCCTCGGCCCCGAGGACCTGTCGCCCACGGACATGGCCCGGATCATCTCCGAGGTGACCGGCAGGGAGATCCACTACCGGCAGATCCCGGGCCCGGCCCTCAAGGCGCGCATGACCGGCTTCGGCATGACCGACGCGATGGCACAGGGAATGGTGGACATGTTCGACGCGAAGAACCGCGGCCTCGACAACGTCGAGCCGCGCACCGCGGAATCGACCACCCCGACCACGTTCCGGCAGTGGTGCGAGGAGGTGCTCAAGCCCGCCCTGGCCAACTGAACGACAGCGGCGGGGCGTTGGCGCACCAGGACGTCGGGGGCCGGGGCGGATGCCGGAAGGGGGCCTCTGTGGTTAGGCTGCGACAGTGGTCAACTCGTATATGGCTCCAGACGAACTGGTGGTCCGCGTCGCGGGGTCGCACGCCCGGGTGCTCGAACTGGCCGGTCGACTCGACGACCGGCAACGGGGCGAGCCCTCTGCCCTGCCCGGCTGGACCCGCGGGCACGTCCTCCAGCACCTCGTCGACAACGCCCGTGCCTTCGAGGCGCAGGCGCTGGCCGCGCTGCGGGGCGAACTCGTCGACATGTACGACGGCGGGCAGGAAGGGCGTGACCGGTCCATCGACGAAGGGGCCGCCCGGCCCGTGGCCGAGCTCCGCGAGGAACTGAAGCTCGCCCAGAGGGCGTTGGAGGAGGCGTGGAGCGGGCTGACGGCAGCGGACTGGCAGCGCACGGTCCGCTTCCGCCACGCCACGGTCCTCGACACCGCCCTCGCCCGGTGGCGGGAGGCGGAGATCCACGCCGTCGACCTCGCGGTCGGCTACCGCCCCCGGGACTGGCCGCGCGACTTCGCCGTGCACGCCCTGGACTTCCTGTCCGCCCGGGCCCCGGCCGGCACGCGGCTGCGCCTGCGGGCCACGGACGACGAGTTCACCCAGGTCCTGGGCACGGGCACGACGGTCGAGGTCTCCGGAGCGCTGCGTGACCTCGCGGCCTGGATGTCCGGCCGCGACACCGAAGGACACCTGGACACGACCGGTACCGACGTGCCGGAACTGGGCCCGTGGCCGCCCGACCCCGCGGACTGAAAACCCGCGGATCCACACCGGGAGATCAGCCCCGGAGCCCCCTTGCTATGGTGCGCCGATGCCAACGATCAGGAAGCTCCAAGTGACCTTCGACTGCGCCGAACCCGAGCGCGTCGCCCGTTTCTGGTGCGAGGTGCTCGGGTACGTCGCACCGCCGCCACCCGAGGGGTTCGCCACGTGGGACGACTACAACCAGTCGCTGCCCCCGGCGAAGCGGGATTCCTGGTTCGTCTGCAGTGATCCCTCAGGCGTGGGCCCGCGCCTGTACTTCCAGCGCGTTCCCGAAGGCAAGGTCGCCAAGAACCGGGTGCACCTCGACGTGCGGGCGGGCACCGGGCTCGTGGGGGCGGAGCGTCTGGCCACCCTCGAGGCGGAATGCACGCGCCTGGTGGCGCTCGGAGCGGTACGCGTGCAACTCCTTGCCGCCGACGAGGAGAACGAGTCGTGCATCGTGATGCAGGACATCGAGGGCAACGAGTTCTGCCTCG
Source organism: Streptomyces sp. NPDC127108 (assembly GCF_042677545.1). Classification (NCBI taxonomy): domain Bacteria; kingdom Bacillati; phylum Actinomycetota; class Actinomycetes; order Kitasatosporales; family Streptomycetaceae; genus Streptomyces; species Streptomyces sp. NPDC127108. The sequence continues at coordinate 41,933 of NZ_JBHXTE010000033.1, read as the reverse complement.
ACTGACCACCCCGCGGCCTTCCGGGACGCAGCCGGCGCGGCGCCCCGCCGCCGTATGGTTGGTCGCGCGGGCCGGGCAGTCTTCAAGTGCGCCTGGAGCAGAGGGAAGAGGAAGGCGCTGATTGATGGCTGCCCACCGGTCGGCACGCACGGTGCTGCCCCCGTCGCTTCGCGCGTCGCTGGGCCTGATCGCGGCCCTGGCCGCGCTGGTGCTCGTCACGGTGGGGGTCCTGTACGCCGGACACAGCGAGCCCGGAGCGGTGGACAGGTGGATCATCGAGCCGACGGCGGACAGCGTCCGGCCGCCGTGGCGGAACGTCGCTCTGGCCACGGACTTCTGGGGAGAGCCCGCCGGAGCGGCACTCCTGGTCATGGCCGCGGTGACGGGCTGCTTGCTGCTTCGCCGACCTCGTGCGGCGGTGCTCGTCGTGGTCGGCCCGGGCCTGGCCGTGACGGCCACGACGCTGATCAAGCACCTGGTAGGACGCACCATCCACGGCGCCGACAACCTGTCCTACCCGAGCGGGCACACCGCCTTCCTCACCGCCCTCGCCCTGGCCCTCGCGCTGCTCGCGACCGGCCTGCGCGGACTCGACAGGACGGCCGGAACACTCCTCGTGCTCGCCGCCGCGCTGGTCGCCGGAGCCGCCATGGGCTGGGCCCAGGTCGCCCTCGTCGCGCACTACCCGACCGACGTCCTCGGCGGCTGGTGCACCGCGCTGGTGGTGGTACCGGCGGCGGCGTGGCTGGTCGACCGGACGGCCGACCGACTGGGGGATCGGACGGCCGACGCCGGTCAGCGGACGGGCAACTGACGCCCCGTCACGCGAAGGGGCGGAACACCGGCTTCACCGGCCGTCCGGCGAGCCAGGGCGTCGGGTCGGCGGCGTCCAGCGCCTTCCGGTACACCGCACACGCCTGGGCCACCACATCGACGGTGTGGTCGATGTCGGTGTCGTCGAGCGCGCCGCTCACCACGAACGACGGCGCGAGCACCCCGCCCGCGAGGAGGTGGCGCAGGAAGAGGGTGCGGTACTCCTGCGACGGCTGCCGGTTCTCGTCGAGGGTGGCGAAGACCAGGTTGCTGGCCCGGCCCCGGACGACGACGTGGTCGCCGACGCCCATGGCGGCCGCGGCGGCGCGGACACCGGCGGCCAGCCGCTCGCCGAGGGCGTGCAGGCGCGCGGTGACGCCCTCCTCGACGTAGACGGTCTGCACGGCCATCGCCGCCGCCAGGGAGTGTGTCTCCGCGCCGTGCGTCGTCGACAGCAGGAACACCCGCTCGTCGGAGTGCCGCAGGCCGCCCCGCTCCATCAGCTCGCGCCGCCCGGCGAGCGCGGACACGGCGAACCCGTTGCCCAGCGCCTTGCCGAACGTGGAGAGGTCGGGCACGACGCCGTACAGCCCCTGAGCGCCCGCCTCGGACCAGCGGAAGCCCGTGATCATCTCGTCGAAGACCAGGACGCAGCCGTGCCGGTCGGCCAGCTCACGCAGCCCGGCCAGGTACCCGGGAGGGGGCTCGGTGTGGGAGGCGGGTTCCAGGATGAGGCAGGCCACCTCGTCCCGGTACCGGTTCAGCAGCTCCTCCGTGGCGGCCAGGTCGCCGTACGGGAACGCCACGGTCAGCTCGTTGGTCGCCGCCGGGATGCCCGCGGACATCGGCGTGGTGCCGATGAACCAGTCGTCGACCGAGAAGAACGGATGGTCGCCGCAGAGGGCCACCCGCGACCGCCCCGTGACGGCGCGCGCGAGGCGCACGGCGGCGGTGGTGGCGTCGGAGCCGTTCTTCGCGAACTTCACCATCTCGGCGGTCGGCACGGTGGCCAGGAAGCGTTCCGCGGCCTCGACCTCCACGAGGGACGGCCGCACGAAGTTGCTGCCGCGGTCCAGTTCCCGCCGCACCGCCTCGAGCACGCGCGGATGGGCGTGACCGAGGCTGACCGACCGCAGCCCCGAGCCGTACTCGATGTAGCGGTTGCCGTCGACGTCCCACACGTGGGCACCGTGGCCGTGGCTGATGACCGGCGCCAGGTTCTCGGGGTACTGGTCGTCTCCCTTGGCGTACGTGTGCGCGCCTCCGGGGACCATGGCGTGCAGCCGCTCGTTCGCCTGCCGCGACCGGGGCAGGCGGAACTCTTCGGTGTCCAAGCCGACTTCACCCTTCCTTGTGCTTGAGGACCTCGGCGAGGCTCGGTGCCTCCCGGTCCCGCTGGGAGATCGATGTGACCGGCAGCGGCCAGGGGACGGCGAGCTCCGGGTCGTCGAACGCGATCGTCACGTCCTCGGCCGGATCGTGCGGCCGGTCGATGCGGTACGAGGTGTCGGCGGTCTCGGTCAGCGCCTGGAAGCCGTGCGCGCACCCCGCCGGGATGTACAGGGTCACCTGCGTGTCGCCGGACAGCTCGAAGGTGGCCACGTTGCGGTAGGTCGGCGACTCCTGCCTCAGGTCCACGACGACGTCGAAGATCCTCCCGTACGAGCACCGCACGAGCTTGGCCTCGCCCGCCCCGGAGCGCAGGTGCAGGCCGCGGAGGACGCCCCGGACCGAGCGGGACACGCTGTCCTGGATGAAGGCGTCCGGGTCCAGGCCCACCGAGCGGATGACGTCGGCGTCGAAGGTGCGGCAGAAGAAGCCGCGCTCGTCGGCGTACGGCGTCGGCTCGAAGAGGTACGCGCCGGTGATCGCCGGGACTTCGGTCGCTTTCATGGGGCCTCCCGCAGGGCGTGGCTGTGGTCGGCCGCAGGGAACAGGGCCGTGGTCAGGGCGGTGAACTGGTGCGCCAGGCGCCCGGCGGCGGCCTGGTTGCGCTCGGTGAGGGTCCGCCGCAGCTCCGCCGAGCGCCCTTCGAGGGCCCGGAACTGTTCGAGCAGCCGGTCGGCGTCGACCTCGCGCGCCGAATGGCAGTACGCGCCGAGACCCATCTGCGCCATCAGCGCGTCGCTCTTGGCCGCGTAGCTGAGCGCGAGCGTCGGCACACCGGCCTTCAACGCGCAGACGAGGTTGTGGTACCTGGTCGCCACCACGGCGTCGGCGGCCGCCATCTCCTTCATCAGGTCGGCGAGCGAGGCGGTCTCGGCAGCGGTGACCAGCGGCGAGTCCACCGCGTCGAGGATCGCGGTGACCACCGACCTGTCGCACGCGTCGCCGGTGAGCAGCCGGACCGGTCTGCCTTCCTCGACGAGCGCGCGGACGAACCGGGTCGTCCCGTCGAGGTAGCGCCGGTGGATCTCCTCGGCCCGGTCGCGGTCGTCGTTGCCGCCGTGGAAGTCCATGACGCCGACGCAGACCGGGCCCGGCGTGCCCGGCGGCGTGCCCGGCGGTGGCGTGGGCAGGGCGAAGGCGAGGTCCGGGTAGACCTTGTCGCGCGCGGTGCGCACGCCCATCTTCCGCATCGCGTCGCGGGACTGGGCGTCCCGGTACGACCGGTACGCGGCGAGGCGCGCCGACCAGCGGACCAGGGCCCGGGTCGGGCGGTCGGCGATGGGGCCCGCGCCGACACCGACCAGCGCGACCCGCGTGCCGAGAAGACGGCCGGACGCGCACAGCAGGAACAGCGAGTACGGGAAACCCCAGGGCCGCAGCGGCAGCGTGGCCTCGAGGACGCCCATGCCCGGCACGATCACCACGCCGTGCCGGCGCACCCACGCGGCGGTGCGGAAGACGTCGACGAGTTTGCCGAGGCCCTTGCCCGCGATCGCGCCCGCCCGCGAGGCGGTCCGGTACTCCCCGCGGTACCAGTGCAGCCGCGTCGCGGGGATCCCGTACCGGGCCGCGACGACCTCGGGCCCGCCGCACAGCGCGTCCACGACCGCCTCCGGGTGGTCGGCGCGGAGATAGCCGAGCACGGCTTCGAGGGAACCGTCGTTGCCGAGGTTGCCGGAGCCGAGCAGGCCGAACACCCCGACGCGCACCGGGGATTCGCGCGGGGAGGTCACGCCTGGCTCCCCGCACGGCCCTCGCGCCCGGCGACGAGGGCGTCGACGGAGACGGTGAGCCGGGCCGGGTCGGCCGGCGCCCGGTCCTCGACCCGCTCGCCGGTGCCGGGACGGGCCCGGCTGGTCATCCACGCGGCCAGATGGCGGTAGCATGCGCGCCGGTCGGCCGAGGACAGCGGCGCCCGCCGGATCGCCGAGACGAAGCCCCAGACGTACTCGGCGAGCAGCCGGGGCGTGGGGTGCAGCGGCCCCGCCCGGCGCGGGTCCAGGTTGACGCACCGGGAGCGCTTGGAGGGGTTCGCCCGCTCCGCGCGGGTGGGGTGGTCGCGGCGGAAGTACATCAGTTCCGGCACCTGGTGGAAGCGCCCGTGCAGGCCGATCTCGGCGACGAAAGTGCGGTCCGCGTGGTGGTAGCTGTCGTGCGGCTTCACGCGGCGCAGCACATCGGCCCGCATGACCCCGTAGAAGTCGTCGCCGCCGGGCTCGAACAGCATGCTGCGGAAGCGCTCCGGCGCGCGCGCCGAGTCCGTGGCGAGCGTGTACTCGTACGGGACCTTCACCTGGCCGTGCTCGTCGATGACCGCCTGGTCGGCGTGGGCGAGGATCACGTCGGGGCGCTCGTCGAGGGCCTGCACACAGCGCCGCAGCAGGTCCCGGGCGTACAGGTCGTCGTGCGAGGCCCACTTGAACAGCTCGCCGCGGCACTGGGTGAACACGTAGTTGTGGTTCGGCGCGGCGCCGATGTTCCGGGTCAGCCGGAGGTACCGCACGCGCGGGTCCTTCTCGGCGTACCGGCGGCAGATGTCCTCGGTCCCGTCGGTCGAGGCGTTGTCGGAGATGACCAGCTCGAAGTCCTCGTAGGTCTGGCCGAGCAGGGCGTCGAGCGACTCGGCGAGGTACTCCTCGCCGTTGTACACGGGCAGGCCGATGCTCAGCCTGGGTTGGGCGGTCATGGCTTCCTCACTTCGGGGATGGGTTTTTGGTGGTGCTCGCGCAGGGCGGAGCGCAGCTGCAGCCACCACACGGCCGAGCTGACGACGGTCGCCGCGGCGACGCCCCAGGCCGAGCCGACCGTGCCGCCCGCGGCCGCCCCGCCGAGGCCGCCGCCGACGTAGGCGGCGGAGGCGAACAGCTGGCTGCGCAGGCTGCGCCGGGCCGCGCCGAGCGCGCGCAGGCCGACGGTCGCGCCGACGCCGAGGCTGGCGCCCGCGACGCCGAGCGTGGCCGGGACGATCAGCTCCGAGGCGGCGTTCCAGACGCCGCCGAGGACGAACTCGCCGATCCGGTCCGGCACCAGGAGCAGCGCACCGCCCCAGAACAGCGCGGCCACGGCCTGCCCGCCGCCGAGCAGGAGGCAGAACGTGGCCAGGCGGTGCGAGGCCCGGCGCAGCACCCGCGCCGCCTCCGCGACGGTGACGAGGGACAGGCCCATGAGCACGGCGAGGAACGGGCCGAGCAGGAGTTCGGCGCCCCTGATCACCCCCACCGCGCTGACCCCGACGATCGCGCCGAGCCCGTACGCCCGCAGCTGGGACGCGCCGCTGACGCCGACGTTCTCGACCAGGTACCGGTAGCCGAGGTCGCGGTGCTCGCGGACCCACGCGCGCGCTCCGGTGAGCCGGGGTCGGATGCCGGACTGGAGGCAGCCGTAGCCCGCGGCCACCGCGGCCGCCGTGCCCCAGGCGAGCACGAACGCGGCCACGGTGTCCACGCGGGCCGCCACCAGCAGGGCCGGGACGAGCGCGAGGCCCGCCAGGAGGTCGTTGAGGAAGGCCTTCCGTCCGGTGCCGACGGCGAAGAACGAGAACCGCCAGGCGTCCTGGAGCAGCAGTGCGGGCAGGACGACGCCGAGAGCGGCGAACGCGGGCCCCACACGGCCGCCGACGCCGAGCCCGACCACCAGGGACACCGCGCCGACGACACCGCCGACGGCGAGCGCGGTCCCCGTCGACCGGGTCGCCGCGCCGCGCCAGGCCCAGCCCGGCACGCCGCTGAAGCGCACCACGAGCGGGTCGGTGGCCAGGCCGCGGGAGACACTGAGGACCACGCCGTAGGTCACCCAGGCCAGGCTGAACACGCCGAACGCGGCCAGGCCGAGGGACCGGGCCACATAGATCCCCACCGCGAAGTTGGTCATGCTGCAGACCGCCTGGTCGGCCACTCCCCAGGACAGCCGGCCGACGATGGCCCGCTTGGCGCTCCGGTGTCCGGCCTCGGCCGCCGGGGCGGGCGTCGTCTCCTCGTCGGTGGTCATCGCCGTCACGCCTTGATCAGCCCGGCGGCGCCCAGGGCGTCGGCGGCGGCGACCACGGTGTCGAACGGCAGCTCCGCCCGCTCGGCGACGTCGAGCAGACCGTGCTCGCCGTCGGAGAGGCTGAGCACCCAGAGCATGGCCATCTGGGCCTGCTGCGCGTCGCTGCGGCCGCCGAGCGAGGCGTACAACCCCCGTCGGCCCAGCTGTGGTTCGCCGTAGGGACTGAGGTTGACGTACCGCCGGTTGCGGTCGAGGACGGCGAACGCCTCGCGGCAGACGGCGAGGGTGTCCGCCATCGCCTCCGGGGACACGAAGTCCGGGTTGTCCGCCGAGGTGTGGTACTCGGGGTAGCCCGCGTACGGGGTCCGGCTGAGCGAGCCGACGCCGAGGTTGAACCCGGGGGAGCAGTACTGCCGCTCGTCATAGCCGTACGGCGTGAACTCGGTGACGCGGTGCGGGCGTTCGGAGACGGCGAGGACGTGCCGGAGGACCCGGTCGATCTCCGCGTCGCCGCGCCTGCTCTGCTTGTACGTCAGCTGCCCCGAGTCGCCCGCGCAGGCGAGCACCAGCCCGTGCTTGACCTGGTCGATCCGCTCCTGGTTGCGGGCCAGCCAGGTGATCGCCCCGATGGTGCCGGGCGCGTAGACGAACCGGTAGGTGTAGTACGGAGTCTCCTCCGCGAGGGCACGGGCCAGGAACGTCGCCACCGCGATGCCGGCCAGGTTGTCGTTGGCCAGCGACGGGTGGCAGACGTGGCAGGAGACGATCACCTCGTCGGGGACCTGACCGGGGACCACGTGCTCGGCGTAGGTGAGGTGGCCGTCCTCGAGCGTGGAGTCGACGCGCACCTCGTAGTCGCCGTCCGGCAGGGCGTCCAGCGTGTTCTGGGCCAGGCAGAATCCCCATTCCGGCTTGTAGTAACTGGTGCGGTACGGCACCCAGTCCGGGTTCTCCGGCAGGGTGTGCAGGTGCGCGCGCAGCTCGGACAGGGGCATCGTCCGCGCCACCGGCACGCTGTAGCCGAGCACGTGCAGGCTGGACGCGGCGAAGTCGACGACCCGGTTGCCGTCGCTGTCGGCGATGTACGCGTCGCGGATGTTCCACTCCTGCGGCACCGTCCAGTCGAGCACCTGTGTCCCGGTCGGCACCTCGTGCACCTGGAGCGGTACGTACTCGCCGACGATGTCCAGGGTGGCGCGCACACCGTCGCCGGTGATGCTCCGGCAGAGCGGGTAGAGCCGCTCCACCAGAGCGTGCATCCGCGCGCCCGGCGACGTCATCGGCTCCACCGCAGGGTGTCGTCGACGGCCCCCGCCTCGGACGCCGCGCGCAGCACGGCCAGACGGGTGAAGCGCCGCTCGAAGTCCTCCCGGGTCAGCCCGAACGTCCGGTAGGCGTCGGCCAGTTCGAGCGCGCCGCGCTTCACCGTCCACTCGCAGTCGAAGCCGGGCAGCGCGTCCCGGAACCGGGAGAAGTCCACGCGGTACGACCGCGGGTCGGCGCCGGTCTCCCCGGTGATCACCACCTTCGAACCGGCCACCGCCTCGGCGACCTGCTCGGCGATCTCGGCGACCGTGACGTTGTTGACCTCGCTGCCGATGTTGAACGCCCGGTCGTGCACCGCGTCGCGGGGCGCGCCAAGCGCGGCCGTGAAGGCCCGGGCGATGTCGGCGGCGTGCACGAGCGGCCGCCACGGGGTGCCGTCGGACATCACCAGGACCTCGCCGGACAGGAGCGCGTGGCCCACCAGGTTGTTCAGGACGATGTCGGCGCGCAGCCGGGGCGAGTAGCCGAAGGCGGTGGCGTTGCGCATGTACACCGGGCTGAAGTCGCCGTCGGCCAGCGCGTGCAGGTCGTCCTCGACGCGCACCTTGGACTCCGCGTACGGCGTCACCGGGCGCAGCGGCGCCTCCTCGCTCACCAGGTCGTCACCGCCGGCGGCGCCGTAGACCGAGCAGGTGGACGCGTACAGGAAGCGCCGCACCCCGGCCTCGCGGGCCAGGCGGGCCAGGCGTACGGACGCGTGGTGGTTGATGTCGTAGGTGAGTTCCGGCGCGAGGGAACCCAGCGGGTCGTTGGACAGCGCGGCCAGGTGGATCACGGCGTCCACCCCGGCCACGTGGTCGGCCGTGACGTCGCGCAGGTCCACCCGGGGTCCCCGGGGGTCCGCCGGGGCCGGGCCGAGGACGCAGTCGGCGAACAGGCCGGAGTCGAGGCCGACGACCTCGTGCCCGGCGGAGCTGAGGACAGGGGCCATCACGGTGCCGAGGTAGCCCTGGTGTCCGGTGAGCAGTACGCGCAAGTTTCAGTCCCCCAGATCGAAAGTGCCGAGATCGAGCGTGAGTTTGGTGACGGCGAACGCCTCGGCGTAGCGCGCGTGGCATTCGATGCCGCGGATCCGCGCGAGGCCGAGGAAGGCCTCCCGGTCGTACCAGGGCCGGTGCCGCTGCGAGGGGTAGTGCTCCTGCAGCAGCCGGACCTTCTGGTCGGCGGTCTCCGGCGACAGCGGCTGGTACGCCGACGGACGGCCGAGATCGCCGTCCCACTTGACGATCTCGTAGCCGAGGACCAGGTGGTCGCGGAACGCGGTGGTCATCAGCTTCGCCAGGCCGCGGTGGTCCTGGTGCGCGTCGTCGGTGCGCGGCGCGAGCACCAGGTCGGGATCGGTCCGGGCGCGCAGCTCCTCGACCGCGGCCTTGGCCTCCTCCCAGTGCGCGGGCATCCGGCCGTCCGGCAACTTCAGCACGGTCAGGTGCAGTTCGGCGCCCGGACAGAAGGCGGCGAGCGCGGCCTGTTCCTCCTGCTCGCGCTCGCTGCCGCCGCCGGAGAGCACCAGCGCGTCGACGCGCAGCCCCGGCCGCGCGAGGCACATCGCGAGGAGCGTGCCGCCCGCACCGATGGCGATGTCGTCGCAGTGCGCGCCCACCGCGACGATCCGGTCCAGGCGACGCCCGGCCCCGAGCCGGATCACGCGCCCACCCCCGCGCGGTCCCGCTCCCACACGGCCCAGGGGCGGTCGCCCCGGGTGTAGGAACTGTCGAGCGCGGCGCGCTCCTTCACGGTGTCGGTCGGCTTCCAGAAGCCGCGGTGCTGGTGTGCCACCAGGCGTCCCTGCTTGGCCAGTCGGGCGCACCCGTCGGCGACCAGGTCCCCGTTCTCCGGTATGTGGTCGAAGACCTCCTGGCGGAGCACGAAGTAGCCGCCGTTCTCCCACAGCGGCATGTCGCTCACCGCGGTGATGCCCCCCACCAGGCCGTCCTCGCCGAGTTCCACGCAGTGGAACGACGACTGCGGCGGCACCACCATCATCGAGGCCCCCGCGTCGCGCTGGGAGAACCGCTCGATCATCTCCGGCAGCGGGGCGTCGGTGAGCACGTCGGCGTAGTTGGCGAGGAACATCTCGTCGCCGTCCAGGTGGTGCCGCACCCGGCGCAGGCGTTCACCGATCGGTGACTCGATGCCGGTCTGCGCGAACGTGATCGTCCAGTCGGCTATGTCGGTGGAGAGGAGCTCGGTCCGGCCGCCGCGCAGCACGAAGTCGTTGGACGTCGTCTCCTCGTAGTGGAGGAAGAAGTCCTTGATGTGATGCGCCCCGTAACCGAGGCACAGGATGAACTCCTTGTGCCCGAAGTGCGCGTAGTAGCGCATGACGTGCCAGATCAGCGGTCTCGGGCCGACCATCGCCATCGGCTTGGGCACGTCGTCGGCGGATCCGTTGCGCATCCGCATCCCGTAACCGCCGCAGAACAGGACGACCTTCATGCTGTTACCTCTTTCGCGGGCACCTCGACGATGCTCAGTTCCGGGATGGGGAAGACGAGGCGGCCGCCCCAGTCGTGCACGAAGGACAGCTGCTCGACCAGTTCGTCCCGCAGGTTCCACGGCAGGACGAGGACGTAGTCGGGCTTGTCGGCGGCTATCTGCTCGGGCGGCAGGATCGGGATCCGGGTGCCGGGGGTGAACCTGCCGTGCTTGTAGGGGTTGCGGTCGACCGTGTACGCGAGCAGGTCGGGCCGGACGCCGCAGTGGTTGAGCAGGGTGTTGCCCTTGCCCGGGGCGCCGTAGCCGACGACCGTCTCGCCGCGCTCGGCCGCTGTGATCAGGAACTTGAGGAGGTCCCGGCGCACCTTGGCCACCCGCGCGGAGAACTCGGTGTACCCGGACAGCTCCTGCAGTCCCGCGGACTTCTCCCGGGCCAGTACGTCGGTCACCCGCCGGGACGGCTCGCCCGCCACCTCGGCGGGCCGGGCCCACAGCCGGATGGAGCCGCCGTGCGTGGGCAGCAACTCGACGTCCACGAGGGTGAGTCCACCGCTCGCGAGGGCCCGGATCGCGGACGCGACCGTGTAGTACTGGAAGTGCTCGTGGTAGATCGTGTCGTACTGGTTCTCCTCGATCAGGGTCAGCAGGTGCTGCACCTCGATGGAGACCCAGCCGTCGTCGGCGACCAGGGCGCGCAGGCCCCGGGTGAACCCGACCACGTCGGGGATGTGCGCGTACACGTTGTTGGCCACGACCAGGTCCGCCGGGCCGTGCTCGGCGCGGACGGCCGATCCGGTGTCCGGGGACAGGAACGCCGTGAGCGTGGGCACGCCCTTCTCCCGCGCCGCGGCGCCGACGTTCACCGACGGCTCGATCCCGAGGCAGCGGATGTCCCGGTCCACCACGTGCTTCAGCAGATACCCGTCGTTGCTCGCCACCTCGACCACGAAGGCGTCGGGGCCGAGCTCCACCCGCGCCGCGGCGTCGGCGACGAACCTGCGCGCGTGCTCCACCCAGGAGGTCGAGTACGAGGAGAAGTACGCGTACTCCTTGAACGTCTCCTCCGGTGTGATCAGCGGCGGGATCTGCGCGAGCCAGCACTCGGTGCAGACCCGCAGGTGCAGCGGGTACGCCGGTTCCGGCGTGTCCAGTTGGTCCGCGGCGAGAAAGCTCTCGCACGGCGGCGTCGCCCCCAGATCCACGACGCTGGCCAGCGCCGCCGAACCGCAGAGTCGGCATCCTGTCATCTACATCCCCCCATCTCTGCTCGCGCGGGTGCCCCGCCGCGAGCCCGTGTGTGCGTCTCCTGCCGACGGCGTGCTCTTCCCGCCGCCGGACCGCACCGCGATCGCGGTGCGGTACCCCTCCTCCAGGCGCTCCAGACCGACGGCCGGGCTGAAGTTCCGCTCGTACCGGCGCCGGGCCGCCTTTCCCATCTCCCGGTTGAGGTCCTGCTCGGTCGCGATCCGGCGGATGCAGGACGCGAGCGAGCCGGGATCGCCCGGCTGGTGCAGTAGCCCGGTCACCCCGTCCTCGATCAGCTCGACGAAGGCACCGTGACCGGCGGCGACGGCCGGGACCTCCGCCGCCATCGCCTCCGCCACCACCAGGCCGAACGTCTCCATGGCCGTCGAGGGCGCCACGACCGCGACCGACCGCGCGACGACGTCCCGGCACTTCTCCGGCTCGCACAGGCCGACGTACCGCACGTCGTCCCGCCCCGCGGCCCAGTCGGCCACCTCCCGCTCCAGCGGCCCCGCCCCGGCGAGCACCAGCGGCACGCCCACCCCGCCGCCCGCGGCGATCCGGTCCCACGCGGCCATCAGCAGCCCCACGCCCTTGGCCTCCGCGAGGCGGCCGAGGAAGAGCACGTGCTCGCCCGCGCCCGCTCGGCGGGTGCCCAGGTCGGGCACGAAGTTGTGCTTCACGGTGAGCCGCTCCGCCGGCATGCCGGACCGCACCAGGACGTCGCGCTGCGCCGCGGAGATGCAGAAGAACCGCTCCACGCCGGACCACCACCGGCGCCGGTTGACCGACTGGCTGACGGCGAGCGGCACCGTCGCGAGCCGGGAGCCGCGGTAGCAGCCGTGCCGGACGGCGGGCAGCGACACCTTCGACCCGACGCATTCGGTGCACTGCTTGCCGTCCCGGTGCAGCGTGCCGGGCGGGCAGACCTGGGTGTAGTTGTGCAGCGTGGCGACGACGGGCACACCGACGTCGGCGCACGCGGCGAGGACCGCGGGGGACAGGAGCGGAAAGACGTTGTGGACGTGCACCACGTCCGGGCGCGAGGTGCGCAGCCGGGCGGCGAGCTGCGAGCGGACCGCGGGGTTCCATGGCACGAGGAGCGGCACCGCGGCCTTGCCGAGCAGGGAGCGGGCGGCGATGTCGTCGCTGCGCCGCTCGAACACGTCGACCCGGTGGCCGGCCGCGCGCAGCAGTCCCGCCTCCTCGTCGACGACCCTGTTCTCCCCGCTCGGCTGCGCCGAGGAGTAGCGGTTGTGCACGACCAGTACATGCATGCTCAAGGTCACCTCCGTGCCCATCGCGGGATACGTCGTCGGGGTACTGCGGTCGTCGAAAGGGGCGTGGCCGCGGCGGCGGGTGTCGCGAGCAGCGAGGCGGCGAGCGCCAGATGCAGCAGATACGGCGAGGCGTCGCCGAGCCCGGCCTCGGTGTACGACGAGATCGCGCAGTAGCTGATCAGGAAGATCGCGCAGGCCCTCGGCACCGACGGCGGCCGCAGCAGCGCGACGCCGCCGAGGACGGCGATCATCGTCGCCACGAGGGTGACGCCGATCAGGCCCTGCTCGTGGTAGGCGGCGAGCCAGCTGTTGTCGATCGGCAGCCCGCCGAAGGACTTGTCGCTCAGGCCGACGCCGAACACCTTCTCGCCGGTCGTCCGAGGCTCCGCGAGCAGGGCGTCCCAGACCTTGGCCCGACCGGTGAGGTCGGACAGGTTCTCCTGGGTCTGACCGCGCAGGTACCAGGACTGCAGCGCCGAGCTGAACGCCACCGCGGCCACCGTGGCGCACAGCACCGTCCAGGCGAAGAAGCGGCGGGCGTTGGCGCTGGTCAGGACGAGCGAGCTGATCGCGAGCACCAACCCGATGAGCAGGCCCAGCGTGGCCGTGCGGGTATGGGTCAGCGCGAGCAGGCCGATGGACGGCACGATGATCACCACCGCGCTGGCCCTGTCGGTCATGCGGCCGAGCAGGAGCAACACGGTGAGCCCGATGATGATCGCGGCGTACTGGCCGATCTGCGGCGGGGTGAGCGGCCACAACGCGCCGACCAGGCGCCCGCCGTAGTACTCGGGCATGGCCGTGCCCGGCGACACGACCAGGCCCGCGGCCACCGACACGAGCACCGCGAAGTACATCCGGATGTGGTACCGGACGAACGTCGTGTCGCCGTTCCACCAGCGGCTGAGCAGCCACAGCGTGCCGACGAAGAGAGCGAGCCGGGCGCAGCGGAACAGCGCGCCGTACCCGACCTCCAGGTTCGCGCTGGAGATCACGCTCGGCACGAGCAGCAGCGTGAGCAGGAGGACGAAGGCGCTGGGCCGGACGCGCAGCCGCAGGTTGAGCGCGAGCGCCAGCGTGAACGCGGCGACCAGCGCCCCCATGGTGACCATCTGGATGAGGGAGCGGGGCAGCGTGACGACGGTCTTCGCCCCGGCGGAGCCGAGCGTGTTGAGGGCGAGCAGCGCCCAGACGATCCCGACGGCCTTCGGCGTGCCGGCGGGACGCGCCTCGACACCGGGCTGTGTGCCCGCCGTGTCCGGTGCGCCGGGCAGCCTTCCGCGCAGCAGGTCCCCGCCCACCTCAACCACCGGCCCGCGGGTCGAAGGTGCTGCCCGCGTCCTGCCGGTACGGCGCGGCCTGCCACTGCCCGGCGTCGAGATTCCCGTCGGTGTTGGCCGCGACGAAGCTCCACGGTCCGCGGTAGACGTTGTCGTGCCAGCGGTTGCGCTGCTTGTGGGTGATCGCGTCGGTCACCCGCTTGCCCTTGTACGGCGACCACTTGGGATACGTGCCGTAGTTGGCGAGGAGCGCCATGCGGGCGCACTCCCGCGCGCACTTGACCACGGACTTCTTCAGGACGAAGCGGTTGTCGTGGATGTCCACCCGCTGGGTCTTCCAGCGGCAGTCGGAGTACAGCGGCGCGCGGGCGATCGCGGGCTGCTCACAGCGGTCGATGTCCTTCACCAGCAGCGTGCAGTAGCCGGTGGAGGTGTTGGCCGGGCTGTTGCAGAACCGGTCGGAGTTCTCCCACAGGGTGATCCCGGACCAGTTGTTCTCCAGGACGTTCCGGTAGATCTCGATCTTGTTCGTGCGGGCCCGGATCCGTGGCTCGCCACCGGACTCGGACACATAGACGGTCGCGTACGGGAAGTTGTCGCCGCGGTCGGCGTACTTGCGGCCCTCGACCCAATTGTTCCGCCGGATCGTGTTGTTCCGGATGACCGCGTTGTAGCTGGTCTCGTACATCAGCGCGGCGCCGTCGTTGGCTTCGAGGACGTTGTTCTCGATGCGGAAGTCATTGTTGTTGTTGTCCGCCCACAGCCCGGCGCCGCGGTTGTCGTGCACCCAGTTGCCGCGGATGTCGGCGCCGTTCACGGCCCAGAACTTGATGCCTCCGGTGCAGCCGCAGCCGGGCTTCCGCTTCTCCCAGTCGTCGGTGTTGTTGCCCACGACCTCGTTGCGCTCGACGACCAGGCCCTTGATGGAGTCACCGGTCTTGTACGCGTTCATCCCGTACTGCCCGTTGTCGCGCAGACAGTTGTCGCGGACCTGCTGGCGGGCACCGGCCATCAGTCCGGCGCCGGAGTTGTACTGGATCTTCGAGTGCTCGATCACCCAGCCGTCGGCCATGTCGTGGTTGACCACGCCCTCGTTGTTCGGCGCGACGAAACGCTGCACGGTCAGATGGCTGATGGTGACGCCACTGCCCTTGCCGCTGAACGCGTACAGGTTGGTCTTCCGGCCGTCGAGCACCGCGCCGGGGGCGCCGAGGTAGCGGTTGCCCTTCTTGGCGACGACCTGGGAGTAGCGGTCGGCGTCGAGCCTGTGCTTGCCGGGGCGCAGCCAGAACGTGGTGTTCGCAGGGCTGCTCCTGGTCTTCGCGGCCAGGTCGCCGACCACCGCGGGGTCGACCGTCACCGCGCCCGCCGGAGCCTTCGTCGGGCCGGCCGTGGGCTTGGCGCACACCCGGGCCACGGACGTGGAGTGCGCCCCCGACGTGGAGGACCTGCCGGTGGGCTTCTCCGGGGAGTCCGGCGAGCTCGTGCAGCCGGTCGCCGTGAGCAGGACCAGCGCCAGCGGTGCCGCGGGCAACGCCCAGTGCCGCCACTTCATCACCACGCGCCCCCTAGCCGCAGAACCTGAGCACGGTGGTGAACTTCGCCGACGGCGCGACGCCGTCGACGAAGCCGGTGCCGACCAGCGTGGTGGCGGGTTCCTTGCGGCCGAAGCCGGGGGAGTACCAGCCCAGCGGTGGGCTGCTCTCGCCGCGATGCGCCCGCCAGCTCAGCTGCCCGGGCAGGTCGAGCACCGCGGAGCGGACCTCGCCGTCCCGGGTCCAGGTGAGCACCGCCCAGTTCCCCACCAGGTCCGCGGCGACCGTCGGACCGAGGTGGAACGCCAGGCGCACGGCCCGGCGCGGGCCGCGTCGGCCGCGGACCTCGTCGACCACCCGCAGCTCCTTGGACGCGGCGGTCAGCTCCACCCGGCGGCGGTGCACGGAGTGCTGGTAGCCGTCGTGTTCGGCGGACCACAGGGCCACGCCCTCGGCGGCCGTGTCCGCGGCCAGGACGCGGCTGCGGGCGTGCCGGGTCCACAGGAACGGGCCGCCGGAGACGGACTGGTCACCGCCGTCCAGCTCCAGGGTGTTGTGGCCGAGGGTCGACCGGAAGTACCGCCGCCACGCGGGCTGCCCGTGGTAGCAGTACGTCCCCGGATCGGCGAGCACGTCGACCCCGTCGTGCCGGACCTCCACGGACAGCGCGTCCGCGTGGCCGTGCGCGGCGATGGCCAGGAACCCGTGCGGACCGCCGTCGCAGCGGCACCAGATCTCCTCGGGACCGCGCAGGATCGTCAGGCCCGCGTCGGCGAAGTGGCCCGGGCGGCTTGCCGGGCGTGCCACGGCCTGCGTGGTCCCCTGCTTCCCGTACGGCCGGACGAGCGCGGCGAGCAGCGGGGTGCGGACATCGGTGCCGGTCACCTCCGGCCACCAGTCGCGCCTGCCGAACACGGCGTCCCCGGTGGCGAGGAGCGAGCCCCAGCGGTCGGTGCCCGCGCCGTCCACGACCAGACCGTGCCCGTCGTCCGCGTCGCCCTGGCGCGGCGGCCGCAACCGGTTGTCCACGACGGCCGCGAGCGCGTCGGTCATCCGCAGCAGCACGAGCCGGACGGACGCGGGGACCGGCACACCGGCGGCGTCCGCCTCGGCCACCGCGGCCAGGCCGAGTTCGAGGACGAGCCCGTGATACTCGGTGGCCAGCTCGCGGTTGAGACCGGAGGGGAAGGTGTTGGCGCGCAGATGCCGCTCCAGGGAGCGCAGCGCGTCGGCCCGCCAGCGCGCGGAGGAGGGGAACCAGCCGAACGCGCAGGCCGCGGCGAACTGCCCGGCGGCCTCGGCGATGACGTGGTTGTTCGCCGAGGACCCCCGGCTGGGGAAGGCGGCCAGCCAGCGCTGGTGGTGCCAGATCTGGTTGCGCGCCACCGGGTTGCCCTCGAACAGGTCGGCCGCGCCCGGCCAGCCGTCGAGCAGACGGCGGACCCACACCCAGGAAAGGAGCCGGATGCCCAGCTCGATGCCGCTGATCCAGTGCACGCCCCGCAGCGGCGGGTTGGCCGCCCACCACGACCGCAGGTGCTCGGCCACGCGCTCGGCGTACCGCTCGTCCCCGGTGACCGCGTAGGCGGCGGCGAGCACGGTGAGGTACTGATGCCGGGACAGCTCCCAGATCTGCTTGATGTCCCCGACCGCGTCCTCGTTCCGGTACGGCACGTCGAAGGCGTAGCCCCACGGCGCCCGGCGCCCGGTCTTCGGGTCGCACCACCAGTCCGGGTCGGCCAGGTCGTCGCGGACCACCCCGAAGTACTCGACGTGCCCGGCGAGCAGCCGGTCCGCCTCGGCGATGAGGCGCTTCGCGGCGTCCGGGGGCACCGCGGCGACCGTCCCGGCGGGCAGCACGGCGGTGAACCGGGCGCCGGTCACGCTCGGGCACTCGGGCCGCGCCGACCGCCAGCGCCGCCTGCGCACCGTGTCGGCCACCCGGCCGCCGATCTCCCGCGGCCCCATCCGGGATAAGCGCCGCAGGTACCAGCCCGCAGTCATGGTCATCGCGGCCCCGCCAACGTCACCGGCGCGCCCCCGGCCAGACCGGTCTGCACGGCGAGGGTGGCCGCCGTGGTGGCGACGAGGGACTGCAGCGGCACCGGCATCGGCCCGCCGGTGCGCACGGCCTTGACGAACGCGGCCAGTTCGGCGTTCTGGCCCTTGTCCCTGGCCTTGGGCAGCCGCGAACTGACCCACCGCTTGGGGCCGTGCACCGAGGCGCGGACGAAGTCGTCCAGCTTCAGGACCCTGCCGTCCGCGACGAGGTCGAGGGTCTCCTTGGGGAAGCTGGGCGCGCCGGTGGTGACGTAGCTGATGGTGGCGGTGGAGCCGTCCGGGTAGCGCAGCACGATCTGCAGGTCCTCGTTGCCGGCCGGGGCGACCGCGTACACCGAGACCGGGTCGGCTCCGAGCAGCCAGCTCGCCGTGTCGATGAAGTGCCCGCCCTCGCCCGCGAACCGCGAGCCCTCGCTGCCCTGTTGGAGGTACCAGCTGCCGTGCTGGAGGCGGCCCGCGTTGACCAGGTAGCGCAGGCTCGCCGGACCGGTCCGGGCGCCGAACCGGTTCTTGGCCTCCCGCAGCAGCGGCGCGAACCGGCGGTTGAAGCCCACCTGGAGCCGGTCGTTGCCGGACTCCTCCACCGTCGCGAGGACACCGGCCAGCTCGTCCTCGGTGAGGGCCAGGGGCTTCTCCACGAACACGGCCTTGCCCGCGAGCAGCGCCTTGCGGGTCAGCTCGGCGTGCGAACTGTGCCGGGTGACCACGAACACCGCGTCGATGGACTTGTCGCCGAGCACCGCGTCGAGATCCGTGGTCGCCTCGGCGAAGCCGAACTTCCGCTTGGCGTTGGCCGCGGACAGCGCCGTCGTGGTGACGACGGTCGACAACGAGACGCCGTCGCGCTCCGCGAGGTGCGGCAGGAGCATGGACGTCGCGTAGTTCCCGGCGCCGACGAACGCGACGCGCACCGGCCCCGCGGCGGACCGGGCCCGCAGGGAGACCCCGCCGTTGCTCCGCACGTTCACCGCGGGCACCGTGACCGTGGGCGCGGCCACCTCCGGGGACCCCGACTCCGCGGCCTGGCCGGGGTGGCCGGGGTAGCGGAACAGCACGGCCACGGCCTTGAGTTCGCCGTCCTTCAGGCGCCGGTACGTCTCGACGGCGTCGTCGAAGTCGGCGATGTGCGAGACCAGGGGCTCCACGTCGACGCTGCCGCGGGCGACGAGATCGAGGAAGCACGCCAGATTGCGGCGCTCGGTCCAGCGCACATAGCCGATCGGGTAGTCGCGCCCCTCCAGCTCGTACTCCGGGTCGTAGCGCCCGGGGCCGTAGCTGCGGGAGAAACGGACGTCGAGTTCCTTCTCGTAGTACGCGTTCCAGGGCAGGTCGAGGCGGCACTTGCCGATGTCGACGACCCGGCCGCGGTCCCGGCACAGCTTGGCGGCCAGCTCGACGGGTTCGTTGCTGCCGCCGCCCGCGGCCAGGTACACCTGGTCCACACCGTGACCGCCGGTGAGTTCGGCGACGGCGGCCTCCACGCCCGCGGCCGCGGGATCGCCGCAGGCCGCCGCGCCCAGGCGCTCGGCGAGATCGCAGCGCGCCGGGTCGGGGTCGACCCCGACGACACGGACGCCCGAGGCGGTGAGGAGCTGCACGACCAGCTGCCCGATCAGGCCGAGGCCGATGACGAGGGCCAC
Organism: Streptomyces sp. NPDC127108; assembly: GCF_042677545.1. NCBI lineage: Bacteria > Bacillati > Actinomycetota > Actinomycetes > Kitasatosporales > Streptomycetaceae > Streptomyces > Streptomyces sp. NPDC127108. The sequence continues at coordinate 22,941 of NZ_JBHXTE010000033.1, read as the reverse complement.
GTCGCCGAGTTGGGGCTCGCCGCGGCGGACGCCCTGCATCGCGATCGACCCGACGGTGCCGAAGGCCGCGTGCCGCGCCGCGAGGCCGTCCGGGACCGGGGCGTAGAGGTTCTTCGGCACCCAGTTCAGCTCGGCGTGCAGCGCGTGCTCGTTGCCCGCGCAGGCCACCAGGTCACCGACCGCCACGTCGTCGATGCCGGCGCCGACCTGCTCGACCACACCGCACAGCGAGTAGCCGAGCGGTGTGTAGGAGTCCAGCTTGCCCATCACCTTGCGGTACGTGGCGGGCAGCCCGTTGGTGGCCACGCTCTGCATGACCTTGGCCACCTGGTCCGGGCGGGAGCGGGCCTTGCCCAGCATCGACATCCCGGCTTCGGACACCTTCATGAGCTCGGTCCCGGTGGATATCAGCGAGTAGGCGCTGCGGACCAGCACACCGCCCGGCTTGCACCCGGGCACCGGCACGTCAAGGACCGCCAGCTCGCCGCTCTTGTAGTTCTGCACAACCTGTTTCACCGGAGCTCCTATTGTTCTTCCACGCCGTCAGGCCGCTTGGCTCTGGCCGGAGCCAGAGGTCGCGCCGCGGTACCAGTACTCAAGAGTCAGCACGTGCCACAGATGCTTGGAGAAGTCCCGCTGCCCGGCGGCGTCCTCGGCGACCATGCGCGTGAGCGCGTCACGGCGCAGGAGGCCGGAGCTGACGAGCAGACCGTCGTTGACGACCTCGCGCACGAGCGGCGCCAGATCCCGGCTCATCCAGGCCCGCAGCGGGGCGCTGAACAGGCCCTTGGGCCGGTACACGATCTCGCGGGGCAGGATCGAGGTGGCCGCCTCCTTGAGGACGGCCTTGCCCTGCCGTTTGACGATCTTGCGGTCGCCGGGCACCGCGAACGCCGCCCTGACCACCTCGACGTCCACGTACGGCACCCGCACCTCGGTCGACGCGGCCATGCTGGAGCGGTCGGTGTACGTCAGGTTCAGGCCCGGCAGGAACATCCGGGCGTCGCCCAGGCACATGCGGTTCACGAAGTCGTCGAGGTCGTTGTCCTCGTAGACGTCCGCGTGCTCGGTCAGCACGTCCGCCACGGTCCCGGCCAGGTCCGGGGAGACCAGGGCGAGCAACTCCTCCTGGTCGTACATGGTGTAGCTGCGCCGGAACGCGGTCTCCTCCGGCAGGTCGGCGAAGGACAGGAACCGCTTCGCGAACCGCACCGACCGGTACCCCCGGCGGGCCGAGGCCACCGGCAGCCGGTCCACGACCCCGGACACCCCGCGCCGCAGCGGCCCGGGTACGCGCTGGTAGCGCAGCGCGAGCACGTTGGCCAGGTGCTTGCGGTACCCGGCGAACAGCTCGTCGGCGCCCATCCCCGAGAGCATCACCTTGACCCCGGCCTCCCGGGCGGCCGAGCAGATCAGGAACGTGTTGATCGCGGCGGGATCGCCGATCGGCTCGTCCAGGTGGTACGTCATCTGCGGCAGCAGGTCGAGCACGTTCGGAGCGATCTCGATCTCGTGCAGGTCGACGCCGAACCGCTCGGCCACCTGCCGGGCGTAGCGCAGGTCGTCCGGCATCGCCTCGAACTTGGCGTCCTCGGCCCGGAACCCGATGGTGTACGCGGAGATCCCGGGCTGGTGGCGGGCCGCGAGGGCGGTCAGATAGCTGGAGTCGAGACCGCCCGAGAGGAAGGTCGCCACGGGCACGTCGGAGAGCAGATGCTGCCGCGTCGACTCCTCGACGACGGCCGCCAGGTCCGGCAGCTCCCCACTGAGGGCCCGCTCCCGGCCCTCGGCGGCGACGTCCTTCAGGTGCCAGTACCGGCCGCGCTCCACCCGGCCGTCGGCCCGGCACCGGAGCCAGCTCCCCGGCGGCAGCTTCTCCGCCTCGCGGAAAGCGCACCGCGAGTCCGGCACCCAGTAGTAGAGGAGCGAGGACACCAGCGCCCCGTGGTCCACCTCCAACGACCCGCCGGTCACGGCGGCGAGCGCCTTCAGCTCGGACGCGAACACGAGACCCTGGCCGCGCCGCAGCAGGAACAGCGGCTTGATGCCGAGCTGGTCGCGCGCGAGCACCAGGTCACCCGTGCGCTCGTCGAAGATCCCGAACGCGAACATCCCGCGCAGCCGGGGCAGACAGTCCGTGCCCCAGCGCCGCCACGCCTCCAGGACCACCTCGGTGTCGGAGGTCCCGCGGAACCGCACCCCGGCGGCGGCCAACTCGGCCCGCAGCTCGGGCGCGTTGTACAGCTCGCCGTTGTACGTCAGGGCGAGGCCGCCCGAGACCATCGGCTGGGCGCCGGTCTCGGACAGGTCGATGATGGCGAGGCGACGGTGCCCGAGGTGCACCTCGCCGTCACCGGCGGAGTGGCTGTAACGGCCCGCGCCGTCCGGGCCGCGGTGCGCGAGTGTCTCGGTGAGCCGGTCGGTCACGGCCTTGCCGTCGGGCCATCGGAAAGTGCCTGCGATTCCACACATGTCTACCGCGCCTCCTGGTCGCTGTTCGGGACTCGCGCGGCCGGCACCGGCGGCCGCTCCATCCGCAGCTGGCCCGTCCCGTGCCGGGTCATCCGCTTCATGGGGCCGCGCAGCGCGGTGTGCAGCCCGTCCCACAGGGTGCCGTCGGTCCGGTCCCGCGGATCGGGGTCGATCAGCACCACTCCGATCACCGGGATGTCCAGGTCCGCGAGCTGCCGCGCCACGGTGTGCAGCCACGCGGCGCTGCCGTGCCCGGCCCGCACGACGAGCACGGTCCGGCCACCCAGGAACCGGAGGTCGGTCCACGCCGTGCCGGGCGCGACCGAGCCGACGCCGAGCCGACGCGTCTGCTGCGGCACGGCCGCGGCGTCCTCACCGCTGACGACGTCCGGGTCTCCCGGCTCCGGGCGGCGGCCCGCGAGCTGCGCGCCGGGCAGGCCGTCGACGATGACCACCGGCCCCTCCGCCGCCAGCGCCCTCGCGACGTCCAGAGCGATGACGCTCGTGGTGCCCGCACAGCCAAGTTCCAGGAGCGACACCGGTTCCGCGGAGCCGCGCACGGTGCGGGCCAGGCTCGTGGTGAGCCTCGACCGTGCCGCCCGGGTCCGGCGGAGCTGCCACAGCCGGGCCGACCGGCGCGGCAGCCGGGGCAGCTCCGCGATGACCGACGCGCCCAGGTTCGCCGCGATCTGACGGCGCAGCACGGGACGGTCCGCCACCACCGTGCCGACCGCGGCCACCGCGAGCCCGAGGACGAGCCCGAGGACGAGACCGACCCCGGCGCTGGTGGCGGCGGCCTTGGGCAGCGAGTGCGGCACCGCGCGCGCCGCGTCCACGATCTGTGTACCGGCGATGAGTCGGGGCGTGCCGACGCGGGCCTCCTCGGCGCGCTGGGCGAAGTCGGCGATCCGCGAGTTCAGCTCGGCCCGGCGGGCGAAGAGCGACTCGATGCTCGCCGAGTCCCTCGAATCGGTCTCGGGCGACCGGTCGCCGATCGCCTCGTTGACCTTGGCGAGCTCGTCCTTCATGCGCTCACGCTGGTCGAGCAGGGCCTTGGCCTCGGTCTTCGCGGTCTCCCGCATCCGCCGCACATGGTCCGCGACGAACGCCTCGGCCAGCGCCTTGGCCCGGGCCACGGCCTTCGCCTCGGTGTCGGCCGTCACATGGATCTGCATGAGGTTGTTGGTCAGGCCGGTGCCCCGGTAGTCCTGCATGAAGTCCTCCGGCTTCTCCGGGGACTTGAGGGACTGCAGGGCCTTGCCCGCGATCCGTGTGGTCTTGAGCAGCTCGACGTCCGTGCGGATCAGCGTGCCGGTGTCGTTCGGCTGGTCCTCCTGGTGCGCCACGAGGACCTTGGTCGCCGCGGTCGGCGGCGGCGGTCGCAGGACGGCGAACGCCGCGCCGAGCAGCAGCCCGAGCACCGCGAGGGAGCACCAGAGGCGACGGCGCCTGCGCACCGCCACGACCAGCGCCTGCAGGTCGAGGAGCGGAGTCGAAGCCGACGACTCCGCAGTCGTACTCGTGGTCATCCGGAACCCCCCGTCGCGTGGCCGCGCGCCGCGAGCGCCGGGGTGGCGTTCTCCGCGGACCGGCCGGCGGATCGCGCCGGACGGTCCTGGACCGTACCGGCGACGACGATGCCGACGACCTCGTGCCTGCCGTCCGCACATGCCTCGGCGATGCCGCCGAGTTCCCCCGCGGTCCAACTGCCCGCGCTGAGCACGACCAGGGCACCGGACTCGGTGTCGCGGTCCGGCACCGTCGGCCGGTCCACCGAGACGTCGACCACCCGCAGCATCGGATCGCCCTCGGCCTCGGCGACGAGCTGCTCGGCGGCCCGGCGGGCGATCCCGTCGCCGTCCGGTACGACGACGAGGAGCCGCCGCGGGGCCAACAGCTTCTCGCGGAGGCGGGCACACACCCGCCGGTAGCGGATCTGTCTGCTGGCCTCGTCGCCCGACCGCCGGGGGGCCGGCAGGTCCCACCGGGTGTCGAGGCCGAGCAGCCCCCGGATCCAGGCCCGCGGGCCACCGCCCGCGGACCGGAGGGCGAGCCGTCCCCCCGGCACGTCGACGGCACCGAGGACCGTGGAGCCCAGCGCCGCCGCGATCTCCGGTTCGGTGCGCACACGGCGGTTGCCCCGCGCGACGGCGAGATGGCCGATGACCGCGACCAGGAAGAACAGCAGCGCCCCGGCGACGACGAACTGCGTTCTCGTCGGCGGTGCCTCACTGGTCGGCCGGGCCGCCGGGCCCATCACGACCATGCCGGCCTTGCTGGTCGCCCGGTCGGACTCGTCCAGCTTCTTCATGGCTTCCTGCAGCGCGGTGCGCAGCTTTTCCAGCTCGGTGCGGGCCTGCACGCTCTCCACGGTCTGCCCCGGATCGGCCGCGTTGGCCAGGTCGGTGATGCGACGGTTGGTCTCCGCCACCTTCTTCCGCAGGGCCTCGGGACCCGTGGCTGCTTCGGAATCGGAGTCGGAATCGGAGTCGGGGTCGCCGCCCGCGATGCGCGCGGCGAAGTCGACGAACTTCTCCGCCATCCGGTCGGAGAGCTGTTGCGCGCGCTCCGGGCTTTCGGCCGTACCCGAAATCTTGATGATGTTCCCGTCGGAGGCCTTGGCGCTCACCTGATCCCGCAGCTCGCCGCCGCTGACGCCGCCCCAGCGAAGGGAGGCGGCCGCGCGGTCGACCACTGCCGAACTCGTCGCGATCTCCGCTTGAGTCAGCAGCTCGCGCTCCTCCCACTGCCCCGGCAGCAACACCGATGCCGAAGCCGTGTATCGCGGCGGGAACAGCACCGAGGTGCCGTACCCGACGAGCGCGCCCAGCACGGCGACGATGACGAGAAGCCGCCAACGCCGACGGAAGATCCGCCCGATCGTGACCAGGCGTATTGCTTCTTCACTCAACTGTGCTGCCTCTTCCCTGTGCGGATCGGGGCGCGGGCCGACGCCGGAGTCCGGTCGCGGCAGGCGGCTGCGTAGGCAGCGAGCAGCGACACTTGCGAGTTCTGCCAGGACAGCTCCCCGCTGATCCGCTCCTGGCCGATCTTGCCCATCCGGGCGCGCCTCTCCGGATCGTCGAGGAGCAGCGCCACGAGCTTGGCGAACTCGGCCTCGTCGTTGGCGGGCGCGTACACGGCGGCCTCCCCGGCGGAGACGCGTGCCTCCCGGAGGTCGAACGAGACGATCGGCCGGCCCATCGCCATGTACTCAAGGACCTTGTTCATCGTCGACACGTCGTTGAGCGGATTGCGCGGGTCGGGGGAGAGGCACACGTCCGCGGTGGACAGGTACCGCACCAGGTCGGCATCCGGAATGCGCCCGGTGAACTGCACCCGGTCGGAAAGACCGAGCCGCCGGGACAGCCCCACCATCGAGTCGAAGGCGTCACCCGAGCCGACGAACACCGCGTGCCAGTCGGTCCGCCCGAGGTCGTCGCGCAGCTTCGCGAGGGCCCGCAAGGCGTAGTCGACGCCGTCCTGCGGCCCCATCACGCCCAGGTAGCACAGCAGATGGGGCTTGCCGCGCTTCAACTCCGGCTCGGGCGGCACCGGTTGGAACCGCTCGACCGCGGGCGCGCTGCGCACCACGAACACGTCCTCGGGTCTCTTGCCGCCACGGCGCACCGCGACGTCCCGGTAGCTCTCGTTCGTGGCGATCACGATGTCGGCGGCCCGGTAGGTCAGCCGTTCGAGGGCGCGCACGCCGCGGTAGAGGAGGTCCTCGCCGCGGTCGAAGCGGGACAGGTACAGCTCGGGCACCAGGTCGTGCTGGTCGAAGACGAACCGCGCGCCGCGCCGCGTCAGCCACCGCGCCGGCAGGAACAAGAGGTCCGGCGGGTTGCAGGCGTGGACCACGTGGACCGGGCCGACCTTGCGGGCGAGCCGGTACGTGTGCCACAGCGCCGATCCGTACTCCTTCAGATAGCCGGCCGGACCTCCGGTCGCCGCGCGCAACGGGTAGCGGTGGATCCGCACCCCGTCGATCACCGCCTCCGGCTCCGTGTCCCGCTTCTCGCCCCGCGGGCAGATGACGTCCACCGTCCAGCCCGCGTCACGCAGTGTCGTGCACTCCTGCCACACCCGCCGGTCGAACGGCACCGACAGGTTCTCCACCAGGATCAGCGCGCGCCGGCCACGCCGGTCGCCGCCTGTCGCATTACCAAGCAAGGCCCACGTACCCCGGTTCGGCCCGGCGCGCGTCGGCGTCGGGAAGGTGGATGAGGTCGACGATCACCGGTTCCCCGCCGTGGGGCAGCGCCGCGAGGACGGCCGGATCCCTGGTCCCGACCAGGCACACCTCGGCGTGCTCGAGCACCTCGTCGACGGAGTCGGCGAGCAGTTGCCCGAGGTGCGGAAGGCGGGTCTCGATGTACTCGCGGTTCGCGCCGAGCAGCCGTGACAGGCTCACGTTGGCGTCGTAGATCCGCAGGTCGTAGCCCTTGCCGAAGAGCCGCTCCGCCAGCTCGACGAGCGGGCTCTCGCGGAGGTCGTCGGTGCCGGGCTTGAAGGAGAGGCCGAAGAGGCCGACGCGGCGCTTGCCGGTGCGTTCGACCAGGTCCACCGCACGCTGCAGATGGTCCGCGTTGGAAGGCAGCACATGGGCGAGGATGGGCACCGAGACATCGGCCCGCTGCGCCGCGTGCACCAGGCTGCGCAGGTCCTTGGGCAGGCAGGAGCCGCCGAAGGCGAAGCCGGGCCGCAGATAGGCGGGGCTGATGTTCAGCTTGCGGTCGGCCAGGAAGACGTCCATCACCTGGTGCGAGTCCACGCCGAGCGCCTGGCACACCGCGCCCAGCTCGTTCGCGAAGCCGATCTTGAGGCCGTGGAACGCGTTGTCCGCGTACTTGATCGCCTCCGCCGCCGGGACCGGTACCCGGAACACCTCACCGGGCAGGCCCCCGTAGAGCGCCGCCACCACGTCGCCGCTCGCCGTATCGAGCTCGCCGATGACGGTCTTGGGCGGGTCGAAGAAGTCCCGCACGCTTGTGCCCTCGCGCAGGAACTCCGGGTTGACGGCGACCCCGATGTCCACGCCCGCCGTGCCGCCGACGAACTTCTCCAGGATCGGCACGAGCAGGTTCAGGCAGGTGCCCGGGAGCATGGTGCTGCGGAACACGACGGTGTGCCGGCCCCCCTGCTCGGCCACCGCCGCGCCGATCTGCTCGGTGACCCGCTCCAAGTACGTGGTGCACAGGCTGCCGTTGGGCTCCGACGGCGTGCCCACGCAGACGAGGGACACCTCGCTGTCCCTGACCGCCGCACGGACGTCGGCGGTGGCGCGGAGCTTCCCGGCCGCCACGACCTCGGCGACGAGCTCGCCGATCCGCTCCTCCACCACCGGCGCCTTGCCGTCGTTCACCATGTCGACCTTGACCTGGTTCACGTCGACGCCGATGACGTCGTGACCCAGGCTGGCCAGGCACGCGGCCGACACACAGCCCACGTAGCCGAGCCCTAAGACACTGACTCTCATAACCCGTTCCTCCCCCCAGGCATGCCCTTCCGGCCTGCCTTCCGTTCGCCGGTCGGACGACGCCCTCCGGGTGATCAATAGGCCCCCTGCCCCTGGAGCACCGCACGCAGCGTCTTCCACAAGATCACTGTGTCCAGGGCGAGCGACCAGTCCTCCACGTACCGCAGGTCGAGCCGGACGGCCTCCTCCCACGGCAGATCGCTGCGTCCGCTGATCTGCCACAGGCCGGTGAGCCCGGGCTTGACCAGGAGCCGCCGCCTTATGTCCGGGCCGTACGCGGCGGACTCCTCCGGCAGCGGAGGCCGCGGACCGACGAGCGACATCGATCCGGTGAGTACGTTGAAAAGCTGCGGGAGTTCGTCGATCGAGTACCGCCGAAGAACCGCCCCCACCCGGGTCACCCGCGGATCGCGGCGGAGCTTGAACAGCAGCCCCGCGCCCTCGTTCAGGTCGGCAAGGGCGGCTCGGGCCCCGTCGGCACCGGCGACCATGGTGCGGAACTTGTAGATCGTGAACTCGCGCCCGTCCTTGCCGACCCTGCGCTGGCGGTAGAACGCCCCGCCCCGGCTGTCCATCAGGACGAGCACCCCGACCAGCACCATCAGCGGTGCGAACAGGACCAGCAGGATCACCGCGCTCATCCGGTCGACGACCGCCTTGATCGCGCGACGGCCCCCGGTGAAGGTCGGCATGCTGACCCGGAGCAGCGGGATCCCGAGCACCGCATCGACGTGCAGCCGGGGTCCGGCCACTTCCATCAGGACGGGGGCCACGACCATGTCGGCATCGCTGCCTTCGAGGTTCCAGGCGAGACGCTGCAGCCGTTCCGGCGACCAGTACGGGTCGGGTGTGACCGCGACGACGCGGTAGCCGTCGCGGCGGACATGACCCGCGACGTCCGCCAGCTCGCCGACGACCGGCACTCCGTCCAACTGGTCACCTTCGAGCCCGTGACCGTCCGTCGTGCACACCGCCTCCACGCGCCAGCCGAGGTGCGGGAACTTGCGGGCCCGGGTGATCAGATCGCGCACCGTGGCCGGGCTCCCGGCAGCGAGTACCGGTCTCAAGCACCGGCCTTCCTTGCGTTGTTTGTGCAGCCACAGCCGCAGCACATAGCGCGCGGTCATGGTGACGATTGCGATCGCGGGGATCGCCACGAAGATCCAGAGCTTGATGTTGCGCGAGGTCAGAGCGATTCCACCGAGAGAAAGAACGACGGCCGCCGTGAAAAGCGAACGTCCGAGTCGGCGGAATTCCTCTGCTCCCTGGCCGAGAACTGCAGGAGCCCACGACCGGCTCACCGCGAGTGATCCCAGGATCAACAATTCGGTGCCGAAAGCGAGAAAGGCCCAGTTCTCATGCCAGTTGGCCGCGTCACGTACCCCGAAGAAGCCCCCGATCGCCGCCACCACGAAGGCGGTGGCCACGGTATCGCTGGTGATCACGGCCCGTCGGTACCGCTGCTCCCAATCGCTCGCGGGCTGGCTGCTTGCCCCGTTCGTCAGACGCCCGCGCGTCGACGGAAACGGGTTGACTAATTCCCCCTGCTGCACAGAACCCCCCCAGGTTTCGCCATGGTTCGGCGTGTTCGCCTGCTCCCCTGTTCAACCCCCCGGGAGGTCTCACCCCCGGTGCCGCGCTGTTCCTCCCCGCAGGAGGCCCCCGCCTCCCGCGCACGACAAACCGACATACTTCAGCGCTACTGAAACAACTCAACCTGGCGGCAACGGACCCGCAGGCCCTGCCGAACCCCTCGAGACGAGTCGGAACTCTTCAACTCCCGGGTGCCCCCCGCACCCGAGCCCCCCTGTCGAGCTCCGAGAATTGATCACCCCCAAGCCTGGCGCCGGGGACGCTACTGCTGGCTGTGCATGGCGCCGGACCCATAGATCATTAACGTTTGCTTCGTCTCCGAACAGCTGAAGCACGGTCAATTTAGACCATGGGGGTCAGGTTGTAGAGGGGGTGTGTGCAATTCGTGCCGAAGCTTTGAGAAGGGATTCACCAACCGGTGACCCCCCACGGGTGCCTGCACGACGAAGACATGCCGTGTGACCTGTGGTGATGGGAATCCCTTGGCGGGTGGCACCAGTAACTTCAAGCCGTCCGGACACATTTAACTTGACCGATCCGAGGGCCTATTGGCCCGATCGGGCGGGGGACGTTGTGGCGGCGTGCGAAGGTGCGTTCGACCTGGGGAGTCAGGCCCGGGTGAAGACGGCCCTGAGGGTGTAGGGGCGGTCCATGGTCATCGTCACGTGCTCGTCGGTGATGTCGTGGCGGCGGCCGTCGACGATCCAGGCGCTGACGCGGTAGCCGGACGCGGGCTTGGCGGTGACGGCGACGGTGGTGCCGGGGGCGTAGGGGCCGTGGACGGCGGGGCGGGTCGTGCCGTTCGGGCTGGATTCGAGGGCGAGTCGGTACCGGGGCCGATTCACCTTCAGGGCGCGGTAGTCGGCGACGATGGGGGCGGTCAGCCGGGCCAGGGCGGCGTTGTTGTTGTTCGCGTCCCCGAGGGGCTGGCCGTCGACCGTGTTCTCGGTGTTGGAGTACTGGTTGACCGGACTGCACGGGCGGCCGCAGTTCTCGGCGTACGCCATCACGGTGTGGTAGTCGCGGCGCGGAGTGATCCACCCGGTGCCGTAGGGGGCGTTGAGCAGGTGCTCGTATCCGCCGGGTGCCTGCTTGTCGAGCGTGGTGCGGTCGTGGAACAGCCCGAGGTTGTGGCCCAGTTCGTGCCCGAGGTTGTACCAGTCGACGAGGGACTGGACGTCGACGGCGGAGTACGCCAGCTCGCTGTCCATCCGGCCCTTGGTGGGGAGGCTGCCCTGCCCGGAGGAGCCGTTGGGCACGTCGTTGATGACGGTGACCAGATCGACGCCCAGTTGCTCGCGGTAGCGGTGCGCCGTCGCGCCGAGGGTGAAGTCCCGGGGGTTGGAGAGCTTCTTGTGCATGACGGCGGCCGTCTGGTCGCCCCAGTACTCGGTGTTGTAGCTGCCGACGATGTCGATGCTGGCCGCGACGTTGCTGTCCGCCAGGGCCTGGTTCATGTAGGACTCGGCGAGCCGGAGCCGGGCCAGCATGGCCTGCTCGCTGCCGAGGCGGCGTACGGCGGGCGGGGTGTATCCGGCGAGGACATCGATGACGACGGGGTCGGCGGCCGCGGCGGGCGCACGGTTCTTGAGGGAGTCCTGCAGCTTCCGCGCCGCGTCCTTGCTGAGGGCGCCGTTGTCGGGCTCGGGGTGGCGGCGCGCGTCCGGGTCCTCCTCGGTGATCCGTACCCGCGGCTGCTTTCCGGGCAGGGTCGTGAGGTGGTACGCGTGCTCCTCCAGGTCGATCAGGGCGTCGACGGCGGGCGGTACGTTCTTCTTTGCGGGCGGACACACATGGCTCGCGGAGATCACCGCCTGGTCCTCCGGCGCCCCCTTCGCGTGACCGGTCCAGGTGACGGTGTTCCCGTCGACCTCGCGGCCGTCCTGGACGACGGTGACGCGGACGTCGGGGAAGAGCTGAAGCGTGTGTTCGTCGGCCTGGCTGAAGCCGCCGGAGCCGCACAGCCACTGGAAGTCGGCGGCATCGAGGTCGACGGTGCGTTCCCGCAGCACGTCCTTCTCGTACGCGGGCGGTCCGGGTTCTTGAGGCCGGGGCGCGGCCGCGGCCACCGTCCCGGCGAGGGAGAGCGCGGTGGCGCAGGCCAGGGCCGAGCAGACCGTGCCGCGAAAGCGCGGGCGTCGCGTCGAGATCATGGCGCTAGCCGTTCCACTGCCCCCGCCCCCGGCAAGCGGACGTCGTGCGCACGTCACCCGAGTGCGCAGGACCCGGCACTCACATGGCGGCCATGCCAGGGAAGGGTGTCATGGCCTCTTTGAGGTTCGCTGGGGTGTTGCTGAGCGTGGGCGCTCAGGGTGTGCAACTGACGGTCGCCTCGGCGCGGAACACGTGCCCGTAGTTCGGATCGTCGAAGGTCTCGAACACGAGGGGTTCGCCGACGAGTGTGCAGGTGTACAGCTGCTCGGCGCCGGCCGACGCCTCCGCGTCCCAGACGGCACTCTGAATCGCCACCGCGGCAGTCGGCCCGCGACCGCCGCCCGTGAAGAGCTTGGCCGCGGCGCCCGCGTCGGCCACAGCGAGTGGCGAACCCACCATGAGGACGGACAGGGCGACTCCTGCGACAGCCAGTTGGCCCTTCCTGCGCACCTTCATCGCCGTCATCCCTTTCACTGATCGCTGATCGCTCACTGAACCGGGGTACTTGACAGCCTACTGAACGAGGCCTCGCCGAACAGCGTCCGGAACCCTTCACGTGCGGCCCGCGGAACGCTGCGATGCCGCCCCCGGTGGGCTGTTCGGTGATCTCTCCTCACTCGTTCGCTCCCCATGATCATCTCAAAACGGAAAAAGTCGGATAAAAAGATCTTGCGTTTCGGCTGGACCGGAACGGCGCCGCTTTGCCGTGCCCGATGTGAAGGGGTCTCTCGATGCGACACAAGCTCAGACGGCGTGCGGTCGCCCGCCGTTGGCCACGGGGCGCGGTGGCCCTCGCGGCCGGTGCGGCGGCCCTGGTCGCGCCGCCCGCGGCAGCGGTCACGGCGGCCGCGCTCGCCGCATCACCGGCCCCGTCGCCGTCGAGCCCGCCCCCTGGCCCGGCATCAGGTCCGGTGTCCGGCTCGGCGGGCGCGGAGGTGTCGCCGTCGCCCTCGGGGTCCGCGCCCGCCTCGCCGACACCGGCGGCATCGGCCTCTCCCTCGGGCACGCCCTCCGGTACGCCGGTGGACTCGACATCGGCCTCCCCCTCGGGAACGTCCTCCGGTACGCCGGTGCCCTCGGCCTCCGCGCCCCGTCCGGGCCCGCCGCAGCGGGGCCCGCAGGCGCCGCGCCGCGAAGCCGCGTCGGCTCGGCCGCCCACGGCCCCTACAGCTCCCAAGGCTCCGGCGGTTGCCAAGGCTCCGGCAACCGCCAAGGCCACGACGGCTCCTACGGGTCCCAAGGCTCCGACGGCCCCCGCGGCTCCGACGGCCCCGAAGGCCACCCCACCCTCCGCCCCCGCCCGGACGAGCCCGCCCCCGCAGGGCCCGCGCGATGAGCGCGCCACAAACGACGAGCGCGCCCCACACGGCGAGGCCGACCCCAGCCGCACGACCCCCCGCGCGTCCACCTCGTCCTCAGCCTCACCGTCCCCGCAGCCCCGCAAGCACCGCGGCCGCCCGGCGTCGGCCGCCCGGGCCGACCTGGAGGCGCGGTCGCGCCCCGGGACGGGGTCGGGGCGGCGTGCCGCGGGCTCGGTCCGGGGGCCGGACGGCGTGTACGACTACCGCATCACCGCCGTCAACCACGGCCCCTCGCAGGCCGTCGGCGTCACGGTCAGGGACCGCCTGCCGGACGCCCTCGTCTTCGTGTCGTCCGCGGACGGCTGCACCGCGAGCGGACGGACCGTCACCTGCGGCCCGCTGCCGGAGCTCGCCGTCGGCGCGTCCCACAGCTGGATCGTGACCGTACGCCTCGCCGACGACTACGAGGGCGACGGCCGGGACATCGTGAACCTGGCCGAGGTGTCCTCGCAGACCCACGACCCCGACGCGAGCAACAACACCAGCTCCGCGACCGGCCTGCCCGTCCCGCCGGACTGGGGCCGCGCCGACCTCTCGCTGACCAAGACGGCCCTCCTGCCCGGCGGCCGCTCCTGGGTCCGGCCCGGAGAGACCTTCACGTACCGGATCACCGTGCACAACAACGGCCCCGGCACGGCGCGCGGGCTGCGGGTGACCGACCCGCTGCCCAAGGGCCTGCACTTCGTGGGCTCCCCGGACGGCTGCGCGCCGGACGGCGGCGGACAGCTGATCGTCTGCCCGGGCCCCGACCGCCTCGCGTCGGGTGCCTCGGTCTCGTACGCGCTCACCGTCCGCGTGGCGACGGAGCGGACCCGCCACCTCGGCAGGATCGAGAACGTCGCCACGGTGACGGCGACGACGAAGGACCCCGACCCGAGCGACAACCAGAACCCGCCTCACACGGTGTACGTCAGGACCGGCGACCACGGCGAACTGCCGGACACCGGCGGTGACGTGCCCGCCTGGCTCGGCTGGGTCGCGGGCGCCGCGGTGACCTGCGGCGGCCTCCTGGTGGCGGCCGTCCGGCGCCGCGGGGCGGGGGAGGGGCCGCGGCGATGAGGACCTCCCGGCACCCGGCGGGCCCGCGGTGGCTCGCCGCCCTGTTGCTCGCGCTCGCCGCCCTGTTCTGCGGGCTGCTGACCCCGGCGGCCTCGGCCGTGCGGGCGGAGCTGGCCTTCCCGGTCCACGAAGGCTTCGACAACGGCAACGACCTGGGCACCGCCACGGGCAGCGCCTCCTATTCGGACGGCTGGCTGCGCCTGACGCCCGCCACGGCGACCAGGGCCGGGTCGTGGCAGATGAAGGACTCGTTCTCCACGGACCTCGGCATTGTCGCGGAGTTCACGTACGCCACCTACGGCGGCAGCACCTTCGACGGCAAGCGGGGCGACGGTCTGGCGTTCTTCCTCGCCGACGGTTCCGCGTCGACCGGGACCGGTGCCACCGGCGGCGCCCTCGGTTACGCCTGCGCCGGACTCGCGACGCGCTGCACCAGCAACGGTGTGCCCGGCGCGTTCCTGGGCGTCGGCATCGACGAGTTCGGCAACTTCTCGGCCAGCTCCACCGGGGCGAGCGGACCCGGCACCCAGGCCAACAAGATCGTGCTGCGCGGCGGCGGCAACGGCACCTCCGGCTACCGCTTCGGCACCTCCGCCAACGGCCCCGGCGGCACCGTCGAGACGGGCAACCGCGCCAAGTTCCGCACGGTGCGCGTCACCGTGCAGCCCAGCGGCGGCAAGCTCCTCGTGTCGGTGTGGTCCGACTCCGGACCCGGCACCACGTCCACCAAGGTCATCAGCGACTTCGACGTGTCGACCGTGAGCGGCCAGCCGTCGCTGCCGTCCACCCTGCGCGTCGGATTCTCCGCGGGCACCGGCGGCGCCACGAACAACCACGAGATCGGCGACCTGAAGATCAACGTCCCGGCGGACCTGTCGGTCACCAAGTCCGGCAAGCCCGCCACCGTTGCGGCCGGGACCAGACCGGTCACGTACACGGTCACCGTCAGGAACAGCGACGCCAACGCGGTGTCCGGAGCGGCCGTGAAGGACGCGGCACCCGGGCTCACCGGCGTCACCTGGACCTGCTCGGCGAGCTCGGGCAGCGCGTGCGGCAGGGCGTCCGGGACCGGTCCCCTCGACACCACCGCCGACCTGGCGCGCGACGGCACCGTGACGTACACCGTCACCGGCACCGCCCCGGCCCAGCCGACGACCCTGACCAACACGGCGACGGTCATCGAGCCCGGCAACCGCTCCGACACCGACCCCGCCGACAACACGGCGACCGCGTCCACCACCGTGACCGCGCGGGCCGACGCCGCCGTGAGCAAGGCGGGCGTCGGGCAGGGTCCTGTACGGCCGGGCGAGGAGTTCGAGTACCGGATCACGGTCCGCGACAACGGGCCGTCCGACACCGCCAACGTGAAGGTCACCGACACCCTGCCGACCGGCCTGACGTTCGTGTCCTCCGCCGACGGCTGCACGGCCTCCGGGCAGGCCCTCACCTGTCCCACCGCGGCCAGGCTCGCCGCGAGCGCCTCGGTGTCCTGGACGTTCCGGGTCAAGCTCGACGCCGCGTACCAGGGCGACGGCTCCGACCTAGGCAACGTCGCGAAGGTCACCCACGACGTCTCCGACCCGGACCTCACCAACAACACCAGCACCGCCGCCCTGCCCCCGGGCGGAGTGCGGGCGCCCTCGGCCGACCTGGTGACCGTCAAGCGCACGACGACCAACGGGCAGGTGGCGCCCGGCGAGGAGTACTTCTACCGGGTGACGGTGGCCAACAGGGGCCCGTCCGTCGCGCGCGCCGTGCGGATCACGGACCCGCTGCCGACCTCGCTCACCTTCGTGTCGTCCGCCGACGGCTGCACCCTGGCGGGCCGCACGGTCACCTGCGGACCGGTCGCGACCCTGACGCCGGGGGCCGCCACGTCGTGGACGTTCCGGGTACGGCTCAACGCGGACTACAGCGGCGACGGCACGGACGTCCTCAACGTCGCGACGGCCGACGCCGACACCGCCGATCCCGACACCGGCAACAACAGCGGCAGCGCCACCGTGCCCGGCGGCCGGGTCAAGCCGCCGACCGCCGACCTCGAGTTCGGCAAGACGGCCGAGAACACACCTACGTGACGGGTCCCGCCGCAGTGGCGGGATACCTCCCCTCGCACGTCCGTACAGCGGTGTACGCGACCGAAGCACGAACGGAACCGATGTGAGATGAGTACGACACGACATCGCCGACGCGCCCTGGTGGGCGTCGCGGTCGCCGCGCTGGTCTGCGCGCTGCCGCAGTGGTCCGGGCAGGACCCGGCCCGGGCGGCGGCACCTTCCGGCGCCGCGCCGCGGGTGACCACGGAGCTGAGCCGCGTCCTGCCCGTGGCGGGCCGGGCGGACACGCCGCCCGGCGGACTGATCACGTACACCCTGACGGCGAAGAACAACGGGCCTTCGGTGGCCCGCAACGTGACGGCCTCGGACACGCTGCCCGAGGGCATGTCGTTCGTGTCGTCAGCCGACGGCTGTTCGGCGAGCGGCCGCACGGTGACCTGCGGTCCGGAGCCGCAGCTCGGCGTGGGCCAGACCAAGAAGTGGACGTTCCTCGCCCGGCTGAACCCCTCCTACCAGGGCGACGGCTCGGACCTCGGCAACAGCGCTTCGGGCACGTCGGACGCCACCGACCCCGACCCCGACAACAACAAGCCGGACCCGGTCACGCCGCCGGGACCCTTCACGCCCGAGTCGGACATCTCGACGGTGAAGACGGCCCTCGGCACCGGGCCGATCGTCCCCGGCGAGGAGTACGAGTACGAGATCGAGGCCTCCAACGCCGGTCTCTCGGACGCCCGCAACGTGAGCGCCACCGACACGCTGCCCGACGGCGTCTCCTTCGTGTCGTCGGCCGACCCCTGCACGGACTCCGGGCAGCGGGTGACGTGCGGTCCGCACGCGAGGCTCACCCCCGGCGCCTCCGTGAAGTGGACGTTCAAGGTCAAGCTGAGTGCCGCGTACCAGGGTGACGGCTCCGACCTGCGCAACACCGCGACGTCGACGTCCGACTCCAAGGACCCCGACCTCACCAACAACACCAGCACGGCGGTGCTCCCGCCGGGCGGCGTCACCGAGCCCCAGGCCGACCTGTGGGCGGGCAAGGAGCCCACGACCACCACGCCCATCGCGCCGGGTGAGACCTTCGAGTACGCCGTGACCGTCACCAACGACGGACCCTCCCGGGCGCTCGACGCGAAGGCGACCGACACCCTGCCCGCGCGCCTGTCCTTCGTGGGCTCGGCGGACGGCTGCACCGCCTCCGGCCAGGACGTCACCTGCGGGCCGCAGGCCGTCCTCGAACCCGGCGCGTCGAAGACGTGGAAGTTCACCGTCCGGCTCGACTCGGAGTACACCGGCGACGGCAGCGACATCCGCAACACCGCGACCGTCTCCTCGGACACGGCGGACCCCGTCCCGGCCAACAACACCAGCTCCGAGGCGGGCCTGCCGGGCAGCAAGGTCAACAAGCCCACGGCCGACCTGGCCGTGACCAAGACCGCCGTCGGCGACACCGCGCCGCGCCCCGGTGAGACCTTCGACTACAAGGTCACCGTCACCAACAAGGGCCCGTCGGCCGACGCCTACAACGTCAAGCTCACCGACGAGCTGCCCGTGGGCCTGTCGTACGTCTCCTCGTCGCCCGCGGGCTGCGCGGTCTCCGGGCAAGTCGTCAACTGCCGCCGCACGACCCCGCTCAAGGTCGGCGAGACGGTGGAGTACACCCTGACGGTGAAGGTCGACCCCGCCTACCAGGGCGACGGCAGCGACATCAAGAACACCGCCCACGTCACGGCCGACAACATCGACCCGAGCAGTGACAACGACACCGACACCGCGGGACCGCCCGACGGCGGGATCGCGGCGCCCGCCGCCGACCTCGCGATCGTGAAGAAGCCCGCGACGGACCAGCCCGTCGCCCCCGGCGAGACCTTCGACTACACCGTGACGGTCACCAACAAGGGCCCGTCCCAGGCCGAACAGGTCCAGGTGTCCGACGTCCTGCCCACGGCGCTGAGCTTCGTCTCCTCCGACGACCCGTGCACCGCGGGCCGCACCGTCACCTGCGGGCCCCTCGCGACCCTGGCGCCCGGCGCCTCGGTCAGCTGGGTGTTCAAGGTGAAGCTCGCCGCCACCTACAACGGTGACGGCGGCGACCTCGACAACACGGCCACGGTGTCCTCGGCGACCAAGGACCCGGTCACCGGCAACAACTCCAGCACCACGGGCCCGCCCGGAGGCAAGGTCACCAAGCCGAAGGCCGACCTGGAGGTGAGCAAGCAGATTCCCTGATTCCCTGACGTCCCCCCGGACGCTTCCGAACGAAAGGCGTCCGACCGGTGAGATCCCCGGTCGGGCGCCTTTTCACGTGCCGGTGGAAGAAGCCGGTCTGTCGGGCAACAGGCGACGCGCGACGGGCGACCTCGTGTGCGTCGTCCGACCACCCGCTCTGCCGAGGGCCGGGGGACCGGAAGCGAAGACTCTGGACATCCGTTCGGTGTGCGGTAAGGACGTCCTGTACGGACATCTCCATTCGGCTGTCCGCGTCCCGCTGTGGTGTCCGCCCTCCCGACACCGGGCAGAGATCACTGCGGCACGAGGCGACCCGTCGGGAGGACACAGTGGTCACAGACCGGCACGCGCACACGATGACGCACACCGACGGCGACGCCGTGCGGCACTACGAGGCGGCGCTCGACCACCTGCTCTACTTCCGCGAGGAGGTCGCGCCGGAGGCCCGAGCGGTGCTCGACGCATCGCCCCGCTCCGCCATGGGGCACGTCTTCGGCGCGTACCTCGGCCTGCTGGGCACGGAGGAGCAGGACGCGGCGGAGGCGGCCACGGCCTTCGAGGCCTACCGCGCGGACGTGCACGCGGCCGACCTCACCCCGCGCGAGCGCATGCACGTCGAGGCCGCGTCGCTCTGGCTCGACGGCGACATGCACGCGGCGGGCCGCGTCCTCGCCGAACTCGTCGTGGCCCACCCGAAGGACGCCCTGGCCCTCGCCGTCGGCCACCAGATCGACTTCTTCACCGGCAACGCCGTGCTGCTGCGCGACCGCGTCGGCGGCGCGCTGTCCGCCTGGGACACCGACGATCCGCACTACGGCCTGCTCCAGGGCATGTACGCGTTCGGCCTGGAGGAGGCCGGGCACTACACGCCCGCCGAGCGCGTGGGCCTCGACGCCGTCGAACGCAATCCACGCGACGTCTGGGGCATCCACGCCGTCGTGCACGCCTACGAGATGCAGGGGCGGTACGAGGACGGCATCCGCTACCTCGACGCCCGCGCCGACGACTGGTCCGCCGGCAACTACCTCAACGTGCACAACTGGTGGCACTACGCCCTGTACGTCATGGAGACCGGCCGCACCGACAAGGTCCTCGAGGTCTACGACGCCGCCGTGCACCACGAGGGTTCGGGCGGGGCCGCGATGGAGCTCCTGGACGCCGCGTCCCTGCTCTGGCGGCTCCACCTCGCGGGCACCGACACCGGCGACCGCTGGCCCGTCCTCGCCGACGCCTGGGCGCGGCGTGGCGACGGCGCGTACTACGCCTTCAACGACGTCCACGCCGTCATGGCCCACGTCGGGGCCGGCCGCCTGGCCGACGCCGAACGGCTCATCCGCGACCGGGAGGGCTGGCTGCGGGACGCGGGCTCCGGCCGCCCGGGGCTCTCCAACGTGCCGATGACCGCCGAGATCGGGCTTCCGGTGTGCCGTGCCCTCGTGGCCTACGGACAGGGGCGCTACGCCGACGCGGTCGACCTCCTGCTGCCGCTGCGGCACCGCCTCCACACCTTCGGCGGCAGCCACGCGCAGCGGGACGCCGTGCAGAAGACCCTCGTCGAGTCGGCACTGCACGCCGGACACCACGACCTGGCACGCACGCTCCTGAGCGAGCGCGTCAACCTGCGCCCCCGGTGCCCCTACGACCAGGACGCGTGGGCCCGGCTCGCCAAGAGCGCCAAGGCCCACCGCTCCGCGGCGGAGCACGGCGGGGATCCGCGGCCGCGGGTGTGAGGTCGCCGCTCGGGGGCACCCGGAGTGGCGGAGGTTGATGTTGTTCGGCGCGGGATTCGCCGTCGCGTCCCTCTGGCGGCCGTGAGAGTCGTGCCGGACGGCGGAAGCCCGTCGAAGCGGTGCGTCGGCCGACGCGATCGAGACGAAGGAGTACTGATCCATGACCCAGCGGACGCACCACTCGAAGAGCCCGGCCGTCCCCAACGGGGTGCGCAAGCACGCCGAGGAGACCAAGCAGGGGCTCGGCCGGACGGTCGACGCGCTGGCGGCCGCGACGACCGACGTGAAGGCCAAGGCCGCCCACACCGCGGACCAGGCCAAGGCGATGGCCGGTCAGGCCGGCGACAAGATCCAGGAGCAGACGCCCGAACTGCTGAAGCAGAAGGCGGGCCAGGGCGCCGAGGCGGCGCGCAAGAACCGCGGTCTGCTGCTGGCCACCGCAGCCGCTGTCACCGCCCTGTGGCTGATGTTCCGGCGCAAGGAGAAGTGAGACCTTGCGGGCGGCGAGGATCGCGTACAAGCCGGTCGGGCTGGTCCTCGGCGCGGTGAGCGGGATGCTGGCCGGCGCGCTGTTCCGGCAGGCGTGGAAGAAGCTCGGCCACGAGGAGGACGCGCCGGACGCCACGGACGAGGAACGGACCTGGGGCGAGGTGTTGCTCGCGGCCACGCTCCAGGGCGCGATCTTCGCCGCCGTGAAGGCGGCGGTGAACCGGGGCGGAGCGGTGGCCACCCGTCGGTTGACCGGGACGTGGCCCGGCTGAACGGCGCCCCAGACCGACGAACAGAACAGACCAGGTCCGCGCCCGCGGACCGGGAGGAGGCACGCTGATGAGCACGGTCACGGAGACGGTGGACGTCGAGGTTCCCGCTCGCACTGCCTACAACCAATGGACGCAGTTCGAGGAGTTCCCGCGCTTCATGGAGGGCGTGGAGGAAGTCGTCCAGCTCGACGACCGGCGCAACCACTGGACCACCAAGGTCGCGGGCGCGCGCAGGGAGTTCGACACCGAGATCGTCGACCAGCTCCCGGACGAACGCATCGCCTGGCGTACGACCAGTGGCGACATCAAGCAGATGGGCATGGTCCGCTTCCAGCCCCTGGACGCGTCCCGCACCCGCGTCGAGCTCGTGATGGAGATCGAGGGCGAGGGCCTGGCGGAGAAGGCCGCCGAGGCGGTCGGCGTCGTCGACCGCCGGATCAAGGGCGACTTGCGGCGGTTCAAGGAGTACATCGAGCACCGCGCGCGGGAGTCGGGCGCATGGCGCGGCCGGATCAGGCCCGAGGACGTCTGACATCCGGCGTCGGGCGCCGACATCCCACGGGCCGCGCGGAGACGCCCTCCGCGCGGCCCTCATCCATGGTCTTGTGCAAGGTCTGGCTCAAGGCCTTCGGCGTGGGGGGTTGCGTGGGGCCGGTACGACGACTGGCCGGGTGTGAAGTACGGGCGGTGACGGCCCCGGTGGGGGAGCGGACGTACCAGCGGTGACGAACGGGACGTACTATCTGCGGCCATGGCCCTAGGCATACGGAACACACGGGGCGGCACGGCGCGGGCCGTCCGCCGCTGTGCCGTGCTCGCCTGTGCCCTGGCCTCGGTCCTGGCCGTCCTCTGCGTGTGCTTCGGGGCCCTGGCACACCATGAGGACGGCGACGGCCGCGCCGCCCCCGGCGTCGCGAGCCCCGCCGCCGCACCCGGACCAGCACCCGAACCAGGGACGGGACCGGCCCTCGGCCACGACTGCCCGCCCAGCGAGCGCTGCGCAGCCGTTACCCACCACGCCGCGCTCACGCTGCCCGCGCCCGAGCCCCCGGCCCCCGCCACCGACGAGCATGCCGGACAGCCCCGGCACTCTCCCACCGCACGGCCCGCGCCGCGCGGACCCACGCGTCGGCAGGCCCCCGACCTCCACGTCCTTCAGGTGCAGCGGACCTGAGGGCGGCCCGCGCGCGCCCCACTGAGGGCGCGCGTACCGCTGCCTTCCTTCCCTCTGCGACCACCGCTGTGCCCAGCACAGCGGGGACAAGGACATCCACGGCCATGAGCACTTCCAAGTCCCCCAGACCCACTCCCAAGTCCTCGGCGTCCGCGCGCACATCCGCGAAGTCGCCCTCCAAGAGAGGCAAGAGCGCCGCGACCGCCGCCGAGCGCAAGGCCCGCATCCAGGAGATGCGCCGCGCCGAGCAGGCACGCGAGCGACGCCACCGCATCCTCACCGTCGCGGCGAGCGTCGCCGTGGTCGTGGGGCTCGTGGGATTCGGCTCGTACGCACTGGTGTCGTACGACGACAAGCAGGAGAAGCGGGACGCCTCGGCGTCGGCTCCGGTCAAGGGCGAGAAGACCTGGGACGCCGAGAAGCTCGGCCGCAACCACGTGGACAAGGCGGTCGACTACCCCATGACCCCCGCGGTCGGCGGCGATCACGCGCAGGCCTGGGTCAACTGCCAGGGCAACGTGTACGACAAGCCGGTCGGCAAGGAGAACGCCGTGCACTCCCTCGAACACGGCGCCGTCTGGATCACGTACAACGACAAGGCCGCCGCCGCGGACATCAAGCGGCTCGGCGGCAAGGTCAGCGGGACGCCCTACACCCTCATGAGCCCGGTCGCGGAACAGCGCGGCGCCATCACGCTCACCGCGTGGGGACGCCAGCTCTCCGTCACCGACGCGTCCGACCCGCGGGTGGACCAGTTCCTGGACAAGTACGTCCAGGGCCCGCAGACACCCGAGCCCGGGGCGGCGTGCACCGGGGGTGTCGGGGCCGCCTGAGCGGGAGCGCGGGTGGTGCGACGTGCCGGTGACCGGCAC